>JAIRSJ010000036.1 GCA_031255525.1 Campylobacteraceae bacterium
TTTTGGAACATTTGCGTCTGTTAGAATAAAACAAAGCATTGTGGCAAGCGAAGGATTTATCATGCCTGCTCCTTTGCAAATAGCCCCTATATGAAACGAGCCTTCTCCTTCGATATCTACTCTTACGGATATCTCTTTTTTAAATCTATCGGTTGTCATGATCGCTTCGGCAGCTGCATTTGAGTCTTTAGCATAAAAATCAAAAAGCTCGAAAGATTTTGCTATCTTTTTTGTATCAAGCCTATATCCTATAACGCCCGTTGAGCTCATGATAGGATTTTGTACGTGCAAAGAGTCCGGAATATACGAAAATATTTCATCTATATCGTCTATGCCCTCTTTGCCGGTCATAGCGTTGGCATTTTTGGAGTTAATCAGAATGAAGTTCGTTTGAAACGTTTTGCCGTATTTTTTAAAATGGCGTATTGGTGCGGCTTGGAATTTGTTTGATGTAAAAATCGCGCCTACATCGCAAGGTGTATCGCTTCTTATGAAAGCTATATCTCTTTTGTTGTTCGGCTTAAGTCCTACGCTGATACCTCCGCTGAAAAATCCTTGCACATTATCAAGACCGCCTTTTAGCGGCAATATATCAAACATACTCAACTCCTAATAACAGTACTTGCAAAACACTTTTAAACGTATTTTAACTCTTCAGGTTTTGTCTTTTTTCTGATCAATCTTTTTGTGTTTATAATGCCTTCCATACTGCCTATTAGCAGCAGTTTGGATTTTGTTCCTATCAGCGTTTCACCCTGCGGCATGGGAAGAAATTTACCGTTAAGGTCACTTATGCCGACAACGCTTACATTTGTTATATCTCTTATTCTTGCCTCTTTTAGTTTTTTGAATATGAGCCAAGAGTAGTCTGGTATTTCAACTTCTTCAATATTTATCGGAGAGTCTTTTTTGGACAGAAAGCTTTCCAGCATATTTTGCATATCAGGATGCAGACTCACAACGCTTAAGCGTTGGGCTACAAGTTTTGAGGGTGATACAACAGAGTCAGCGCCGAGTTTTTTAAGTTTGAGTGCATCGCTGTCGTTGCTCGCGTGTGACATGATAAAAAACGGCTTTTTTAATCCCAACTCTTTTTCATAAAGTCTTGTAGTCACGACTTGAGCGATATTGTCGGCAATATTTTCACTAAGCGTTATAACGCCTTTTGCACTTGAGAGTGAGGATTTTAGCACAGAAAGCTCGGTATGCGGTTCACCTTGCACAAAATACGGATATAGATTTTGTCTGGCTATGGATTCTATGTCGGGCGAATTGTCCACTACGACAAACGGTATGTGGTTTTGGCGAAACTGTTTTGAGAGTTCTACGGTAAAATTATTGTGGTGGCAAATGACAAAGTGATTTTTTAATCTGGCGATTTTTTGAAGCATACGCCTCTCCTTGATGAGTTTTATAAGAGTTCCTTTGTTTATCATGTCGATCAAAATACCGATAGAAAATGAAAAAACTCCAAATCCTAAAACGATTAATCCGATAGTAAAGAAACGTCCTGCCGTAGAGATTTTACCTATCTCGCCAAATCCTACGGTCGTAAATGTAAAACCTGCCTGATATATGGCGTCAATAAGAGTAAAATTGTCTATTAAAACATAGCCGAAGGCGCCTATCATCGTAATCACAATAAGCAGTATCAGCGGTAATCTTAAAGGTTTTAGCTGTTCATAAATTTGATTGTCTATTCTAACTTTTGGGGTGGCAGGCTGTTTGTGCCACCCTCGGGGTGATTTGTCCTTTTTATCAAAGTTCATAATTCACTCCCTGCGGGGTAAAAAAATTAGCCGTTTTTCTTCATTGTACGAAGCGTTGAGGCAGCTACTCTGATTTTTCTTGTAGTGCCGTCTTCAAGTGTAACTCTTACTGTTCGAAGATTGGGCAAAAATCGTCTTTTTGTTTTATTGTTAGCGTGGCTGACATTGTTTCCCACAAGCGGACCCTTGCCTGTGATTGCGCATTTTCTTGCCATTGCAAATCCTTTAAATAAATTTTGGTTTCATATTGATAAAAATACCATGCAAAGGTGTGATTATACCACAAGTAGTTAATAAAATCATTAAACTCAAATGTTTTGCGACGTCTTTAGCTAAAATTAGAGATTTTTAAGCGCTAAAAATTTATTTGGTGCTAAATTTATTCATGCTTGCGCAATGAAGACTTCCGTGCTGTCTTATAAAAACAGTCGCATCTACGCCTATTATTTTGTGTTTCGGCAGAGCTTGTTGCAAAAGCTTTTTTACTTTCAAATCATTCGTATCGCTGTATGTCGGCATCAAAACCGCGCCGTTTACAAATACAAAATTTGCATAAGTTGCGGGCAGACGCTCATTTTTGTAAAATATCGGTTTTGGCATCGGCAAGGGCAGTAGTTTAAAACCTGTGCACTCCAACTCTTTTTCCATATTTTTCAACTCTTCAAAATGTTCGTCTTTTTTATCTTCGCATGTTGTGTAAGCTATCGTATCTTTTGTGATAAAACGAGCAAGTGTATCTACGTGCGAATCCGTATCATCACCCTTTAAAAAGCCGTATTCAAGCCAGATTATTTGTTTTAATCCAAATAGCTCTTTTAGTTTTGCATCTATATCGCTTTTGCTTAGATTGGGATTTCTGTTTTTTTCCAAAAGACATTTTGAAGTCGTAATCGCAACACCGCTGCCGTTATTGTCTATACTGCCACCCTCAAGCACCATAGGTATGCTTGTGAGTTTACCTTTCATAATGCTGCTTTGGTATAATTTTTTATTGACCGTATTATCAAGCGCAGATTCAAACTTCCCACCCCAGGCATTAAATGTAAAATCATACGAAACAATTCCTTCTTTTGTTTCTACGTCAATAGCGCCGAAGTCTCTTATCCACGTATCGTTTGTCGGCAATTGGACAAGCGTGATATTATCGCATTTTGCAAATAAGTTTTCAGCCTCCTTTTTATCGGCGCATAAAATAGTACAGTGTTCATAAGTCGAAGCTGCCTTGATAAACTCCTTATAAGATAGAAGTATTTCGTCCAGATACGGCAGCCAATCGGTTTTTTTATGCGGCAGAGCAAGCAGAAGCGAATCTTGTTTTTCCCATTCGGCAAATAATCTTTTCATTTTTGATATCCTTTGATGAGAAATTATAACAAAAGCAATATTAAAGGCGATACAGGGTTTGATTATTTGTAAAAGGCAATTTTTGATGCGCTGAAATTTTCAATTTTTTTGAAAATATAAAAGTTCACATGAGTTAGACTGTGGAAATATTTAATAGTCTTAATATAAAATGTTATTTTTGTGTCAGTTGTCTTATGAAATAAAGATAAATTATCACAACTTTTGATACAATTGAGCTATTTTAAATTTGAAGGGTATTTATGCTCGTAGCTCCAAGTATACTTTCTGCAAATTTTGGAAAACTTGATAGTGAGATAAAAGCCATTTGCGATGCAGAGTGCGATTTTGTGCATATTGATGTCATGGATGGACATTTTGTTCCAAATCTAACTATAGGACCTGTTGTTGTTGATGCTGTAAAAAAAGTAGCGACAAAACCGCTTGATATACACTTGATGGTAGAAAATAACACTTTTTTTGTTGAACTTTTTTCGCATATAAAACCAAAATTTTTATCGTTTCATATTGAAGAGGAAAAACATCCTCACAGACTTATCCAAAAGATAAAAAGTTACGGAATTGGTGCTGGAATTGTTCTAAATCCTCACACAAAAGTTGATGAGATAGAGTATTTGCTCGAAGATTTGGATTTGGTGCTTTTGATGAGTGTAAATCCCGGTTTTGGCGGACAAAGTTTTATTTCGTCTGTTTTGGAAAAATCGCAAAAATTAAAAGAGTTGATTGTGAAGCGAAATTCAAAAGCATTGATTGAAGTTGATGGCGGCGTAAATGATAAAAACATAAAAGCTCTCAAAAATGCCGGAGTTGATATAGTTGTTGCCGGAAATTATGTTTTTAGCGCAAATTCGTACAAAGATGCAATTAATTCTTTAAGAGTGTAAATTGAGAGTTAAAATTTGCGGAATTTGCTCATATAACGATGCGATAACGGCGATAAATGCGGGTGTTGACGCACTTGGATTTGTGTTTTATGAAAAATCTTCAAGATATATTTCGCCAAAAAATGCAAAAGAAATCATCGAAAAACTTCCTGTATTTGTAGAGAAAGTAGGGCTTTTTGTGCATGAAAGTGCTGATGAAATAAACCTTATATGTAAAGATGTAAAACTAACTCTTGCGCAAATTCATTTTGAAGCAGATGATGAATTTTATGCAAAACTTGAAGTTCCGCATTTGAAAGTTATAAGAGCAAAAAGCAAAGAGGATATTTTAAATTTAAAAGATGAATATTATCTTATCGACGCATTTGTAGATGGTTTTGGCGGATGTGGAAAAAGGCTGGAACTTTCTTGGTTTGATGGTATTGACTGCTCAAAATTTATACTCGCCGGTGGGCTTGATGCTAAAAATATAGATGAGGTTAAAAAGTATAATTTTTATGCGGTTGACGTAAGTAGCGGCGTTGAAAAAGAAAAAGGCGTAAAAGATAAAGATAAGATAAGAGAGTTTATAAAAAGAGCCAAAAATTGAAACAATTTGAACAACTTACCGATAAATTAGCTAAAAAAGATTTAAATGCAAAACGTTTTTTTTGCATGTTGGAAGAGTGCGAGTATCTGAGCGATTTTGATATAACTTGCGTGGAAGAGCTCAACTCTTTGGGACTTGATGTCACGGAGAAAGAAAACGGTGATTTATCTCTTGCTACAAAAAATAGAAAATGGCAGGAACAGAGATTTTGCGTGGTGGACATAGAAACAAACAACCTCCCGTTAAATGAGGCAAAAGTAATAGAGATAGGTGCGGTAACATTAAAAAACGGCACCATTTTAGATGAGTTCAGTTCCCTCATTTTTACCGATTTTTTGCCCGATGCGATAGTAAATCTGACAGGCATCACGGTTGATATGCTAAAAGATGCTCCAAGCGAGGCAGAGACATTGGAGAAGTTCAGACTTTTTTTGGGAACTGATATTTTTGTTGCGCATAATGTCGAATTTGATTATACATTTTTATCTTATGCTCTTAGACGACACAATTTCGCACCGTTTTTGAACAGAAAATTATGTACGATAAAACTTGCTAAGAAAACTATAAAAAGCGCAAAATACGGTCTTCAAACATTGCGCGAAGTTTTGGAGATAAACGAGGGTGTTCATCATAGAGCGCTAAGTGATGCAAGAAGCGCTGCAAAAGTATTTTTAGAAGCTTGTAAAAATTTACCGAGATGGGTTGTGACGGCTGAGGATTTGATAGAATTTACAAAAACGAGTAAAAGTTTTTTAGAGCCGAAATTGCCGTTTATGGATATTGATGATTAGAGTTTTAACTTTGACAATTTTTCTATTTTTGGGTGTATGTTGCAGTGAAGTATTACCGCTTTGTACATTGGAGTTTAACAATGGCTTCAAGATAGAGAAACTTCCTCAGGCAAATACACAAAAAAGCAGACAAAAAGGGTTGTCAGATTTGGATGACATCAAAACCGGCATGATATTTACGTGGGACAGAGCTTCAGAGCTTTCATTTTGGATGAAAGATACAAAAGTAGCGCTCAGTATAGGCTTTTTTGATGAAAACGGAGAGCTTTTTCAGATAGAAGATATGGAGCCTTACTCTCTTGCGAAACATTATTCTATCAAGAAGGCAAAATTTGCGCTTGAATTAGAGCAGGGAAATTTTAAAAAATATGGTATAAATATCGGTACAAAAATCACAAAATTGGTATGTAGATAAGCTTTTATCAAGCGATTTTTGTGTGTATGGCAAGTCAATTTTTTATTTCATCTTTACATGCGCAGGTTCTAAGAGTATGATTTTGCATTTTGCGCATAAGTTCAGAACACATCAATATATTGCTCTTATGATGCAAAAAGTTATTTGCATACGATATTTTAAATGGCATTTTGCATAATAAAGACACTATAAAAACAGATCAATTTGGTTTTATCAAGATAAAAATAACGACTTTGTGTGGTTAAATTAATCTATATATCTTTTAATGCCGTTGCAACTAATTTCCAGCGTTCTAAAAAATCTGCGCTTTTGTGCAATCTCACATTTGCAGGGCTTGTTGAGGGCAGATATATAGGGTTTAGACCGACTTTTTCAGCGCATAATTTTTCAAAAAGCGTGGTTGCTTTTTTGCCCGTTGTGAATACGGCTTTTATCTGAGCTCGCTCAAAGATATCGGAAAAATCGTTCGGAATAGGATTTCGTATCGTACTATCATCAGCGCCTTTTATTTCGCATGAGTGCAAAACGTCCCAAACGGCGATATGGTTGCGAAGTAAAAAAGTTTTTTTCGATTTTTCGTCCGAAAGCTGCTCATTTTTTCCAATTATCAGCGGCAATATTTTCCAAAAAATATTTGCAGAATGTCCGTAATAAAAACCGTTTTGCCTTGATTTTGGAGAAGGGAAAGAGCCGAGTATCAAAACTTTTGAGTGTTTATCAAATATACACTCAAAAGGATGCGTCAGGATTGTTTTTTTGTTCATAAATTTTTACTCCGTACCACAGATTTTTTAAAAGTATAAAAAACTTTGCATTTGTTGTCAATTTTTGATGGATTTTTAAATCCTCTTTTTGCGCTACTTATAAGCAATTATTTATACTTTTTTATATTTGATAATAAGCTATATCATGAGAAGCATTAGTATAAAACAACATTTTACAGCTTTACTCTATATCGTTGATGATAGTGATGAAAAACAGATTGCTACACCACAAACAACTTACGATGACAAAATAAAAAAGCAGATTTAACCACCCCACGTCGCCGTAATCTAAAAGCCAAGCCTAAATCGCTAATATTGCAGTATCAAAATAGGTCTTTTGCAATTTGCTTTGCCATAAAATTTTTATACAGTTTATCTCTATTCGTAACAATCTCAAAAATACTATAATGGAAAGGTTTCACTGCCTTTAAATCTGTGCCATGCACTAATATCGTACGTTTCAAGTTTCTACAAATGTCTTTTTTTAACTCTCTTTAAACAGTTTTTTT
>JAIRSJ010000030.1 GCA_031255525.1 Campylobacteraceae bacterium
TTACCTGTCAAGCGGCGAGGCATAATTTTATAACGCTCGGAAAGCGAGTGCTTTAGTAATTTTGTATCTTTATAATCCAAAAACTCAATTTTTGCTTCACAATATTTGCAATATTTTCTTGAATATTTTCTCTTTTCAGCCATTTTTTATCCTTTTGCTTATTTAAATTAAAACGGTATTTCGTCTTCGTCTATGTTTATTTCGGGTATATTTTGTTTTTGCGTGTTTTGCGAGTAATTTTGACTTTGCTGCGCAGAATGTTGATAGTCTTCTTCAGGATAAGTATTATCGGTCTTGTCTTGAGATTTGCTATCCAACATTTGTAAACTATCCGCAACTACAGTGTGTTTGCTTCTCTTTTGTCCGTTTTGGTCTGTCCACGTATCAAGTTTGAGCCGTCCTTCGATTAAAATCTTACTGCCTTTTTTCAAATATTGATTTGCTATTTCGGCAGTTCTGCCAAAAAGCGATATGTCAATAAAGCAGACATCTTCGCCTTGACTTCCGTCTTGCTTTTTGAAACGTCTGTTTGTAGCTATGCCTGTTGAACTGATAGCACTTCCGTTAGGCAAATAGCGAAGCTCTATGTCTCTTGTCAAATTTCCCACCAAAATAACGCGATTAAACATACCCTATCCTTGATATTATTTAAGATGCATCCGTTTCTTCAGACACTATCTTTTCAGGCTTAGCCGCCGTCTCATCTTTTTTGCCCTTGTTTATCGTGTTTGCAACAGATTTTTCCCAATGGGCAATCTCTTTTTTGTTGTCATATTTTACGGTTAAAAATTTGATGACTTCCTCGTTTATGCGAATGATTCTCTCAATTTCGCTGATAGCATTTGCAGGAGCTTGAAAATAATATATAGTGTAGTTTCCGCGTTCAAATTTTTTAACCGGATACGATAGTTTGCGTATTCCCATATCTTGGCGCGCAGCTATTTGCGCTCCGTTTTTTTCCAAAACTTCTTTGATGAAGTCAACTTTAGCTTTTGCCTCTTCTTCCGTCAATGTCGGACGCAAGACAAACAACAACTCATAATGTCGCATAATCTTTTCTCCTTATGGATTTTAAACTCTTTACATTGATAAATTTGTAAGAGTAAGGATTTACTCTGAAAAAACAAAGTAGAGTGCAATTTTAGTATAAGTAAGTTTGGAGTTTTATTAAATAAAGCTTTTTCATATGGTTTTATCGGAATTTTTTTATGTAATTGTTCAAAATAGATTGCTTTTATCATTATATTTTTGATAAACAGGCGGAAATTGAAGGATAATGAAAAATTTATTTTTTTATAGTTATTAGGCAAGGTTTGAATCAATGCAAAAATCACAAACTTAAGAGATAAAAATGTTTTGCCGTGATTACAGATAAAATGAGACGAGCAGAATGATAAAAGATTTTTAACAAAAGACGGCAGATGGACACAAATAATAGCTATAAAATGAGCGCAAAACAGAATTTATAACATCAGGCGTGTTCAAAATTTTTTATTGCATACTACAGCGATAAAATATATGAAAATGTTATTATGATACAAAATTTGCCCGAAAACCACACTTTTGCAGCAGTCTAATCATTACCAACCATTCATATGCACTTTTTGCGGTTTGTATTTGTCCTTTGGCTTATTGGTGCCTGAGGGATAACCTACGGGTATGACGTTTAGCGGTATGATATTATCCGGCAAGTGCAGAAGTTTTTTTACAAAAGAGATACGCTCATCATGCGGATAAACAGCTGTCCATACCGCGCCAAGACCAAGCGCTTCAACACTTAAGAGAATATTTTGTGTAGCAGCCGCACAATCGACAATCCAGTAAAGCTCGCTTACTTGTGTATCACCGCATACGATAATCGCCGCCGAAGATTTATAGAGCATTTTTGCATAGGGCAGGCTGCCCAAATTGTCCAAAAGCGCTCGCTCGTTTATAACAATAAAATGCCAAGGCTGCCAATTAACTGCCGAAGGCGCGGCAAATGCGGCTTTTACAATCGTATCCAAAGTCTCTTTTGGTATAACCTTGTTGCCGTCTTCAAAATTTCTAACACTTTTTCTACTATGAATAACTGACAATAATGCGTCTAACGAATCAGCCATTTGACCCCACCTTTTTTGTTGATTTTTTGCAGTTTAGCACAATTTTATTTGTAAATTAATTATTTTGACGACACTTTTATCAAGTCAGTTTCGCAAATAACTTTGCAACTCCAAAAGCGTCGAAAGCATGTAACTCTCTTTGTCTAAATTAGAGTTTGTTTTAAGAGCAAATTCCGCATCTATCAAAACTCTCAAAAGCTTGGTAAAAATTTTCGGTCTAAGACGCATTGCCGCATCTAAACGCTGTTTGGCAATCTGCGGCGGCAGAGGGTGACCCAAAATCTTTTCAGCGTCAAAAGAACCGTTTATTTTGATATAGGCATGAAATGAGAAAAGCTGAAAAAGATGCGATTGTATTGCATTTATGAGCCTTATTTCATCAACAGTTCCGCTTTGGCTTATCATCTTGTAAAGATTTACCACTTTTCCGCTGCTTAAGAGTTTAGTTATAAATGTTTCAAGTTCTACGCTGCCCATACCAAATACAAGATTATCTACATCAGCAGCAGATATCTCTTTGTTTAAAATAGAGAGTTTTGCAAGTTCGCTTACCGCCAAAGAGAGGTTTTCGTTTTGTATAGAGTAGAGATTTTGCAAAACAAAGTTACTAATGTTTAGATTTATCTTTTTTGCTTCGTTGCTTAAAAATTTTATAGCTTCGCTTTGATTCGGCTTAAATACTCTCACAAATGATTTACCAAATACTCTTGCTATCTCTTTTGCTTTCACATCTTCGCCGTAAAAGATAAAGAGAAAATAGTTCATATCACTTTTTTCACAAAGTTTTATAAGCTCTTCCAGCTCTTTTTGTGGAGGAGCTTTTTCGAGCTTTAAAAGCATTATATTTTTATCTCCGAAAAGCGAAGCTTGACTTAAATATGTTTTTGCAGTTTTAAAGTCATATTCATCAAAATAAAATTTTAATACCTCGCTTTTCCCCCATAGGTTTAAAATCTCACTTTCCAAAAGCGAGAGTTGATAGTCGCATGCACCGTACAAAAAGAGTGTTCTTGGGATATTTTTGGAGTTTAGAAGTATGTCAAAATCTTTTTTATACATCAATCAAGCCTTTTTATAACTCTGCCGGTTATTTTAGCGGATACCAAATCGCTTTGAATTATTTGTACCTTTACTTTTTCAAATAATTCCAAATCATCGTCAATCAAAAATATTCTGCCACCTTTCAATTTATCGTCAAGTACTGCTATCGGGCTTTTGTTGATGTCCGTTACTTTGCAAATATAATTTTCATTTATATGCAATGCCGCCCAGCGGGCAAATTTCCTATCCATAAAGTCCCATGCGACTTTATCGCTTTCGCGTTCTAATTCGCTTAATCTGTTACAAAGAGTATCTATATTTTCAAGCTGATATTTTGCAAGTTTCTCCTCTTTTTTCAACCGCGATTTTAAAAGACGATGCAATACAAGGTCGCTGTATCTACGAATGGGAGAAGTAAAGTGGCTGTAACATTCAAACCCCAACCCAAAATGCCCTTTATTTTCCGGCGTATAACAAGCTTGTTTTTGACTTTTTATGATGAGTTTATCTACATCCGCTCTTATATTTATCTCGTCTGCTTGTTTTTGGATTTGTCTGATAAGCGTCGGAAGTTGAGGTGAAAACTTGGCTTCAATTCCTATCAAAAAAAGCTCTTCAAGCAGATTTTCTATCTTTTCAAAAGAAGGCGGCTCGTGTGTCCTGAATATACCGTATTTTATTCTTTTTGCCGCCGCTTTATTGGCTAATAGCATACACTCTTCTATAAGAGCATGAGAAGGTGTCTCTTCTTCTGCTTTCGTTTCCGTTATATTTTGCTTGTCATCTAAGGTCATTTTGATTTCCGAAGAGCGGAATAAAAAGGCATCTTGCAGTCTCTTTTTTCGCAGATTTTGCGTGAGTTTGAAAAGCGGTAAAAGCCACGCAAGTATCTTTTTGTCCGTCCCATCTTGCATATTAGTTTCGCCGCTTATAAACTTGTCGACAAGCTCGTAAGCATATCTTTTTTTTGAGCGGATGATTCCCTCAAAAAGCTCTTCGGATTTTGGTTGCAGACTTGTTTTGTCCAAAGTTATTTTAAACCCGAAAACAAGTCTATCTTCGTTTGGCTTTAAAGAGCATATATTTTCACTCAAAGCTCTTGGCAGCATAGGAATTGATTTGTGCGGAAAGTAGATGGAAAAACCTCTGCTTTTTGCCTCTTTGTCTATATTGCTAAAAGGATATACATATTCGCTTACATCAGCAATAGCTACATATATAGTAAGATTTTTTTCATCAAAATATATTGCATCATCAAAATCTTTCGCGCTATTGGGATCAATTGTGCAAAAAGGCAGTTTAGTCAAATCAAGCCTGTTTAGATAAAACGATTTGTCCACACTACATCCGTAACTTTTTGCTTCCGCTTCGGCTTGCGCACTGAAAAATTCCTCTTTATTGTAAAGCGCCAAAGATATCTTTTCATCTACGCTTGCATCATCCAAGACTCCTAAAACTTCTTTAATAATTCCAGAAGCACTTTCTATCTTTAAAAGTGTGTTTAAGGGAAGTTGTTTTAATGATTTTTGTGTTGCTGCTACAGTTATAGGGGAGGCGGTTTTTATATTTTGTACGACAATTGTGCCGTTAATTGCTTTAGTGATGCCGACATAAGCCAAAAATCCTTTTTGAACTATATATACAACTTTGGCTTTTTGTCTTTTAAGACGTGTAAAAATCCATTTTGCAACGACTAAATCGCTTTTGCCGGCATTCATCAAGTCTTTTGGCTCTATCACCAAATCTTTTCGCCTCTTATCGCCCAAAACTTCCAAATAGCCTGTGCCGTTTAGAGATATGTCTATTTTGCCGACACGATAATTTGAGTTAAATTTATAGCAGTTGTATTTATCTCTTTTTATGGCTTTTTTACACTCCAAATCATTTATCAGCTTTTTAAAATCATTCGATATCTCTTTTGCATCTATACCGTCGATTAACGAGATAAGCAGTGATTTTATGTCGGATTTCAAATATGCGCCTTGTATAAAAATAGATGCTATTGTACCCTTAAAATCCTAAAAAGATTATGTTGCGAAAGCGATAATTAACCACTTTGTAATATAATGACATATTTAGTTTGCGCTTATTGGAGGTGCGCATGTTGCTTAAAAAAGCGATAACGATAATTTTGATTTTATTCGCATCCGTACTTTATGCGCTTCCTTTCGAATCTTTTGCAAAATATGAGGTAAAATATGGCGTTTTTCATTTGGGTGAGGCGACAGCTTTTTTAAAAGTTCAGGAAAATGGCTCTTATGAGACTAAAATTACAGCAAAAGCAACAGGTTTTGCAGCTACTTTAAGTGGTAAGCGTGTTGAAACATATAAAAGTGTCGGTAAATTAATTGATGGTAAATTTGTTCCTAAGAGCTTGGAAAAAGTTCGTTCGTCAAATAAAAAGACAAAAAGCGTGACTTACACTTTTGACCACGAGCAAAAACAGGTGGCCATGTTTGAGGAGAGGTGCGAAAACAAAGGGTGTTTTTACTCGTCCGAAATAGTTCCTGAATATGCGCAAGAGGATATACTCACACTCTATCACAATACAGCTCTTATGTTCGGTAAAGACGGCATAAAAGAGATCAACGCAAG
>JAIRSJ010000091.1 GCA_031255525.1 Campylobacteraceae bacterium
GTTCGGCAGCTGCAATTGCAATTTTTTCCTGGGACTCTAATGTGTTAGCTCCAAGATGAGGCGTCACGGTTACATTATCCAAATCCAAAATAGGATTATCGACGGCAGGCTCTTTTGAAAAAACATCAATTCCTGCAAAAGCGACTTTACCGCTCTTTAAGCCTTCTATCAAAGCTTCCTCATTATAAAGTCCACCGCGCGCTACGTTGATAAGCCTTACGCCGTCTTTCATCTTAGCTATCTCGGCTTTGTCTATGATATTGATTGTCTCTTTATTTTTAGGGGTATGAATAGTTATAAAATCACACGCTAAAATATCGTCAAAATTTTCAGTATAAAGCATACCAAGGTCTGTTGCTTTATTGCTTTGTATATATGGATCGTACGCTACGACATCCATGCCAAAAGCTTTAGCTCTGATAGCAACGCGACTTCCTATATTTCCAAAACCTATAACGCCGAGCTTTTTCCCGAACAACTCTATACCGTACCACTTTTCGCGTTTCCAAATTCTATCTTGTTTTAAAGCATTATGAGCATAAGGAAAACTTCTGGCGGCTGAGAGTATATGCGCCATAGTAAGTTCAACAGCGGCTATAGTATTAGCAGTAGGAACATTCATAGCAATCACGCCACGCTTGCTGCATTCATCCAAATCCACATTATCCACACCAACACCGGCACGCACAACGGCGCTCAATCTTTTGCCCGCATCCAAAAATGCGGCGTCTATATCCGTAGGACTCCTTGTTATGGCAACATCTGCATCCGCTATAATTTCGCCCAATTTATCTTTATCAACCTTTGTCGCGTCAACTACCGTAATATCACTCTCTTTTTTTAAAATCTCAAAGCCTATCTCGTGAATAGAATCGCACACAACAATTTTTTTTTGTTTCATCTATATAACCTTTTGAAAGTTGATCTGTATTTTGTGGATACATGCAAAGACAAAATAGTCCGCATGCCGATAATTATCGGCTAAGGGCGGACTTATTTGAGCTGGTCTTTCAAAATATCTCCCAATGTCATTTTGTCATCGTCTTTGTTTAATTCGTTTAACGCTTCTCTCTCTTTTAGCTTTGAGAGTCGTCTTATGGATAATCTGATGCGATTTTTTCTTTCATCTATAAAAGCTATGGCCGCTTCTATCTCATCTCCGATTTTAAATTCGCTTTGATTTAGATTTCCGAAATCTTCTTTGCGGATAAGCGCATCAACGCCGTCTTCAAGCTCCACAAATAAACCGAAATCTTTTATCTCTAAAATTTTGCCTTTGACTATATCGCCGCTATTGTGCTTTTTGGCATATTTTTGTATTGGGCTTTCTTGAAGCTCTTTTAAACTTAAAGAGATTTTTTCCGCTTCCGCATCTATCTTGATAATTTTAACTTCCACTTCGTCTTTCTCTTTAAAAAGCTCTTTGCATTTTGCGCTTCTATCCCAAGATGCGTCTTCGTTATGCAAAAGTCCCTCTACATTGCCTATTCTGATAAACGTACCGAAATTTGTGAGAGTTGTTACAATGCCTTTTACTACGTCTCCGACTTTATGTTTTTTCAAAAACTCTTCAAACGGTTTTGGAAGAATGTTTTTCAAAGAGACTCTAAGCCGTCTGGCTTTTAAATCTATCTCCACAACTTCAACGTTTATCTGCTCTCCCTCGCTGATATAATCTTTTGGGTGCTTAATGTTTTTATCCCATGAAATTTCGGATATGTGTAAAAATCCCTCTACATCATTTCCCAAATCTACAAATGCGCCGTAAGGTTCTATATTACTGACGGTTACTTGTATAACGTCTTTGACCTCAAGCTGATCTTCTATCTCTTGCCAAGGGTCAGGTTGCGCATCTTTTATGGATAGCGAGAGGTGCTTTTTATCTTTATCGTAATTTATTGCTTTTACTAAAACCTTATCACCCTCTTTATATAAAGCACCTGGGTTTACGGGTCCTTTATAACTTATCTCGCTATAGTGAACAAGTCCGTCAACTCCGCCTACATCAACAAACATGCCATAAGTTGTGATTTTTCTTACAATACCCTCTATAGCTTCATTTTTTTCTATCAGCTCTTGAATTATATCTTTGCGTTTTTTACGCTCTTCATCTAAAGGCTTTTTGCGCGAAACAATTATGGATTCGTTCTCTTTGTCTATCTTTAAAACAGACACTTTAACGCTTCTGCCTACAAGCGATTGAGGATCGCGCGCAGCTATATGAGAACGAGGTATAAAAAACTCTACGCCATCGCTGCTTTCAGCTATCAAACCGCCTCTGTTTTTACCGATAATTTTTACATGAAAAGGAGCGCTGTCTTCTTCGTTAAAATTCTCTATGAAAACTTTTACCTTCTCTTTTTTTATAGCCTTTTTATGAGAAACTATAGGTTTTTCATTTCTGTAGCCCGTTACGGCAACTTTGATTTTATCGCCTGTCTTAAAAGTCAAATTACCGTCTTTGTCGGTAATCTCGGAAGTATAAAGTCTTCCTTCACTCTTTTTGCCGACGTCGACCAACACTATATCGTCTCTAATCTCTACGATAACGCCCTCTACCGTAACTTCGTCATCAGTCTCTTTAAAAGACTCCTCAAGCATGCTGGCAAAGTCTACATCTTCCATAAACTCGCCTTTATCCTTGCCGTTTTGAACACTATTGTTCACCTCTTTAGCCATCTATATCCTTTTTTGATGTGATTTGTTCGCTTTTTTATTAAATAAATGGACCGAAAACCAATATTATACTTTAATTTCCCTAATTTTTTCAATAATTTTTTTAATAATCCAGTCAGGAGTCGACGCACCTGCTGTAATTCCGCATATTTTTTTGTCCAAAAACCACAAAGAATCGAGCTCTTTTTCATTTTCTATCAAATAACTATCTTTGCAAAATTCTTTCGCAATATTGTAGAGCTGTTTAGTATTTGACGAATTTTTTCCGCCGATTACTATAAAAATATCCGCCTCTTTTGCCAACTCTCTTGCCGCGTCTTGATTTTCAAAAGTAGCATTGCAGATAGTATTAAAAACTCGCACCTCTTTGCAGTTTGCCGCTAAAAAATCAACTATTTTCAAAAACTCATCTATCTTTCTTGTGGTTTGCGAAACAAGTGCAATCTTTTGCCCCAAATCCGTTTTAGTCAACTCGTCGCAACTCAATACTACGTATACATTATCATGAACGCAATAACTCTTCACCCCTCTTACTTCAGGATGATTT
Source organism: Campylobacteraceae bacterium (assembly GCA_031255525.1). Lineage (GTDB taxonomy): Bacteria > Campylobacterota > Campylobacteria > Campylobacterales > Campylobacteraceae > JAIRKW01. The sequence goes on from JAIRSJ010000091.1 coordinate 3,224, forward strand.
TTATCGCCGAAAATTACTATGCTGTAACCCTCTTTGCTCATTTGTTCGCAAATTTTTTGCGGTTTTGTAACAAACGGACATGTAGCATCCACTATCTCTATGCCGCACTTTTGCAAATCCTGTAAATCTTCTTTTGTGATACCGTGCGTGCGGATAATCGCTTTTTTGATATTTTCGGCTTCACTTATATTTGATAGTGTCTGAACGTCAAAACTGTTCTTAAGTCTTAAAATCTCTTCGTTATTGTGTATCAAAGGTCCTATTGTAGAAGCTCCGGGAGCATTTTCAGCTATTTTTATCGCGCGTTTTACTCCAAAACAAAAGCCGTAATTTTTTGCTAATTTTATCTGCATTCTTTTATCCGAATATTGAAAACAACCGCACAGTAACATCTATACGGAAATCCATAAAACAAAACTCAATTTTTTTTATAGGCGGCAATTATATCATAATGTAAAATGTTATGTAAAATTTGTCACAAAATAATTGCTTTATCATGCAATGACATGCACTTTTTGAAAAGAAAAAATCTGTTTTGCAAAATATCAAATTTGCAAAAACCGCCGCTTTTGATTTCAAGATAAACCGCACCGATATCTTAAATCTTTTGGTACAATATCGTATCTTATTTTTTGGCATATTGATGAAAGATTTAGAGTTTGAGATAGAAGAGTATATACAAGAACAAAAAAGTGATTTTGAGATATCAAAACTTATAAAAAGCCACATTAAAGAGTATCTCGACTCTTTAGATGAATTTTTTTCACAAAACCAAGGAAAAGATTTTTTAGTTAAACATACAAAGCAAATCGACCGTCTTATATCTATTATCTACAAATACGCCCTACGTCGATTTTTCAAAGAGTATGTGCCGCTTTATAATACTCTGCCGATTACCCTGACGGCACTTGGAAGTTACGGTAGAGAGGAGCTTTGCGTATATTCGGATATTGACTTGATGATAGTTTACAAAAAATGCGAAGGTTATAATATAGAGCCTATCATCAAATCAATACTTCATCTCGCATGGGATTGCGGAATGAAAATCAGCCACAGAACACATGAAGTTTCGGAACTTTTTGACGCAAGCAATAAAGATATAACGATAAAAACAGCTATGATGGAATCGCGCTTTTTATGCGGCTCAAAGTATCTGTGGACAGAGATACAGCGCGAACTTTTAAAGATCAGAAAATACAGGCAAAAAGAATTTATTTCGCAAAAACTTGAAGCATACGGACAAAGGGGTGAAAAGTCACCTCTTAATATGGAACCGAATATCAAAGATGGTGTAGGCGGACTCAGGGACGCGAACACGCTTTTTTGGATAGCACACACATTGATAGGAGTAGGACGATTAAACGACCTTGTGCCGAAATATTTAAATGAGGAAGAGTTTAAAGAGTTTAGAAGCGCATTGGAATTTTTATTTAGAGTCAGAAGCGCCCTTCATTTAAGCGCCGGCAAAAAACAAGATGTGCTGAACATTGATATGACTCCAAGCGTAGCAGCAAAACTCGGATACAGACAAACAAAGACAAAAAGCGCCGAACTCCAACTGTCTCAAAAAACTCTGCAAAACCTTTGGATACTAAAAATTACCGCTCAAATTTTCATAAGACGCCTGACATCTTCGCTGTTTTTCCGGAAAGAAAATATAACGAAAATAAGGAGCGCAAGAGATAAAAACGGTTTTTATCTGTATGAGGGTATGCTTTATACGTCTTTTAATAGAAAAAAAATGCTGCTAAAAGAAGTTTTAAAGACTATTTTAGGGTTTGAAGATAGAGCGATGAAATATGACATATCCGTCATAAACTGGCTCAAAAAAACAACCATTCCGCCGCACAACTCAAAAGAGATTTACGCACTTTTCAGACAATTCTTTGAAAGAAGATATTTAAATCAAATATTGTACGCCTTTTATAAATCAAATCTTCTTCAGTATTTGATAAGAGCCGTAAGACATACCATAAATTTACCGCAATTTGACGGTTATCACATGTATCCTGTAGATATTCATTCGCTAAAAACGCTCTATTTTTTGGAAAATATAAACGATATGTTTATCAAAGCTTTATATGACGACATATGTGAAAACGGCAGAATGATGCTACGTCTTACTGTGCTCTTGCATGATGTGGGCAAAGGCAGAAATACCGATCACAGCAAACTCGGAGCCAAAATATTCAGAGCATACGCGCAAAAACTAAACTTTAGCGAAGAACAGATAAACATGGGTGAACTGCTTATAAAATATCACACACTTATGAGCAACACGGCAAGCAGAGAGGATATATACAATGAAAAAACAATTCTCTCTTTTGTATCAAAGCTTCGCTCTTTGCGCGCTTTGCAACTTTTATATGTTCTAACTTACTGCGATTTAAACGCTGTAAGCCCAAAAGCGTATTCGAGATTTAATTCAAACCTTTTAAGGGAGCTTTATGAGTTGTCTATAAATGCCTTCGGACAAAATACGCTTATAGATGAAACGACAAGGAGACTCAAAAAAGAGGAGATTTTGCAAAAAAGTGACGAATTTGTCGATATTT
>JAIRSJ010000098.1 GCA_031255525.1 Campylobacteraceae bacterium
AAATATCCTGTTATGTTTAAAAATGCAGACGTTTTACTTATAACTAAATGCGATTTATTACCTCATTTTGATTTCAATATCGAACACGCTGTAAAAGAGGCAAGAAAACTCAATCCAAAGGTTGATATCATAGAAATTGATAGTAAATCAGGCGTTGGGTTTGATAAATGGATAGATTATCTTAAAATGAAAAAATCCTTAAGAGGTTGAACCGGATGTGTCTTTCCATACCTTCGCGCGTTGTAGAGATAGATGAAAACAATAACGCCACTGTTGAAACTTTAGGTGTTTTAAGAAAAGTATCGCTTGACTTGATAGACGAAGAGGTGCAAAAAGAAGATTATGTGCTGATACATGTAGGTTTTGCAATGAGCAAGATGAGTGAAAAAGAGGCGAAAGAGAGTTTAGCTCTTTATGAAGAGATAGCAGATAAAATGAGAGACGGAATGATAGACGAATTGGAAGGGGATATGGGATTTGTCGATAGACTTAATTAACTCTTTTAAAAATCCTGAACACATAAAAGCTCTAAGCCTTCAAATAAAAAAAGAAGCGAGAGAAAAGCTAAATATAATGGAGATTTGTGGGGGACATACTCATACTATTATGAAATATGGATTGATGCAGCTTTTACCGCAGCAAATAGAGTTCGTTCACGGTCCTGGCTGTCCGGTTTGCATTATGCCAAAAGAGCGTATAGACGAAGCCATAGAATTAGCAAAACAGCCGAATGTTATACTCGTAACTCTTGGAGATATGATAAGAGTGCCGGGAAGCAAGATATCCTTACAGGATTTAAGGGCCGAAGGATATGATATAAGAGCTTTGTACTCACCGCTTGATACGCTCAAAATCGCAAAAGAAAATCCGGACAAAACCGTTGTATTTTTTGCCATAGGTTTTGAAACTACAACACCTATGAGTGCCGTATTAGTCGAAAAAGTTGTGAAAGAAAATATAAAAAATATCCTTTTCCATATCAATCACGTATTAGTTCCACCGCCGATTCATGCCATAATGAGCGAGGGCGCAAAGATAGATGCGTTTTTGGGTCCTTCTCATGTAAGTGTTATCACAGGATATGATATTTTTACTCCGATAGTGCAAAAATATAAAACTCCGGTCGTAGTTTCCGGCTTTGAGCCAAGCGATGTGCTGGAGAGTGTTTTGCGTATTGTGAGAGAGTTTAACGAAGGACGCTGTGAAGTTGAGAATGAATATTCAAGAGCTGTAAGCAAAAAAGGTAATATAAAAGCTCAAAAACTTATGGAGAAATATTTTGATATAAGAGAGAGTTTTAGATGGCGAGGTCTTGGTGAAATACCAAAAAGCGCTTTAAAGATGAAGTCAAGTTTTTTAGAACTTGACGCTGAGGTTGTATTTGCATCAAAGCTCTCAAAAAATCCCATAAACGATCACAAACTTTGTATGTGTGCGGATATCTTGAAAGGCAGAGCAAAACCGTTTGACTGCAAAGTTTTTGCCAAAGCGTGTACTCCTAAAACTCCGATAGGCTCTTGTATGGTATCAAGCGAAGGGGCGTGTGCGGCATATTTTAAGTACGGAAAATTTTTGAAGGACAAAAATTGAATAAAAAGATTTTGCTAAGTCATGGCGGAGGGGGAGAAGAGATGCAATCTTTGATAAATAATCTTTTTTTCAGCCATTTTGGCAATGAGATATTAAACAAGACAGAGGATAGTGCAACTTTGCACGTCAAAAGCAAAATCGCTTTCACTACAGATTCTTTTACGGTAACTCCATTTTTTTTCAGCGGAGGCGATATAGGGAAAATTGCGATCGCGGGAACGGTAAATGATTTGATAAGCGCTGGCGCTAAACCTTTATATATAAGTTGCGGATTTATTATAGAGGAGGGATTTTTGTACGATGATTTGGAAAAGATTGTAATTTCTATGAAAGAAGAGATGAAAAAAAGCGGCGCAAAAATTGTAGCCGGCGATACGAAAGTTGTTCCAAAAGGTAAAGCGGACGGCATCTTTATTAATACAAGCGGCATAGGCGAAATAGTATGTGAAAATATCTCTTCGCACAATTTGGACGAGGGCGATGTGATAATAGTTTCAAACGAAGTTGGAAATCACGGAGCTTGCATATTGGCAAACAGAGAAGAATTAAAGGTAAGTGGGGATTTGAAGAGCGATTGTGCTTCGCTTTTTGAACCGATTTTTGCACTTTTTAAACATGGCATAAAACCTAAAGCGTTGAGAGATGCAACAAGAGGAGGATTGAGCGCTGTTTTAAACGAATGGGTTTTGGCTTCGAATGTATGCATCGAGATAAATGAGAGCGATATCCCGACCTCAAATGAAGTTAAGGGGCTTTGTGAGATATTTGGCTTTGAGCCTTACGAATTGGCAAATGAGGGTACAATGGTGCTTTGCGTAAAAAAAGAGGACGCAAAAAAGACGATTGAAATCTTAAGAGAGTTTGACGAGTGCAAGAAAGCCAATATAATAGGCGTTGTTTCAAGCTCCTACAAAGAACATGTGATACTAAAATCGTCATGGGGTACAAGCCGTTTTTTAGAGTTGCCCAAAGGCGAACTGCTGCCGAGAATTTGTTAATGCACGAACTTTCAGTTGTAAATTCCCTTATAGAACTTTGTGAAAAAAATGCTAAGACGAACAGTGCGAAAAAAATCGTCAAAGTTGAGGTAAAAATAGGCAAACTAAGCGGCATAGAACCGCATTTTTTGAAACTCACTTTTGATACCTTCAAAGAAAAAACTATTTGCGATGGTTCGGAACTTATCATAAACATACAGGAGGTTATGATAAAGTGTCGCTCTTGCAAAGTCGAGAGCAAAGTATCAAATAATGAGTTCATATGTAAACATTGCAACTCTAACGATATTGAAGTTACAGACGGTGAGGATATGCTTTTAATGCGTCTTGAGATGGAGTAAAGTAGAGTATTTGTTTTTATAATATAGCAACTTATCATCTCTCCAATCTGTTTTTATATATTAAAAGTCTACAGGCAGCACAAAAAAGTCATATAATGTAAGTAAAATAGTCCTTAAAATGGTTGATGTATACTTATCAAGTGAGGATTTGGCAACTGTCTGGCGCAAATGAAAAGATAAGAGTAGATATGATTTACAGGCTGGTAATCATTAATAATACTATAAATAGACCTTTGTGTCCTAAATAAAAAGCGCAAAAAAATAACAATTGAAATTTACGAATATTATTGTCTGATATTTTGAATATTTTTGCAAAAGCAGGACTTTCAAAAAAAGCCGCCGGATATGAGTCATTGCAAACAAGATTTTTAAGACGCAATCAGCATAGCCTCAATACATTGCTGTTTACACGACAAAAAGAACAAAAGCAAATAAAATTTTCAACTACAAAGTGACACTACTAATGGTTTGTAGACAATGAGCACTGCTACGCAATCAAAGACACTTTTGATAAGAGCAGGAAATTTGAAGTAGGCGTTGTTTAATGGTCACGGAAGATTTGATAAAAGAGATCTGTATGTAACGATAATAAAATAATTACTCGTATATAAAGCTCAAATTTTATTTTATAAATCTATAGAAACTTAATACCCAAAACTTTTTATATCATTTGCATAAAGGAGCAAAAATCAAAAAAGAAAAATGCTCCGAATATTTTGTTATGGTTCCAAATTTGCCAGATAATCTATCTCGTTTTTCTTTACGATTCTTATGAAGTTCGTGCTTCCCTCAACCCCAGCCGGATAGCCTGCCGTGAGTATATAAGTATGTTCTCTATCTATCCAGCCTGTTTTAAGAGCATTTGTAAACGTACTTGCAAGCATTCCGTTTAGAGTTGACTTTTCTATGACAAGTATCGGTTCAATGCCCCATGCGATAGTAAGCGAACGCGCTACTCTTTCATCATGGCACACTGCATAAATATCATTTTTTATTCTGTATCTTGCCATTTTTTTTGCCGATTTGCCAGAACCAGTGATAGAAATGAGAGCTTTTACGTCAAGTCTTTGGGCCAGCATTCCTGTAGATGATGCTATCACATCTGTTTCATCGAAAAATGCGACATTTGAAAATTTATTGTAATTGTAAATTTTTTCAGTCTCTTTTATAGTATTTGACATCGTCTCTACTACGTGCACAGGGTTTTTACCTATTGCGCTCTCTTCCGATAACATCACAGCATCGGTTCCATCAAGTACGGCATTTGCCACATCGCTAATCTCAGCGCGCGTTGCCGTCTCTTTTTCGGTCATAGATAGAAGCATCTGAGTCGCCGTTATTATCGGTTTTGAAGCGGCATTGGCTTTTTTAATGATATTTTTTTGAATGCTCGGTACTTTATAATAAGGCACCTCTATGCCCAAATCGCCTCGCGCTACCATTAAACCGTCGCTGATTTCCAATATATCGTCTATATTTTCAACCGCGTCAAACTTTTCTATTTTTGCAAAAATATGTGCATTGCCGCCGTTTTGCTTTAGCAACTCTTTGGCATATAAAATATCCTCTTTTCTTTGTACGAACGATATAGCTATAAAATCCACTTCATGTTTTATGCCCCAAATCAAGTCGTTTTTATCTTTTTCCGTGATAACGTCCATATTTATTTTGGTGTTTGGAAAATTTACGCCTTTATTTGAAGAAAGTCTGCCGAAGTTATGTACTTGCACCGTTATAAAATCATCATTTATATTGATGATTTTTGTCTGTATGTTTCCATCATATAGATAGATCGACTCGCCAACTTTCAAAAGTTTTAAAACTTGCGGCTGGTTTATGCTCAATTTATAGCGTCCTTCACCAATTTTTTCTCCATCTATCTGTTTTGTGTGAAACTCTATTAAATCATTTTGTTTTAGTTCAAAATCATATTTTAATTTTCCGATTCTTATTTTGGGGCCGCATAAATCCTGCAAAATACCAACTCTTTTATTCGTTCTTTTTTCGGCCTCTTTTATATTATTAAAAGTTTGAGAGTGATATTCATGCGAACCGTGGCTGAAATTCAAACGAAAAACATTAACACCCGCTTTTATCAATCCCTCCAGCATATCTATCGAGTCGCTTGAAGGTCCTACCGTAGCTAAAATTTTTGTCTTTTTTTCCATAATTATCCTTTAAATAACAATACCTATTTTTAATTGCGTAATTATTTCCAATTAACGCAAAAATAGCAATAAAAGATTACTTAAATTATAAATTTACGGACTTTTTTGAAAAATCATTAAGTTTTTATCGGGGATTTTTTTGTCAAACATACGGATAGAGATAACCTTTTTGAGATATAAAATATTTAATTTTTTAAAGTATTCCAAAGGATAATAGTACTGTTCTATGACAGCTTGCTCTTTTTTATAATATTCACCGTTTTGTTCAAAAAGTGTGAAATTTGTAACAAGTTTTTTATTTTGAAAATCTGCTTCCACTGCCAAAAAACGCTTATCTGTTTCTTTGATAAGCAAACCGTCAGCCACATGCCTAAAACCGTGCAAGGTATTTATATCGGCTAAAAAATAACCTTTCGGTGCAAGTTTTGAGAATATTTCATTTAATATATTATTTAACTCGCTTTTATCAAAATAGTTTAAAACGTCTGCTGCGGCTATGATAAGTTCAAAATCGCCGCTTAACTCTTTAATATCCTTATTGTAAGCCTTTACACCTTTTAAAAGTGCTTTTTGAATCATATCTTGACTTAAGTCGATACCAAAAGCATCAAAACCGGACACTTTTAATTTCTCTAAAAGTCGGCCATTGCCACAGCCAAAATCTAAAATATTTTTAGGTTTTAAAGAGGTTATGATTTGTAAGTATTTATCATAAAGCCCCTCATACTCTTGATAAAATCCGATAAGAGGCTCTATTTTTGCGTATAAATTTAACGACGCTTTTTTATTCATCCACCAAGTCTGAAATAAATTTTTTCTCGTCAAATTTTGCTTTTAAGTATTTGCAAACTATCTTTGCATCTCTTTCTGCATTGCCAAGACAACTTGTAGCTCCAGGACTTGGAGTCATATTGAATATTATTCCGGTACCGGGATTTATGCCGGCTTCTCCCAGCATTAACTTTAACTCTGTTTTATTTAAAACTTGCGGTCTTACACCGCCAAAGCCTCTGGCATACTCTATATCTTCAAGTTTTAAAGACGGTACAAGGCGCTTTATATTTTTCAAAAATATTTTTTTGTTGAAGTATGGAATTTCGTACATAAAATTTTTCAGTATATAGTTCCTGATGTCAGGATCCATGAATAGGTCTTTGAGTATTTTAAATATTTTTCCGTCAAAATTGAGTGTTTTGAAAAAATCAGGCACGGTTGAGATTCCGTGAAATCGCTCAAGCAGAGGAAGAGCTAATGCGGTCGGTCCGAATCTTGTCGCCATATCAAGTAATACATCAGGATCGCCGTGTAAAGCAGCAAAGGGGAGTTTTGGGTTTTGTACCATATAAACTTTGCCTTTTAGAAAATGTCCTTTCGTAACATAATAACTTCCAGCTATAGGAAGACAACCAAACTCTTTTCCATGTCCCATAGAGTGCGCCAAATACAAAGAGTGCGCTCCAGCGTCTACTACGACAAAATCTGCCGTGAATAAGTCTCCAGTCGTAGTTTGCAATACATGTTGAGAGCCGAGTTGTTTGATTGTTTTTACCTGAGAGTTAAAAAATACGTCACATTGCTTATTTTTCACTTTTTTTGCATTTTCTACAAGACTTTCCGTCATAGCATGGTAGTCAATGGTAGAGTATTGGTCTAAAACGCCTACGCCTATGATATCCTCGTCTCTTTCTTTTCCATTTTCGTCAAATACGACATTTGGTTCTATCTCTTTTAACTTTTCTTTACTGTAAATCTCAAGATACGGAAAAAGTTCTTTAAACTCTTCATATCTTTTTTTCATATATTCTACTTCTACTTCACCTATACCTACAGCCATCTTCTGATGAACGAACATAAATTTATTTTCATAACCATGCGCCAAACAGTAACGTCTTATCATGTTCGCCGTGCGTTTTACCTGTTTTGCTTTTTCAAGAGAATAATTTGTTTCGATATCACCTGTGTGAATCGTTTGCGAATTACCGCGTCCGCTTGAGCTAAGACGGGCCAGTCCGTCATATTTTTCAACCAAAGCAATAGATTTAATATCAGAGTATGCTGCCAATGTGTAAAAAATCGCAGCTCCAGAGACCCCGCCGCCGACAATTACAACATCATAATGTTTTTCAGTCATTCTGCTTCCTTAGAAATTTTATTACGAAAAGGTGAGGCAAATCTTTTTAATAAGATCGCGAAGATAATTTAAACATTTTTCAATTAAATATTTGCTTATTTTTTTTTATAATTTTTGGTAAATATTTTTATTTAAACATTAAGGTCAATTTTAAACAACAAGTTTTGTATTTCAATGCTTTATATGTTAAATTAATTGCATTTTTGCTTATAAATTTGTGAAAATTTCAGCCCTGATTTTATAAAATTCCACGAGTTTTTTAGCCAAGTTGCTACAATAAAATATCTTGAACATGTTTATCAAAAAAATCAAAATACCTTTCAAATTTTTCATCACTTTTTACTATACTCTCTCATGATATTTGCGCTATATTTAAGGTTAAATTATACCTTGTATATATTATTTTATCAGTAATTTTACGTCAGAAAAACAGTGTTTCTGGAAGTATTAAAAATAGATTGCACACATGTTTTATGCGTTAAAATAGTTTTTAAAACACGTCAAACTTAATTTTTTTATGCAAAGTCACGTTAGTAGTTCTGATTTTTTTGTAATCATTCGCGCTTGGTTGCAATTTTTTAAAAGCAGGTGTTTGAATTTTTGGTCGCTTTTATATTATCATCAAACAAGGCTTTTAACGCCAAAAGAGACGAGATAAGAAGCAAATAGAACGATACAAAATAGGTACTTTATGGATTTTGATTTGTTCTATATGATAAAAGAGTGTACCAAAATCGCAGAACTTCCGGTGTCTTGATAAATAGCAACGATCATTTTTTTCAGAGTTAATTACTTGGAATTTCAAGTTTTTTCTTTAAAATTACTATACTTTTTTGTGTAGGATTTGAAAGTATCATCTTAAAATGATAAGCGATCTTTTATCTGTTATTGCTCTTTTTGAGCTTGAAATATAACCTCTTTGCCCTTTTTTAGTTCTATATTTCCATGCCATTCGCTATATTCGTACTCGTCGTTAACGTATTTGATTCCTGAGGCCATTTTTACGCTTTTTAAAATAGCGGTGCTATTATCAGGAAGCGTTATACTGGCAGTATTTTGCGCAAATACAATATGTAAGCTATTACCTTTAGTATCTGTGATTTTTACACTGCTTATATTTTCATCTTTGGGATATTTTTCACATCCTGTGTAGATAAAAACAGCGATAAAGAGCAAACTTACGAATATTTTTTTAAACATTTCAGATAATCCCTACTGCCTCTATCTCAATTTTAGCATTTTTGGGCAGGGATTTTACGCATACGGTACTGCGTGCAGGTTTATGTTCGCCGAATGCTTTGGCATATACCTCATTTACTACTATAAAATCGTCAATATCCGTCAAGAAGATAGTAGTTTTTATAACCTTACTAAGCGAACTGCCGCCTTGCTTTAAAATTTCGGACAGATTTTTTAATACTTGCTCGGTTTGAATTCTTATATCTTTATCTAAAAATTCTCCCTCGCTTGTTAAAGCAATTTGCCCGGAAGTAAATATAAAACCGTTTATGACAATAGCTTGCGAGTAAGGACCTATTGCTTCAGGCGCTTTTTTTGTAGATACAGTATTCATATTCTGAGCCTTTAAAATTTCTCAACCAGTAATTTAAAAACATTTATCAAACCGCGTAGATGCGATAAATAACATCTTTCATTTGCCGCATGTATCGTATCATGCATGACGCCAAACTCTGCCACGCTTACGCCAAACTCCGCAAAAAATCTTGCATCGCTCGTGCCACCTCCGGCAGAAAGTTCCGGTACCAATCCCGTAACCTCTTCAATGCTTCTGCTAAGATGCGCTATTAAAATAGAACTTTTATCTGTTAAAAAAGGCTTAGCCGATTCGTTTAGTTCCAAATTAAATTTCAACTGTTCTTTACCCGGATTATTTACAAGGTATAAAAGACCGAAAATAGAACGTATATAGCGCTCGACATTTTCTATTTTTGTTGAAGGCGAATTTCTGACATTAAACATAAGCTTGAGAGTTTTTGGAGTTACGTTTGTTACGTTGTTGCCTGCTTTTATATCGGTTATCACAAGTTTGCTTGGAGCAAATACGCTATCCCCTTCATCAAAAGCATGTTCGGCTATTTTTGGTAAAATCGTAGCGATTTGATGTATGGGATTTTTGACATTTTGCGGATAAGCCACATGTCCTTGTTCACCCATCAATTCAATAGTTCCGTTTATAGAGCCGCGTCTGCCTATTTTAATGGTATCTCCGAAATTTTTTTCACATGTAGGTTCTGCTACAATAGCAAAATCAGGCAGAAGTTTCTCTTCATTTAGTATTTCCAAAACTTTTGCTGTTCCGTTTTTTGCCTCTCCCTCTTCATCGCTTGTGAGCAAAATGGACAAAGTGCCGTTAAAATGAGTAACTTGTCTGCATATTTGCAAAATGGCGCAAACGCCACTCTTCATATCTTGAGCACCTCTTGCATAAATGAAACCGTCTTTTTCAACGGGTTCAAACGGATCGCTCTCCCAGCCCTCTCCGGGTGGCACTACATCTACATGTCCTGCGAAACATAAATGAACGCCTTCACCGAATTTTCTATACAAAAAAAGATTTTTTACGCCGTCTACGTCTACTCTTTTTGCTGTGAAATTAGGCAAATAATCTTCTACAAATGCCAATAGCCCTCCGTCATTTGGGGTGATTGAGGGTGTGTTTAATAGGGCCAAAAACAGCTCTTTATCTTCCATTGTTTGCTTCCATTGTATCGATATTATTTATAACTTCATTGCGTCTACTTAAAAACTCTTCCAAATTGTATTTAAGTCTGAATTCCGGCGTCAAAAGATGTATTAAGACATCACCCAAATCAATCACAACCCATTCGCCGCTTGCTTCAATATTTAAAAAACTTTCACCTCGTTTTTTTAATTCCGTTTTTAAAGTATCCAGCAAAGATACGCCGTGCCTCTCTCCCATTGTAGTCGTTACTATGACTCGCTCTACGAAATAATCTTTGCCGCCCATATCAAATACCTGGATATTTTCAGCTTTTTTTTCTTCGAGTATTTTAACGATGAAGTTAACCCTTTTTTCCATTTGCTTCCTCAGGCGAATTTATTTTTAATTTAAATTCTATATAACGCGTTGTATTCTACTATTTTTTTCCTCAAACTATTATAATATTTACGATAATTTTACCAATTTCTTTTATTTTTAAGAAATAAAGTTTTTGCATATAAGTATTCTTAAACTTTTTCATACTTCGTTTTGGCTAATATTTCAACAAAATCAAAAAATTAGGGAGAGAATAAAATGGCGCTGAAAGTAGCTATAAACGGCTTTGGCCGCATTGGGCGATGCGTAGCGAGAATCATAAATGATAGAGAAGAGATAGAGTTAGTTGCAATAAATGATACTGCAAGCCGAGATATGACAAAACAGCTTTTAAAATACGACAGCGTTCATGGAAGTTTTGGGGGCATTGTGGAGTGGATAGAGGGCGATTATTTGCAAATCGGCAAATCAAAAGTCAAAATGTTCTCTGCAAGAGATCCAAAAGAGCTTGATTTTGTAAAATACGGCGCAGATGTTGTACTTGAGTGCACGGGAGCATTTTTAACGCAGGAAAAAGCGCAAGTATTTATAGATAAAGGCGTTAAAAAAGTTGTTTTTTCAGCTCCGGCAAAAGATGATACTCCAACGTTTGTTTTAAGCGTCAATGAAAAAAAATACGACGGTCAGAAAATTATCTCAAATGCAAGTTGTACAACAAATTGTCTGGCTCCTATAGCAAAAATAATAGACGATGAGTTTGGCATTCAAAAAGGTTTGATGACAACTATACACTCATACACAAATGACCAAAATATACTTGATGTTAAACACTCAAAAGATTTAAGAAGGGCAAGAGCCGCTGCACTTAATATGATTCCGACGACTACGGGAGCAGCAAAAGCAATAGGACTTGTACTTCCTCATCTGAAAGGCAAATTGCACGGTCAAAGTGTTAGAGTACCTACTCCTAATGTCTCCATGGTAGATTTAAATGTGCTTATCTCAAAAGAGACATCAAAAGAAGATATAAACGCTGTATTAAAAGCCAAGAGCTTAAATGAAATGAGAGGCATTTTAGATTTTGACGAGAATTTTAGGGTTTCGGAGGATTTTCAGACAAGTTCGTTTAGCGGTATAATAGCTGGTGATTTGACACAGGTAGTGGACAAAAATATGGTGAAAATTATGGCTTGGTATGACAATGAATGGGGATATGCCAGCAGATTGCTTGATATGGCGCTTTACATTTCAAAAAATTAGGAGTTTAATTTATGAGCAGTGTCAAATCTATAAGAGATATAGATATAAGCGGCAAAAAAATATTTATTCGCTGCGATTTTAACGTTCCTATGGATGAATTTTTAAATATCACGGACGATAGACGTATTCGTTCCGCTATTCCTACTATCAAGTATTGCTTGGATAATAATTGCAGCGTGATTTTGGCAAGTCATTTGGGACGGCCAAAGGGAATTGACGGCAAATTTTCGTTAAAACCTGTCGCAAAGCGCTTGAGTAGGCTTTTTGATAGAGATGTTATTATGGCGAGTGACGTTGTCGGACAAGATGCGAAGACTAAAGCCGCGAACTTAAAGATAGGTGATGTTTTGCTGCTTGAAAATTTAAGATTTGAAAACGGTGAGACAAAAAACGATGAAAATTTGGCAAAAGAGCTTGCATCTTTGGCAGATATTTATATAAATGACGCTTTTGGTGTATGTCATAGAGCGCACTCTTCGGTCGAGGCTATCGCGAGATTTTTCCCAGATAGTGCTAAAGCTGCAGGATTTTTACTCCAAAAAGAGATAGAGTTTTCGCAAAATCTGCTCAAAAAGCCCACGCGTCCGTTTGTGGCGGTTGTTGGTGGAAGCAAAGTAAGCGGAAAACTTCAAGCATTAAACAATCTTTTGCCTCGCGTAGATAAAATAATAGTAGGCGGCGGCATGGCTTTTACATTTTTAAAAGCCAGGGGATATGATGTCGGAAATTCGCTGGTTGAAGACGATTTGATAGAAGAGGCGAACAAAATCATACAAAAAGCAAAAGAATTGAAGGTAAAATTTTATCTTCCGGTTGACATTCTTGCAGCTCAAACATTTTCAGCCGATTCTGCCGTAAAATTTGTGACAACTCAAGAGATACCGGGCGGCTGGATAGGTCTTGACATAGGTCCGGCTTCCGTTAAAGTATTTAAAGAAGCGTTATCGGATGCGCAAACAATTCTTTGGAATGGACCTATGGGAGTTTTTGAGATAGATAAATTTTCAAAAGGAAGCATTAAAATATCGCACGCAATAGCCGAAGCTCATGCAACGACAGTTGTTGGCGGCGGCGACACGGCTGATGTCGTAAATCGCGCTGGAGATGCCGACGAGATGACGTTTATCTCAACAGGAGGCGGAGCAAGCTTGGAACTTATAGAAGGCAAGGAGCTTCCGGGTGTTAAAGCATTGAGGGTAAAAGACGATGATAGTAGCAGCTAATTTTAAGACAAATCATACGAGAGAGAGTACGGCAAATTATCTGGAAGCATTAAATCTATTTTTAGACGCATATCCGACTTTGTGCGATGTTAGAATCTACCCTGCCGCAAGTTCGTTTTTGAGAGCGGATTTATATTCGCATATAAAACTTGGTGCGCAAAATTTTTATCCCGTGATAAACGGCGCATATACCGGCGAGATAGGAGCTCAGCAGTTAAGTGAATTTGGCATTAAAAATGTTTTGATAGGACATAGCGAGAGAAGAATTGCTCTAAAAGAGACGCAAGAATTTATAGCCAAAAAATACGCTTTTGCAAAAGAGAACGGTTGGAAAATTATCTATTGTATAGGTGAGAGCAAAGATGTAAGAGACGGCGGATTTGAAGCCACCATGGAGTATCTTTGGAGCGAATTTGACGGCATAGATATTAATTATGAAAAATTATGTGTAGCTTATGAGCCGATTTGGGCTATAGGAACAGGGGTAAGTGCAGAGAGTAAAGATATAGCCGAAGTTTTGGATATGCTAAAAAACAGATTGAGCGATATTCCTCTGCTTTATGGTGGAAGCGTAAATGCGGAAAATTTAGCATCCATCATATCCTTAAAATCATGCGAAGGAGCATTGATAGGAAATGCAAGCTTGGATGTGGCAAATTTTTCTAAACTAATACAAATAGCGCAAAATGTACAAAAACAATGAAAAAAGGAAATTAAAATTATGTTGATGAAAGATAAAAAAGGACTGATAGTTGGAATCGCCAACAATAAATCAATAGCATACGGTATAGCGCAAGCTTGCTATGAACAAGGCGCAAAACTTGCGTTTACCTATCCTAACGAGTCTCTTGAAAAAAGAGTGCGTCCTATAGCTGAAGAGTTTGAGAGTAAATATGTCTATCCGCTTGATGTGAATAAGCCTGAAGACCTTGAAAATTTGACAAAATATATAGAAAATGATTTTGGCAAGATTGACTTTCTGGTTCATTCTGTCGCTTATGCGCCGAGAGAAGCGCTTGACGGACAATTTGTCGACACAAGCAAGGAGGCTTTTAGCATAGCTATGGAGACGTCTGTCTATTCGTTGATAAGCTTGACAAGAGCATGTTTGCCTGTGATGAATGAAGGCGGTTCTATTTTGACACTTACATATCTTGGAGGGGCTAAATATGTTCCACATTATAATGTTATGGGCGTGGCAAAAGCGGCGTTAGAGTCGAGCGTCAGATACCTTGCTGTTGATTTGGGAGAGAAAAAGATAAGAGTAAATGCTATAAGCGCAGGACCTATCAAAACATTGGCGGCAAGTGGAATCGGTGATTTTAGAATGATTTTGAAATGGAATGAGTTAAATACTCCTCTTTATAAGAATGTGACTGTCGAGGAGGTCGGCGGCAGCGCTTTGTATCTTTTGAGTGATTTGGCTTTGGGAGTTAGCGGAGAGATTCATTATGTAGACGGCGGATATAACATTATGGGAATGGGACGAATAGCACAGGATAAAGAGGGCAAAACAGTGCTCGCATGGGATTTGAAAGAATAACGGATTTTTTTCCGCGCCGACAATCCGAAAGTTTACTATATATCAGAGCAAAACTATTTGATAAAAAATTTAAATCAAATAGTTTGTCACTATATTTATTTTAATTGTGCGATACAAAATATCATCGAATTTTTGCACGGACAACGCTATTCATCGCAACAGATTTTGAAAAAGGCAAATAGCGTTAAAGTACCATCCTTGTATACTCATATGCAAGATTTGACTACAAGCGAAGACGATGAAAAATTTTAATTTGGAGAGTATTTAATCATTTGAAGTTATTACTTAAAAAAACAGGCTATATCGCGCTCATGCTGTTTATAATCAGCATTATATCTTTCGGAGCAATTCATCTTGCGCCGAACTCTTTTTTTGCAAGTGGCGAATTAAATCCGAATATTACGCCTGAGAGCATTGAGAGATTAAAGAGTGTTTACGGACTTGATAAACCATTATTTGTGCAGTATTTCTCTTGGCTCAAAGCTATTTTGATGCTGGATTTTGGCATCTCTTTTGCAAGCGGAAAAAGTGTGAGCAGCGAGATACTGCTGCGCCTGCCCGTTACGCTTTTGATAAACATAGTGAGTCTTGTTGCTATCTTTTGCATATCCGTATATTTTGGCGTCAAATCCGCTCTTAAAAAAGACGGTATATACGATTATGTAATAAAACAGTTTTCTCTTGTAAGTTATGCTATGCCCTCTTTTTATCTCTCTTTGCTGCTGGTGATTTTTTTCGGCGTATATCTTGGGTGGTTTCCCATAAGCGGGTTAAATTCAGTATATACCAAAATTCCAACATGGCTTGATACGGCTTGGCATCTGGTTTTGCCGATAACAGTTATGATTTTTGGCGGAGTAGGGAGTATGATTTTATATGTTAGAGGGCTTAGCGTGTCGATATTAAGAAGTGATTATTTTTTCTTTGCAAAAGCCAGAGGTATCGAAGGAAAAAATCTCTTAAGATATGTCATAGCGCCAAATCTCATGCCGCCTCTTGTTACAATGCTCGGATTGTCGCTTCCGGGACTGATAGGAGGCAGCGTCATTATAGAATCTGTGTTTTCAATAAACGGAATGGGGCTTTTGTTTTATCAAAGTGCACTTGCTCGCGATTATCCCGTTATCATGGGTATATTAGTTATCTCCTCATTTTTGACTCTTCTTGGAAATATATTGGCTGATTTATGGCTTTTGGCGATAAACCCGCACTTTAAAAAGGCAAAAAGAGACTAAAAACGCTTACAGATCAAATAAACTTTTGGTCTGTTTTAATTTTTTTTGAGATGTTGAGGGTTTTTGCGTTTTGGTTTTTCTGCTTTTTTTCGACTTTATGGTTTTATCGTCTTTAATGTCGCTTTTA
>JAIRSJ010000017.1 GCA_031255525.1 Campylobacteraceae bacterium
TTATGTTCAATGCGCTTAAATCTCCGCCGAATCTATCTTTGATGACAAGCTTTGACATGTAAAGTCCAAGCCCGGTTGAAGAGCTTTTTTTGCCCGTATGAAACGGCTCGAAAATGGCCTCTATAGGTTTTACATGTATTCCACCCGCATTATCGCTTATACGTAAAAAGAGTTTTTTGTCTTCACTTTTTATCGTTATTTTTATCCATTTATCAGGATTATCATTCATGCCGTGTTTATCAACAGCGTTTTGTATGATCGATAAAATAACCTGTGCAAGACCATTTTGCTGCCCATATACTTTAATGTGTGTTTTCAGTTCCAAAAAGAGTTTTATATCTTTCAGTTTTAAGATTTTTTCTGTGATATTAAGCGCTTGCTCTATGGCAATTTTCGGATCAAACCATACGCTTTTGGTATTTTTGTAAAAATTTTCAAAGTTGGTAATGGTTTCCGACATAAATCTTATAATCTCCTCGTTTTTACTCAACTCCTCCTCAAGTTCTTTTTGAATTATCTTTTTTTTGAGGTACATATTGTTTAACCCAAGTTCTGCTAAAGGCTGTCTCCATTGATGAGCGATAATAGCTATCATCTCCCCCAAAGCCGCAAATTTTGCCTGATTTTGCATCAGTCTGTCTTTGAGTTTCTCTTTTGACATATTTTCTATATTCAAAACAATAACGCCGTTTTCATCAGCAGAAATACCAATACGACATGGAAACTGCTCATTTTTTTTATTTAAGAGTTTTATCTCATAACTTCTCTCTTTAAGCCATCGTAAATTTTTTGTCAAAAACTGTAAAAGTCCACGTTTATGAATGGAGCGGTAAATTTTTGGTATCAGTTTTTGCAAATCCTGCGTGCTTTGTATATCCTCTTTTTTGAAGCCGAATATTTTCTGAGCTTGACGATTGAAAGTTTTAACAAGACGATTTGTATCTATAGAGATGATAGCATTGGAGCTGGATTCGATAACAGCATTGGAATAATTCTTTTCATCAATCAACTCTTTTGTTTTGCGTTCAATCGCGGCGTTAGCAGGGCGAAATATAAAAAGTGCTTCCAATAACAGCACAAAAAGCGTTATAAAACAGATAAATGCTTCAAAGACTTTAAGTTTTGCAGTTCTTGCCTCGGTCTCTTTAAGATAAAGGGTCGAAGAGTAGCTCAACTCTCTTAATAAAGGTTCGGCGTTTCTGAGTACATATGTCAAACTTACACCATCTGTAGTTTCGCGAAATCGCTTTGCATTTGCTATGTAATTTTTAATCTTTGTATCAAGATTTAAAGGCTCTTTGAAGTAAATTTGTCCTATCTCTTTAGACATCGGTAATGAAAGTAAAAACTCATGATTTTTTTCCATTTGTTCTATACTGCTTTCCAATTGCTG
Organism: Campylobacteraceae bacterium; assembly: GCA_031255525.1. Taxonomy (GTDB): domain Bacteria; phylum Campylobacterota; class Campylobacteria; order Campylobacterales; family Campylobacteraceae; genus JAIRKW01. The sequence continues at coordinate 1,394 of JAIRSJ010000017.1, forward strand.
CGTTTGATAATATATGGCATAAAGCGCAATTTGTTGCGAAAGCATCACTTGTTGACCGCTGGCATCTATTATTTTGCCGTCATTCGACTGAGAATTAATGAGATAGCTCATATTGATATAAGCAAGTATAGATAGTAGCGCTATAAGCGTCAATGCGGTAACATACCTCTTTGTAAAATAAAATTCACTCTGTTTCATACGCGTATAGTAGTTAATATTTGATAAGGGTTTGATAAAAAATTCTCATCTATCTTGGATTGCTCTTTTTATCAATACTTGATAGAAGCTTAACAAAAAGAGTTTGTCGACGCGAAAATGACAGAATAGATAAGAATTAATATTCAGCCGAAGTTTGGCAAAAGAGGTTTAAAATTGACGGCTGTTTTTACGGAAAAGGCAAATTTATTCTTTTGAATCCCACAAAAACTATCTTCTTTTCTGCGATAAAAGAAATATTCTCAAAACACCGATGAAATTTACATAAATTAGACGATCTGTTTTTAGAGCCAATTTTCTGTTTTATCCGTCTCATCTACTTCGCGGCCTATTGCCCTATGAAGTTCCCAATAATAATTCACAAAACGATTCACCGTTTTATCCTCGGGCATATAAACTTCATTCTCTTTTTTGGCAAATTTATCCAAAAATTCTTTAGCATCTTTTTTGTCCAAATAGCATCCCGCTAACTCAAGATAAGTCTCAAAGTACCATTTTATGAGTGCGTTTATGCACTCTTGGTTTGTATCTATCAGTAATTTCTCCCCAAAAGACAACACGCCGCTTTCAAATAATCCTGCAAGATGTATAAGAGATTCGCAATAATACGGCTCTACTTCGCTTGTTCTTTGCCACGCTATAAGAGAAATGCAGCGTTTTATCGTATCGCTTATCACATATGGCAGCAACGTCTCATCCGCATCTTTGAAAAAAGCGCAAAGTCCTCCCGCAGTTGCCTTGAACTCTTCTATATTTTTAAAAACGCCGCTTTTGTTCATTTTATTTTCGGTATCGTTTTGCATCCATAAAATATGCCCAAACTCATGTCCGATTGTTGTTATCTCATACACTTTATGCCAAACGGAAGGCTTTTTAAATATTAATTCTCTCTCATTTTTTATAAATTTCATCCCAAAAACTTCGTTTGATATTTTCATAAACGGTTTTGCTCTTATACTATCTAGCACATTATCGGCATAAGCAAATATTTTTTTACCGCACTCTTTGCTCACATATTCGTCATTGGGTACCACTTGAGCAGAAAACAGACCGTTAAATTGCGCCGCGTAATATAGCATAGGGCGTGAAATATAAAGATCGGTTTTTTCTATATTTTGCAAACTTTTTTCGTAAATTTCCGCACTCTTTTTGTTAGCATTTATCTCTTTAAACATATCTTTATACATATGCAAAATACGCTTTTTTGTTATATCGGTGTTTTGACTTTCAGGACTTTGCACTCTCACATCCCATTCAAGTGCAACCGCTTTTTTATAATGGTCTTCATAATATTCAAGAGGGTGAGAGAGTTGGATTGGGGTTTTAATATTCATCCAAGCTCTATCTACATCTTGCCATGTGGATATTACCCTTAAGCTATCTTTCTCACAAAAAGCTTTTTTAAGAGCTGATAGATAGACTATATAAGCCTCTTTGGCATCAAAAATATCATCATTCTCATTTTTTAAAATATCTATAAGTTCATCTATCTTTTTAGCGACATTTTGCGTTTCGGCGGCAAAAACTACGGCGTATGACGCATTTTTATATTCATCATCATCTTTTATCAGCGCCGAATAAGACCTATCTGCACAACTTCCGTCCGAATTTTTATCAAACAAACCATTGTCGCCCAAAAATTTTACTACCTCAACATCGCTTCCAAACTCTTTTAAAAGCATTGAATTTATAGTGTTAATGATATATTTTGTCCATTTTGGCTGCCATAAAGTAAGGGCTTTACCTATCTCGTGAGCTCCCAAAAGCAATTTTCTATAAAATGGACTTAAAAGCTTTTGCCGCTCTATATCGATTAAAAGATTTTCATGCTCTTTTATGTGAAATTGGGCCACATTTTCATAAACAGCCGCCAAAATTAATTCTATCTCTTTTTTATCTTTGCCGTTCTCTTCAAGCGCCATTACCAACATATCTTCGCGAAGATTAATAAGACGCGTCAAAAGCGCGATTTTATTTTGCTTGATCGGCTTGAAAGAGCATATCTTGAGTAATTTTTTGATAATTTTATACTCTTTTTTGTCGCTGTTTTCCAAAAGTCCGTAAAGACTGTTTATCTTCTGTGTTCTTTTTTCAATCAATTCATAAACTTTGCTTAAATCTCTCAAAAATTGTTTTTTCACTGTATTTTTCCTTGCAAAAAGCGCATTATAACCAAAATATATGCCGCTTTTTAATAGTTATGAAGTAAAAATATACTATGATTAAAAAACTTTGCAGAAATATTTGGGGTTATTTAATGGAGTTAAAATCTATTCCTGATGTCAAAAATGTTAAAAAATTTGGATTTCTCGACGCTGTTAAACTTATAATAGGCTTTGCCTTCTTGCTTCTTGCTATGATTTATACGTCTGTTGTTCAAGCGGACGGATTTGCAGGCAGCGGAAAACTCTTAATAATAGCGTCTATTTTCGGCTGTTATATGGCTTTAAATATAGGAGCCAACGATGTTGCAAATAATATAGGGCCTGCTGTCGGTTCTCGCGCCGTTTCGCTTTTTTGGGCTATAGTATTGGCGGCAATTTTTGAACTTAGCGGCGCACTTGTGGCCGGTTCTGACGTTGTAATGACCATAAAAAAAGGGATAGTCGACTCTGATATAATAATAAGTGCCGACACAAACACATTTATATGGGTTATGATGGCAGCTCTGCTCGGAGGCGCCGTATGGCTTAATATAGCTACATTTTTCGGCGCTCCCGTATCTACTACTCACGCTATTGTAGGCGGTGTCGCAGGTGCAGGTGTCGCAGCTGTGGGTTGGGAAATCATAAAATGGAAAAGTTTGGCCGTAATTGTATCAAGCTGGGTTTTATCGCCGTTTCTCGGCGGTATCATTGCGGTAGGATTGCTATTTTTTATCAAAAAAACTATCTTATTTAAAGATGATAAAAAGTCGGCCGCAAAAAAGATGGTTCCTCTTTTGATCTCTTTTATGATATTTTCATTTGTTACATATATTTTGCTAAAAGGGTTTGGTAATATTCTTAATATAAATTTTGTAACTGCTGTTGCAATCAGTCTTTTTGTATCGTTTCTGGCATATTTTGCGATAAAACCTATCATCACAAAAGCCTCCGATAGACTGCCGAATTCTCGTCGCGCGGTAAATTGGCTTTTTAATATACCACTTGTATTTGCGGCGGCGATGCTTAGTTTTGCGCATGGTGCCAACGACGTATCAAATGCCGTGGGACCGCTTGCTGCAATAGCAGACATAGTAAGCGGCGGACTTAGCAATATGGATGCGAATATTCCTTTTTGGGTGATGTTTTTAGGTGCAAGCGGCATAGCTATAGGTCTTATACTATATGGACCAAAACTCGTAAAAACAGTCGGAAGCGAAATAACCGAACTTGATCAGGTGAGAGCCTTTTGCATTGCCATGTCCGCGGCTCTGACGGTTATAGTCGCATCTCAATTAGGACTCCCCGTAAGTTCTACCCACACAGCAATAGGCGGGATCTTCGGCGTAGGATTTTTAAGAGAGTGGCTTTTAAGAAATACGCTGAAAGAAGAGATAGAACTTGATCCCAAAAAGATACACATGAAAGCGGAACAAAAAAAACTTGAAGAGTATAAAAACGAACTTGAATCTTTGGGTAAATTAAAAAAAGTGGATCCTCTTTTTGTTAAAGAATTGATAACAAAAATCAATGAAGAAAAAAGATTAATATCCAGAATTACAACACACAAAACGCATAATTTAGAGATTACAAAGATAGAAAAAAAGGCGCTCAAAGCCGTCAAAAAACATGAATTTGTAAAAAGATCCGCTTTAAAGATGATAATTGCCGCATGGCTTATCACAGTTCCTGCCGTAGGCGTGCTTTCGGCTATGTTTTACTATATGTTAAGAGGTATGATGCTCTAAAAAGCTTGGTGATAAGCGTTACATCCAATCAATTATTTTAGCCACTTCGCTTACGGCATAGCATTTTATGCTGTTTATCTCTTCAAGAGGACGCGAGGGGACTATGGCTTTTTTAAAATGCTGCGTTTTGGCTTCTTTCAAGCGATTATCTAGCTGATAAACGTCTCTTATGTCGCCTATCAAACTAACCTCTCCGATAAAGACGGTATCTTTACTTAAAGGACGATTTCTAAAACTACTTATTATAGCCGCTACAATTGCCAAATCTGCAGCAGTTTCGGTTATTTTTATTCCACCCGCAATATTTATAAATACGTCGTATCTGTTTAACGGCAAATCAAGTTTGCGCTCCAAAAGCGCTAAAAGCATAGTTAAACGGTTTAACTCGTAGCCTGTTGAAGCGCGTTTTGGATTTGGATATGTGCTTTCGCTAAGCAGCGCTTGCACCTCTAAAACTATAGGGCGTGAACCTTCCATCACAACCGTTATGGCCGAACCTGCTTGAGAATCATTTCTTGTAAAAAATTTCTTTGAAATATCCTTTGCGCTCTCAAGCCCATTTTTTGTCATTTCAAAGATTCCAACTTCACTTGTAGAGCCGAAACGGTTTTTAAAACCTCTTAGAATTCTAAGCTCTCTATTGGAATCTCCCTCAAAATAGAGCACAGTATCCACCATATGTTCAAGTATTCTAGGGCCTGCTATAGAGCCTTCTTTTGTAATGTGTCCGATAATAAAAACAGCTACATTTTTATCTTTGGCATAGCGCATAAGTTCAAACGTTATCTCTCTTACTTGTGATACGCTTCCCGGAGCTGAGGATATCTTTTCGCTATATAACGTCTGGATAGAATCTACTATCAAAACGTCAAATTTATTCGAAGAGAGCTCATGTAAAATCGTATCCAGATTGATTTCACACAAAAGATAGAGATTTTCATGCAAGCTTTCCAATCTTCCGGCGCGTAATTTTATCTGGCCTGCAGACTCTTCACCGCTTACATAAAGTGTTTTTTTGCCGCTCTTTGCAAGATTGCCGCCGATTTTTAAAAGCAGTGTTGATTTGCCAACCCCAGGACTTCCTCCGATAAGCGTGAGGCTGCCTTCTACTATTCCGCCGCCCAAAACCAAATCAAGCTCATCATTATTTGAACTAAATCTCTCAACACTTTCATCCTCTATTTCAGTGATAGACTTTGCGCTGTTTTGCGATTTTGGATTTGGCGATTTTGCCGTCTCTTTTAAAGTATTTATCTGATCTTGCGTCAATTCCAAAAATTCGCCCCATGCACCGCAATTCGGACATTTACCAAGTTCTGCCGCACTTTGAAAACCACATGCTTGACATTCGTAAAGCTGCTGTTTTTTTTTGCTCATGACTGCTCTTTTGCAATAAAAATAACATCTAAAATACTATCTATATAATTCTCAGCTTCAAAAGGTATAAAATCGTCCATGCTCTCCCCAACACCGACATATAGTATCGGCAACTGCAAAGCTTTAGCGATACTAAAAAGCGCGCCACCTTTAGCCGTACCGTCAAGTTTTGTTATGATAAGTGCGTCTATACCTATCATTTCGTTAAATGCCGACGCTTGGTTTATCGCTGAAGTTCCTTGCGTTCCATCAAGTATAAGAATTTTTCTGTGCGGTGCGTTATCGCTTGCCTTGGCGCAAACCTTTACTATTTTTTTAAGTTCGTTTGCTAAATTTACTTGATTATGCAAACGTCCGGCAGTATCTATAATAACATTATCAATCTTTTTTGCTTTTGCGGAAGAGATTGTGTCATACGCGACTGCCGAAGGGTCATGCCCTTGTTGTGTATAAATGATCGGGGTATCTATTTTTTCACTCCAGCGTTTTAATTGTTCTATAGCCGCAGCTCTAAAAGTATCTCCGGCTCCGAGCAAAACGCTTTTGCCCTGTTTTTTATATATATTCGCGAGTTTTGCAATAGTAGTCGTTTTACCTGCGCCGTTTACTCCTACCACTAGCTCTACGAAAGGAGTCGCTTCGGCGTTTATCTTTTTATCATACAAAAAATATGACTTTAAAACCCTTTTAATATCTTCCTTGCCGACATTATTTTGAGGAGGAAGATAGTAGAGTATCTCCTCAACAAGTTCATAACTAACATCAGCCTCCAAAAGTACCTCTTCTAATAGTTCTTTACTTACTTTTTCCTGTTTTGCAGGAACTATCTCTTTCATCGCTTCGAGAGTTTTACCAAGCCCTTTTTTGATAGATGCGAACATTAAAAAATCCTTTTTAAATCAGCTTCTATCATCTCCTCGGGAACAGCTCCCGTATAATCGGTAACATACGCACCCTCTTTATCATATATCAACATATAAGGAAAGTTTGTAATATTTCCAAGAGCAACTGAGAGTCTGAAATTATTTTCATCAAGAGTTACATCAAAATTTATCTTTTTATCATCTATAAAACTTTGAACCTCTTCTGCGGATTTTTCTTCCATCAAAACAGAGATAATTTTAAGTTTGTCTTCGTATTTATCTTGAAGATTATTCAGATGCGGAAATTGAGCGTTACAAGGCGTGCATGAAGTTGTAAAAAAGTTCAAAAACAGCACTTTATTTGACGCGTCTTTAAAGCCTTCATCTGTTTTTGTTAAGGTTATAATTTCGCTATTAACTGTCTTTAGCGATATTTTTTGATTTCGTTCAATCGGTCTGTCTTTTTTATCACCACAGCCGAAAAATATACCTGCAAACAAAATAGTTATAAAAAAAATCCGACATTTCATTAAAAGGGTGTCCTTATTTTGATAAAATACTTTACATTGTAGAGATTTTTACATGTAAATATTGACCGGAGATTATAGAAAAATGTCGCTTAAAAGCACGAATGATAGAAAGAGCAGAGCTTTAAAAGAACAGTTTCGTAAAGAGTCTTTAGCAAAATTAGCTGTTGCCTGCAAGTATAAACATTTGAAAAACTCAAAAACAGCTCTTTTAAAACTAAAAAATGTGCTCAAAAAAATAAAATTCAAAACCATTGCACTCTATATTCCCCTTAAAAATGAAGTTGATATAAGAGTTTTATTGAATTATTTAAGAAAAGAGAGAAAAGTGTACGTTCCGTTTATGGAATGTGTCAGTTTTAAATTGGTAAAATACCGGTTACCTATACAAAAAAAAAGGTTTAATATCATGGAGTCTCCAAATTCATTTGCGAGAGTCCGTAAGATTGATATTGCGGTTGTCCCTGTCATTGGGGTTGACGGGGATATGAGGAGAATAGGTTTTGGCAAAGGAATGTACGATAGATTTTTTGCCTCGTTAAAACCTGCGCCTTTGGTTATTTTTATTCAATTAACCAAATGTTTTACTAAGAACAGATTATGTGAAGCTTACGATGTGCAAGCTGATATTTATATTACCCCAACAGATATTATGATAAAAAGAGGAAAAAATGCTTTTAGAGTTAGGACTGGGGGTAGCTGCAGCTACAATTACGGGAGTTGCGGGATTTGCAGCAGCAAAAAAACTTGACGCGGCAAATTATGAGATATATACAACGCAAGCAAAAGCAAGGGCAAGGGCTATAGAACATGAAGCCGAACTTGTACTTAAAAATGCAAATATAAAAGTTCAAGAGGCTGAAATAGTCGCCAAAAGACGATTTGAAGAAGAAGCATTAAAGCTTAAAAAAGATTATGCTTTGAAATCAACAGATATTGAAAAAAGAGAGATATCTTTAAAGGAAGATTTTAAAAGACTTTCAAAAGATAAAGAAGAGATAGAAGAGTTTAGGAAAAAGGCCGAAGAGTTAAATCATGAGGCGGTAAAATTGAAGCAAGACTATCAAACCAAACTCAAAGATGCTATTCGCGTTTTGGAACATTCGGCAGGACTTACAGAGGGTGAAGCTAAAGATATAATACTGAAAAAAGTAGAAGAACAGTCCAGAGCTGAAATAGCCCATATCGTCAGAAAATGTGAAGAGGAAGCAAAACAAGATGCCAAACGCAAAGCAAATTATATATTGGCGCAAGCTACTACGAGGTTTGCCGGAGATTTTGCCGCCGAGAGACTTATAAATGTTGTAAATATCAAAGATGATGATTTAAAAGGACGCATTATCGGCAAAGAAGGCAGAAACATAAAAACCCTTGAGATGCTTTTGGGTGTTGATATCATTATAGACGACACTCCTAATGCGATTATTTTGAGTAGTTTCAATCTCTATCGCAGAGCCATTGCGACAAAAGTTATAGAGTTATTGGTGGAAGACGGCAGAATTCAGCCTGCGCGCATTGAAGATATACATGAAAAAGTCAAAGAAGAGTTCGAACAGAGTCTGGCAGAAGAAGGGGAAAATATCGTTATGGATTTGGGACTCACCAAAATTCACCCCGAAATTATAAAACTTATAGGAAGATTGAAATTTCGCGCGAGTTACGGGCAAAATGCTCTTGGACACTCTCTTGAAGTAGCAAACCTTGCCGGTATTATTGCAGCTGAACTTGGTGGAAACGAACAGCTTGCAAAAAGAGCGGGACTTTTACATGATATAGGTAAAGCTTTGACACAAGAGTTTGCAGGAAGTCATGTTGATTTGGGAGCCGACGTTTGTAAACGCTACAAAGAGCATCCTATTGTTATAAATGCTATTTATGCTCATCACGGACACGAAGAAGCCATATCGGTAGAAGCTGCGGCTGTGTGTGCCGCCGATACGCTCTCTGCCGCGCGTCCGGGTGCAAGAAGAGAAGTACTTGAAAGCTTTTTGAAACGTGTTCAGGACATTGAAGATATCGCCAAATCAAAAGAAGGCATTAAACAAGCATACGCCATAAATGCAGGACGCGAAATAAGAGTCATAGCAAATGCTAAACTTATAAACGATGATGAAGCTGCGCTTCTGGCAAGAGAGATAAGCAAAGAGATTGAAGAAAAAGTGCAATATCCGGGCGAGATAAAAGTTAATGTCATAAGAGAGATAAGAGCCGTAGATTACGCCAGGTAACCATAGATAGAATTAGACGCAAACAATATTTGCAGTTTTTAGTTAATATGTTGCCGCTTTAATTATTTAGCGTAAAAAGGAAAATAGTGGAAGAAGTTTTAACATCTCTTGCAACATATGGCTATATAGTGCTTTTTTTGTACTCTTTTGGCGGCGGAATGGTTGCCATTATAGCAGCGGGTGTACTCTCATACAAAGGAATTATGAATCTCGAAGCTTCAATCGCTATAGCTGCTATCGCTAACTTCACGGGCGATGTTATGCTCTCAAGTATCGGCAGATATAATCGCGAAACCATAATGCCGTATATCAAAAAACATCGCAGAAAACTTGCTCTAAGTCATATTTTGATGAAAAAATACGGAGATAAGATTATTATCATCAAAAAATTTATCTATGGCCTTAAAACTCTTATTCCTATAGCCGTAGGACTTACAAAATATTCGTTGTTGAAATTTAATATTTTAAATTTTATCGCTGCGCTTATTTGGGCGCTTTCTTTAGGATATGGCAGCTACTATATGGGTGGATATTTCACGAAAATATTTTATACTCTGGAAGACAAACCTTATATCGCGCCTATCATTTTACTTTTTTTGATATTTCTTATATGGTTGTATTTTCAAAAGGCAACAAAAAAACAAAATCAATAGCACACATAAAACTTACATGCAAGAGTAAAATTCTCTACATGCAAGAAGGTTGTGAGGCTAACAATATGATCAAAGATTTTGTTTTATCTCAATCGTTTTTATGATATCGCCTGCTTTTA
>JAIRSJ010000038.1 GCA_031255525.1 Campylobacteraceae bacterium
GCTCTTCCGCATTTTTATAGTTTCTTATCTCACACTCTGTTTTTAAATCGCGCTTTATCATATTAAAGATAAAACCCAAAAGTTTTTGATGTTTTTTAAGCTCTTTCGTAAATGCAACAGCGGCATTTTTGCGTATGTCTCTATTTTTATTGTGAAGTAGACTTAATATCTCTTCTTCTGATAGTTTTTTGCCATCGTACACAAATCTCAAATCGCTGAAGTACTCGTCAAAAAGACGCGAAAAAGCGCTCGCTCCAGTTTGCTCTTTTTTTAAAAGAACGCTTTCGGTATTTAAACTCAGTTGATGAGGCTTTTTTCTTGTAAGTTCTTTCAGAAAATAGGCGTATTTACCGCTTGAAGTTATAAATACCTGTTGGATTTCGGCACTTAATTTATTGAATTCCAAATCAAAAAATATCAAATATTCGCCGCAATTTGTACAGATATTTTGATATTTGGCATAAAGCGCACCGTTATTAGAATCTTGCGCAAATTTCAAAGATGCATAAGTCATTATACGCTCTAACATTTGCAAAATAGTTTCATACTCGCTTAAACACTCGTTGAACTCTAATACGGTCAGATTTTTTAGATTACTTTTGTAAATTTTGTTGAAATTCGAGGCTTTTATCTTGACACGTTCTACAAATTTTTCAAGCTCAAATTCATCTTTATATAATGCACTTAAATCCCAATCCGTTTTGTTCAATTTGCACCCTTGATAAGTTTTTCCAAAACAGCCATTCTTATAGCAACACCATTTTTGACCTGTTCGAGCGCTTTGCATCTTTTATCTCTCATCATTGCGTCGTCTATGTCCACATTTCTGTGCACAGGACCCGGATGAAGCACAATGATCTCGCGTTCGCCCAAAAGCTCTTTTGTGATACAAAAGCCGTTCGCATAATCTTTCAAGGACGCGTATATTTGGTTCGTGTGACGCTCGGTCTGCGTTCTAAGACTCATAATAGCATCAACTTTATCTATGACATCTTGAATATGACCGCATTTTGGCATATTTATCTGCGGCATAAAATGAGGAGGCGCTACTAAAATGATATTCATACCAAAACGGCTTAAGAGCTCTATATTGCTGTTTGCTACACGAGAATTTTTAATATCTCCGACAATGGCTATACTCTTTCCTTTGATCTCACCGAGATTTTTTTTCAGCGTAAACAAATCCAAAAGAGCTTGCGTCGGATGAGCGTGACTGCCGTCTCCGCCGTTTATTATGGGGCAGTGAACATACCGCGAAAGAATATTCGGCACGCCTGCATTTTTATGTCGCACAACTATAGCATTTGGTCCCATAGCATCCAGATTTGCCGCCGTATCAAAAAGTGTTTCGCCTTTGCTTGAAGAACTTCTTGAAACGTCAAGACTAACGACATAAGCTCCCAAATTTTTTGCTGCAACTTCAAAACTGCTTCTTGTTCTCGTGGAGTTTTCAAAAAATATCGTGATAATTTTTTTATCTTTTAAGATATTTTGGGAAGGATTTTTAAGAAAAACTTCCGCCCTTTCTATCAGTGCGTTTATCTCTTCGGTAGAGAAATTCGTCGTATCTATAAGATGGCGCAATTTGTCTCTCCTTTGAAACAATTTTTGTAGGATTTTATCACACAAGGGCTGTTATTTTTTTTACACGGAGAGCTTTTTGGATATAATTTTTATCAAAATCAAGCAAGGAAATAGTAATGAGAAGAGCTGAGTTTGAGATAAAAGATAAAAGTATATTTGAAAAGCTGCTCGAAAGTGCAAACTACGGGACATTATGTCTAAACAACGAGCCTTTTGCTTATGCTGCGCCTGTAAACTTTATTTATCACAAAAATACTATCTGCTTTCATGGAGCCGTATTCGGACGAAAATACGAACTATCTTTAAAAAATCAAAAAGCCTCTTTTAGTATTGTTAAAGAGTATTCGTTAATACCCTCTTATTTTAGCGGCGACTTGGCATGCTTTGCGAGTCAATATTTTATATCGGCTTTTATAGAAGGAGGACTTTCATTTGAAAAAGAAGATATCAAAAAAGCCGAGATTTTGGACGCATTGATGAATAAATATCAAAATGAGGGAAAATATTTAAATATCTTGCAAAATTTGGAAAAATATCTTGGAATGCTGCAAAAAACCGCCGTGTATAAACTTGAAATCGCATCCTGGAGTTTGAAAGCAAAAATGGGACAAAATATGAAACAAGAGCAATTTGAAAATATGATTGAAAATTTGCAAAAACGAGGTTTAAGCGAAGATATTTTAACGCTAAAGATAGCAAAAAGCTTACGCTGATATTAAATATTTTATCCGTTATAATCAAATAAAATCTATTTGCTTTAAAATTTTTTGCAAAACCCCGCTTAGAGAAAATTTTTTTATAACATTTTTTTTGGTACAATCTTATATATTTTTGTATTTAAAGATTAGTAATGGAGAAAATTTTAAGCGCATTAAACGAATCACAGCTTGAAGCCGTAAAAAAGATAGACAATCCTATTTTGATATTGGCCGGAGCCGGGAGCGGAAAAACAAGAACAATAACATCGCGTTTGGCATATTTAATAGGCGAAGTAGGTATAGATCCGGCCAATACACTTACTCTTACGTTCACAAATAAAGCTGCTAACGAGATGAGAGAGCGGGCATTAAATCTTTTGCGCGAAGCTGATATAAAAGTATTATATCCGCCTCTTTTGTGCACCTTTCACAAATTCGGACTCTTGTTTTTAAAGTTTCATATATCAAAACTCGGACGCAGAAATAATTTTATAGTAATAGACAATGACGACAAAAAACGCATACTGAAAAGTTTTGAGATAAATCTCTCTTCTTCGCTTGTTTCAAACGAGATTTCAAAATTTAAAAACTCGTTCATTTCGCCCTCAAGCGCTATAACTCAAGCCGACCAAAAAGATTATCAAACTATAGCTTTATTGTACGAGCGGTACGAAGAGTATCTAAAACAAAACAATCTTGTGGACTTTGACGATTTGCTGACGCTGACATACAAAATACTTGATGAAAACAGCGATTTGTGTAAAGATACAAGCGAAAGATATCAATATATTATGGTTGACGAGTATCAAGATACAAATGATTTGCAATATAAACTTTTAAAAAAACTGTGCATGTCTCATTCGAATATCTGCGTAGTGGGCGACGATGACCAAAGTATTTACGGTTGGCGCGGAGCAAATATCAAAAATATTCTTGAGTTTTCTCACCTGTTTGACAATACGCAAATAGTCAAATTAGAGCATAATTACCGTTCTACAGATGAGATTTTATATGCGGCAAACGAACTTATAGAACACAATCGCTCACGTCTTGGCAAAATTCTTAAAAGTACTATAGGCAAAGGTAAAGCGGTACAGTTTATAGAATCGACGGATGAGAATCAAGAAGCTTCTCTTATCGCAACACGCGTAAAAAAACTCATAGAAGACGGTGCAAATCCCAAAAGTATTGCCATACTTTACCGCATAAATGCTCTTAGCCGTTCTTTGGAAGAAGGGTTAAACCGAATGAATATACCCTTTAAAATGGTAGGCGGTGTAAAATTCTACGAAAGAGCAGAGATAAAAGACTTTATAAGTTATCTTAGAATCATAGCGAATCCTCATGACGATTTTTCTCTAAAACGCATTATCAATCGCCCGAAACGAGGTCTTGGCAAAACAAGCATTGATAAGATAGAACAGCTTTCACATGAAAACAGACTCTCTATTTATGATTTTATGCACTCGAACAGAAATTTATTAGAAAGCACGGTGTCAAAAAAAGCCTATCTGCAGTTAATTGAATTTTTGGATAATGTAGAGACCTTAAGAAATATGGCGGGTAACTCCACTTATGATTTGATTGACGCAATAGAGCGCGCTTTTGGTGTGAGAGCATACTACAAAGGACTTCCGGACGCTTACGATAGGGTTTCAAATATAGATGAGTTTTTTGGACTTTTTCGAGATTACATCAAGCAAAACCCCGACAATTCCATAGATATGTTTTTAAACGAAATATCCTTGCAAAGCGACCAGGATCAGATAGATGCGGAAAGCATAAACATAATGAGCGTGCATGCAAGCAAAGGGCTTGAATTTGATCATCTGTTTGTTATAGGACTGGAAGAGGGATTTTTTCCGCTGCTTGGCGACACTGCCGATATAGAAGAAGAGAGGCGTTTGGGATATGTCGCTATAACAAGAGCCAAAAAAGAGCTTACTTTGAGTTATTCGGCAAGCAGATTTTACAAAGGAAAAAGAGCCGATTTGGCAAAAAGCAGATTTTTAAATGAGGCTGGGGTTTGCGAGGGAAGCCTTATACTTGAAAAGAGTTCGGAGTTTAAAAAAGGCGATTTGATAAAGCACAAAATTTTTGGTATAGGCAGAGTAACGGAAGTTACGAAAGTAAAAAAAGAGTGCAAGCTGCGCATAAATTTTGGCGGCAATAAACGTGATATTTTAGCATCCTTCGTGGAAAAAATTTGAGTAAAAACCGTCTTTTTTGCGCATATAAACCAAGCGGCATATCGTGCAACAAATTTTTATACGACATTAAAAAAAGATATAACGTGAAAAAGGTCGGATACTCGGGTACTCTTGATGTGTTTGCAAGTGGAAATCTTGTGATAGCATTCGGACAATATGCAAAACTTTTCCGTTTTTTTAAAAAAAGTCCCAAAAAATACAGAGCCGTATTGTGGCTCGGCGCTAAAAGCGACTCTTTAGACACAGAAAATATAGAAAGTATAGATGAGATTGAAGCTTTTGAGATTGGCAGTATACGCGAAGCGGCGAAAAGTTTGTTGGGAACTTTAAGATACACTCCTCCAAAATTCAGCGCAAAAAAGATCAACGGCAAAAGAGCTTACGAATTGGCACGTGCAAATAAAGAGGTGGTTCTAAAAGAGATAACAACCGAAATTTTCTCACTTGAAGTTAAAGATTACAGCCACCCTTTTATCACTTTTGAAATCAGTGTAAGCGAGGGCGGTTATATAAGAAGTATAGGTAAAATATTGGCGGAAAAACTCGGAACAAACGGCGCTTTAAAATCGCTTGAGAGGCTAAATGAAGGGGAATTTTTTTATGATAATGAAAAAGAGTTAAACCCTTTGGAATTTTTGCGTATAGACGAAAACTTCTATCTGGGAGATGAAAGCGATATTTTACTTGGACGCAAACTGAAAAAAACCGACTTTAAAATTCAAGAAAAGAGAGAATACTTTGTAAAAATCGACAAATATTTATCGGTTGTAAATATAGACGATGAAGTAAAGTATCTTTTGAATAAGATAGAGTTATGTTAAGTTTCAAATCATACGCAAAAGTAAATATTTTTTTGAAAATTACAGGCAAAAGAGACAATTATCATGAGATAAAGTCACGCTTTTTAAAAATCGAAAGCTTATATGATACGCTCACTTTCAAACCCAAAAATCCGAAAAAAGAGTTCGAGCTATTCGGTGAATTTGACTGCGAACTGCGAAACAATACGATTTATAAAGCTTATCGGTTTTTAAAAGAGTATAAAAATAGTAAAAAAATAGATGACTTTTTGGAACATCATGCTATATATGTGGAAAAAAACATTCCAAAAGGCGGCGGACTTGGAGGCGGCAGCTCTAATGCTGCAACTCTGCTTTTGGCATTAAATAAGATACTAAAATTGAACCTTGATAAAAAAGAACTCTGTTTTGTAGGAAGCAAGATAGGTGCTGATGTAAACTTTTTTTTGCATGAATGCGAAGCTGCCAACGTAGAAGGAGTTGGCGAGATTGTAACGCCCATAAAAGACGATGCGCCGAAATTGAAACTTATTTTTACCAACGAATTTTGCGATACTGCAAAAGTTTACAACTCTTTTAGAAAAAATTTTTGGAGTAAGATTGATATAAACTTAGCGCACAAATTATCGGACTTTGGCTCAAAAGAACTTTTGAACTCTTTTAACCCTATAGAACTTAATGACCTTTTAAGAAGCGTGTTGGTATGTTATCCAAATTTAAAAGTATTTGCAAAAGATAAAGTTTTTCTGAGCGGCAGCGGCAGTACATTTTTTGAGGTTTTAGATGGGCACAACGATAGCAAGAAATAAAAAAGCATTTTATGATTATGAGATTTTGGACACTTTAGAAGCCGGTATTGAGTTAAAGGGAAGCGAAGTAAAATCCGTGAGACTTGGCAGGATAAACCTGAAAGATTCGTTTGTACGCATCATAAAAGGCGAAGCGTTTTTATTGGGCGCGCATATATCGTATCTTGAGAGTGTAAATCCACATTTCAAACCGAACGAAACGCGCGATAGAAAATTGCTTTTGCACAGAAAACAGATAGATAAATGGTTTGGAAGCGTTATGCAAAACGGGCTTACAATAGTGGCTTTGAGCGTATATCTTAATGATAGAAACCGTATAAAAGTGCAAATAGCTTTGGCAAAAGGCAAAACTTTGCATGATAAAAGAGAAAGTATCAAAAGAAAAGAGGCCGACAGAGAAGCAAAGGCCGCTATAAAACGATATAAATAGATTGCCTTATAGCTGTCATTTACAAATGATTGTTTATCAAAAGTTATTATTTTGCCGCTTTAAGTTTTTCTTTACCATCAAAAGGTAAAATCATAATATTTTAAAGGAGACTCTTTATGAAATACATATCGGTAATTTTAACGGCAATGCTGTTTTTCGGCGGCTGTACCGACAAAGAAAAAGATGTACTGCCAAAATCAAACGAACTTGCCGTAGGCGATAAAATAGAACTTACAAGTGTACACGGCGCAAAACTTACATTTAAAAGAGTTGAAGGCGGCATCGTACAAGACGGCAAAGAAGATAACATTATCATATTTGATATTTTCGGCACATTTTGCGAACCTTGCAAAAAAGAAGCACCCGCACTCATGAATTTGCAGCTCAAATACTTAGATAAAATTACTCTTGTAGGACTTAGTTATTTTGAAGATGTAGATGAAAAATATATAATAGAAAACTTCTCAAAACCTTATAACGCACACTATTTCATAGCTAAAAATTCCGATAAAAACAAAGCTTTGGCGGACACGATAACAAAAGATATAAAATATCAAAATCTCATATCGCTGCCGTTTAAAGTAGTACTGAAAGACGGAAAATACCAAAATGTAACCGATATCTGGGAAAACAAAGATGGTGTTAAATATTATATCGGGGGTATCGGTACGGACGTGATAGAAAAAGATTTGCAAAGTATTTTAGAAACCGAATAAAGAATAAATATGGAACACAAAACAGATACGGCGCAGATAGTAAAAAACAGACTCTCTATGCCGAAAAATTACATTGTATATCTGCTGAATGATGATTTTACCACTATGGATTTTGTTATAAAAATACTTATGATATATTTCGGACACAATGCAAAAGCGGCATTTGAGATAATGCAAAAAGTTCATAAAGACGGCAAAGGCATTTGCGGTATATACCCTTTTGAGATAGCGGAGACTAAAGTAGAGCAAGTGAGAGCTTGCGCTAAAGTGAACAATTTTCCGCTTAGAGTCGGCATGGAAGAGGAGTAAAATGTTAAGTCACGAATTAAGTATGGTTTTAGGACGCTCGGTAGGTCTTGCCAAAGATAACCGCCACGAATTTTTAACCATCGAGCATGTATTTTATATACTTTTGGAACAAGATGAGATAAAAGAACTTTTAGGTTCGATCGGTATATCAAGCGGTGATATCGACGATGTCAAAAAATCGCTTGAGAGTTATTTTGAGATGAATTATAAAAAAATACCAAACAACGACATACATTACGAACCAACCGAAACTTTAACTCTCACGCGCACTATTGAACAAATGATTTTGTATACGCAAAGAGCTAACAAATCAGAAGCATCGCTTTTGGATATGATATATTTCCTTTTTGAAGAAAAAAACTCTTACGGCGCTTATCTTTTGTGCGAAAAAGGCGTGGATAAAAATGAACTTATCAATGCGATTGTCGGACAAACAGATGTAAAAGTTAACGACAAAAAGAGTGAAATTGATTTTTGCATAGACCTTGTGGAGGAGGCAAAATCAGGGCATATAGATTCGCTCGTCGGACGAATAGACGAATTAGAGCGCGTAATGCAGATACTATGCCGCAGGAAAAAAAATAATCCTCTGCTTTTGGGAGAACCTGGTGTTGGCAAAACTGCAATAGTAGAAGGATTGGCAGTGTTGATTGCAGAAGAAAAAACGCCTGAAATCCTGAAAAATTGCCGTCTTTATGCACTTGATATAGGAAGTTTGCTTGCCGGCACAAAATATCGAGGTGATTTTGAAAAGAGATTGAAAGACGTCATTGAAAAATTGACAAACATTCCGGATGCCATACTTTTTATAGACGAGATTCATGCCATCGTCGGAGCAGGCTCAACAAGCGGAAGCAGTATTGATTTGTCAAATCTCCTGAAACCATCTTTAAGCAGCGGCAAATTAAGATGTATAGGAGCTACCACTTATCAGGAATACAGAAACAATTTTGATAAAGACAGAGCGCTTTCGCGGCGTTTTGCTACGATTGACATAAAAGAATCAAGCATTGAAGACACATATAAAATACTCTTAGGGCTCAAAAGCAATTATGAGAAACATCACAAGATACTACTTCCCGATGAAGTATTGAAAAGTGCGGCAGAGTTGGCCAAAAAATATATAAATGACAGATTTCTGCCTGACTGCGCTATTGACTTGATAGACGAAACATGCGCATCGTTTCATTTGGCTGCAAAAAGGAAAGAGACGGTAGAGATAGAAGATATTGAAAAGACGCTATCAAAGATTGCAAACATACCAAATATCCGTGCTTCAAGCAATGATAAAGAGATACTAAAAACGCTCTCGGACAACCTTAAAGGTAAAATTTTCGGACAAAATAACGCTATAGATACTTTGACTGCCGCCATTAAACGTTCTCGCGCAGGACTTGGCAATCCAACCTCGCCCATAGGCTCTTTTTTATTCGTCGGACCCACAGGCGTCGGCAAAACGGAAGTGGCAAAACAGCTTGCTTACGAACTTGGTGTTCATTTTGAGCGATACGACATGAGCGAATATATGGAAAAACACGCAATAAGTCGCCTAATCGGTTCGCCGCCGGGTTATGTCGGCTTTGAAGACGGCGGACAAATGACAAATTCCATCAAAAAACATCCTTATTCTGTGCTTTTATTAGACGAGGTAGAAAAAGCTCATGCGGATTTGCTTAATGTATTGCTTCAGATATTCGACAGCGCTACGCTTACCGATAATAGCGGGAAAAAGACGGATTTCAGGAACGTTATCGTCATCATGACTTCAAATCTCGGGACAAAAGAGTCTCCTCAAGTAGGATTTACCAAAATTGACAACGACCAAACGCTAAGAGCCGTGAAGGATTTTTTCTCGCCGGAGTTTAGAAACAGACTTGATGCGATTGTGGAGTTCAAATCGTTAGAAACGGCGCAGATGATAAAAATAGTCGAAAAATTACTAAAAGAGATTGAAGAACAGTTAAAAGATAAAAATGTCAAGATAGAGATAACGCCCGAAGCCAAAGAATATCTTGCCAAAAAGGGTTTCAGCACGGCTTTAGGCGCAAGGCAGATGCGAAGAGTTATTGGCGAAGAGGTCAAAACTTTTTTAACCGACGAAATACTATTTGGCGCACTGATAGAAGGTGGAATTGTAAAGATAGGATTTAAAAAAGATGGATTGGAATTTCATTTTAATACGGCATAAAATGTCCGTTCGGACACAAATACCAGAAAGCTTTTTATCCGATTTTTCGCGGTTGATAAATATATTTTCATTTAAATACGGATAGCAAAAGAAATAGCACCGCAAAAGCTTTAACTATCTTTTTAGCCAAATATATACAAAACGAGTGCTTTTATCAATTTCACCGGCAAAAAACTATCCGAAAAACGCAATTTAACATTCTAAACTATGCTTTTTGGCATTAACGCCTTATGCCAAATCTGCTCATCTCACGATTTATCGTCCTTAAAGCAGCTACATCA
Organism: Campylobacteraceae bacterium; assembly: GCA_031255525.1. Classification (GTDB taxonomy): domain Bacteria; phylum Campylobacterota; class Campylobacteria; order Campylobacterales; family Campylobacteraceae; genus JAIRKW01. Next base: position 10,026 of record JAIRSJ010000038.1, read on the forward strand.
CAAATACAAAATACCAAGATATGCTAAAAACACTGTTTTTATCTAAAGTTCACGCACAATAGTCAAAAATTTATTGCCCCATATATCAAGCGCTTATCACGAAATATATTTACAATATCTTTGCAAACACTATCTTTTGAACGAATCACGATTTGATTTTTGAAAAATCCGCCGAACTGCTTTTAAAACACAAAAGATTAAATAAAGTATTTGGAGACTTAAGTTATAAAAAACTAAATTTTAACAGAAAAAAATAATTTATTTCTTAGCTATTTTGGAGTAATATTTTATTAAAATATTAGATAGGAGGCAACTAAAATAAAAATATTGTCAAATAAAAAATGTCATTGTTATATGCTTTTAAAACAGAGTTTTCTCAAAAGAGATTTGTTAGTTTTGTAATTTTCATGAAAGGTTAAAAAATGAAAAATATAATCAAATTGTTTACTTTGGTTTTGTTGCTT
>JAIRSJ010000045.1 GCA_031255525.1 Campylobacteraceae bacterium
AAAATGGTTGCGGAAACTAAAATATTAACATGATAAATGTAAAATCTCCTCCGCACAAAAAGCTGCGCAGAGGAAAAGTTATAAAACTATTTTACACAGACTAATTTGCGTCTCATATATTTCGATATTGATGACGTTGTGTATAATGTATATAAAATGTATAGGGTAATTAAATCACAATTCAAACTCATGCGCCAAAAACTCTCCGGTATGAGAACCCGTCTTTTTATAATTTTCAGCAAGCTTCAAAGGAGATGCGCTGTCTACAATCTTGCCGCCTTTACTGCCGCCTTCCGGTCCCATATCTATGATAAAATCCGCATTTTTGATAACATCCATATTGTGCTCTACTACCAAAACGGAATTTCCAAGCGAAGTTAAATGATGGAGTACACGCACGAGTCTGTCCACATCTGCAAAATGAAGTCCCGTTGTGGGCTCATCCAAAACATAAAGTGTTCTACCCGTATCTTTTCGGCTAAGCTCTTTTGAGAGTTTTATCCTTTGTGCTTCGCCGCCGCTTAAAGTAGTAGCATTTTGTCCGAGCGTAATATATCCAAGTCCCACATCTTGAAGTGTTTTTAAAATTTGATGAAATTTCGGAATGGAAGCAAAAAACTCAGCCGCTTCATCAACGCTCATACCTAAAACATCGGAAATTGACCTGTTTTTATATTTTATCTCCAGAGTTTGAGCATTGTATCTTTTGCCGTTGCATATATCGCACTTAACCATGATGTCGGGCAAAAAATGCATCTCTATTTTTATCTCACCGTCTCCTTGACACTTTTCACACCTGCCGCCTTTGACATTGAACGAAAACCGCCCTACTTTGTAACCTCTTATCCTTGCCTCTTTTGTTTTTGCAAAAAGCGCTCTTATCTCATCCATGAGTCCTGTGTATGTGGCCGGATTGCTTCTTGGGGTTCTTCCTATTGGACTTTGATCAAGATAGATAACTTTATCAAGTTGTTCCAATCCTTCGCACTCCACGCCAGCTACCTTTTTTATCTTTTTGGAGTGATTTAACAGCTCTTTTGCAACAGGAAGAAGTGTTTGCAATATCAACGAACTTTTTCCGCTGCCGCTTACGCCGGTTATCGCTACCAAATTTCCAAGCGGAATTTTGACGTTTAGGTTGCGAATATTGTTGATATTGATGTTTTTTAAAGCAATCCACTTATCTTGTTTTCTGTTTTCCTGATAGCTTATACTCCGTCTACCGGTCAAATATTCAGCTGTTAGCGTGTTGCTTTTCTGAAACTTTGAGAGTTCGCCGCTAAATACAACCTCTCCACCAAGTTTTCCTGCGTACGGACCGATATCTACAACAAAATCGGAATTATTGATAGTTTCCTTATCGTGTTCTACGACTATCAACGTGTTACCCTTTTCTTGAAGAGCTTTGAGTGTTTTTATGAGTTTTAACGTATCTCTTTCATGAAGTCCTATACTCGGCTCATCCAATACATACATAACGCCGGTAAGTCCGCTTCCTATCTGCGAAGCTATTCTTATCCTCTGCGCTTCACCGCCGCTTATCGTCCTGGCATCGCGTCCAAGTGTCAGATATCCAAGTCCGACATCATGTAAAAAACGCAGCCTCTCGTTTATCTCTTTTAAAATAGGTGCTGCTATCATTTGCTCTTGTGCATCAAAATATTTGAAATTTTTCTCACCGGCAAAAAAATCAGCGCAATTTTCTATCGGCATCATAAGCACATCTGAAATTTTTTTATCGGCTACTCTGACGGCTAAAGATTCTTGATTTAATCTAAAACCTCCACATTTATCGCATACTTTTTCACTCATATAGTCGCCAAGGGTCTGCTCGTCTTTTATCATATCATAAGCAATCTGCGTCACACCATCAAACTTTTTATTGATTTTGTGACGCTTCCAAAAAAACTCTACAACCTCAGTTCGTCCGTGTAAAATAGCCTTTTTTTCATGCTCTTGAAGTTCGCCGAATGGGATTGTCGTATTTATATTTTCGCTTTTGCAAAATGCGATTAAGAATTTGTAATAAAAACTCTTATTGAAACCGTAAAGTATCTTGACCGCCCCATCTTCTACACTCAAATCGTCATTTATAATTTTGCTCATGTCCAAAGCATATTTTATACCAAGTCCGTCACAAGAAGAACAAGCTCCCTTTGGGGAATTAAATGAAAACGATAAAGGCTCTAAAGGATTGAAGCTTATTTTACAGTCAAAACATGCTAAATGCTCACTAAAATGGATAATATTTTTCGGATATCCTATCTCTTTTGCATTTGGTATCTCTATCTCAACTTCATCAAAGCTTTTTTCTAAAGCTTTTTCAACGCCGGAAGCTATTCGCTCTTTATTCTCCTCTTTCATGACAACGCGATCTATAACAACTTTTATAGTGTGTTTTTTGGTTTTTGAAAGCTCTATATCTTCATCGAGCCGCACCATCACGCCGTCTATCATCGCTCGAACGTATCCTTCAAGCCTCAAAGACTCTATCATATCCGCAAATGTACCTTTTTTTTCGCGTACAAGAGGAGAAGTTATAACAAGCGCCGCATTTTCAGGAAGCTTTAAAACCTGTTCGATGATATCTGCACTTGACATTTTAGATATTGGTTTGCCGCATTGATGACAGTGCTGGTGTCCCACTCTGGCATACAAAAGTCTAAGATAATCATATATTTCGGTAATTGTTCCCACTGTCGAGCGAGGATTTTTGCTTGTGGTTTTTTGATCTATTGCTATGGCTGGAGTAAGTCCTTCTATCTTGTCTACGTCCGGCTTTCCTACTCTGTCCAAAAATTGTCTTGCGTATGAAGAGAGAGATTCTATATAACGTCTTTGTCCTTCGGCATAAAGCGTATCAAAAGCAAGCGTACTTTTACCACTTCCTGAAATTCCTGTAAAAACTATCAGTTTATTTTTTGGTATTTCTAAATTAATTGATTTTAAATTATTCTCTTTTGCACCGTAAATTTTTATGGTATTCACAACTATTTCCTCTATTTAAAGCCCATTATTTTATCTTAAAGGCTCTTAATGTATCATGATGTATAATAATTTGACTAAAGGAGAAGATATGTTTCGCATCTTATTGCTGCTATTTTTCATCTCTTTACCACTATTTGCAGCAAATATTTTAAGTTACAAAATTCACAACAACGAAACGCAAAATATTGAGATAACTTTATCGCTTGATGATGAATGGAAAGGCTTCGTGGAACAAAAAAATACCAACGAAGAGATGGTGTTTATCTTTAAAGGTCTTAGAATAAAATCACCAGCGCAAAAATTGCAAAATTTTTCAGATACAGAGTATGCGGAACTAATTCAACCAAATGCAGATGAGTCGCAATTGATTTTGAAGAGCGAACAGATGTTTGACGCAACTATCTCAAACAAAATGAATGAGATTCATATAAGCCTGACGCCAAAATCAGCTCCTCTCACGATAGAAGGCATAGCAAATAGCGCTAATTACGGAAGTATTACTGCGTACATATTAGATGTTTTGCTAT
>JAIRSJ010000086.1 GCA_031255525.1 Campylobacteraceae bacterium
AACAAACTTTTAAAACTATCCGCAATTTTACGGATAGTTTTAGCTTGTAAATTTTTTATTAATCACAATAATTAAACTAACGCAAACCTCATTACTTCACAATTTTCAACTGCTCTAAAATTAACCCTTTACCCCAATAAATTTAAAAAAATAACCTTATTTTTTGCTTTCATCCAAATGAAGTTTATGAGTAAAATTTTATAAAAGCGGTCTATGCGCCGAAATATTTCGCAGACAAAATCTTGAACAACTTTATATGTATCAAGTCCGCCTTTAACAAAATTAAATATTTGCATATAAAAAAATAATATTTATATCTCAGATAAAAAATACACATATAAAAAATTCTGCACAATTGCTTAATTTACCTACTTAATAAAATCCATAAGTATCACAATAAAATTAAATTTATAATTCTTACTTATAATAATTAAAATAAATATGTAAATTAGTTTGCATATCAAAGAGTTTTTTACAAAATAATATTTTATATCTGCTTTTTATGTCATTAAAAAGCAAAAAGGAGAGATTAGTTATGAGTAATGGTATCTATAAGCGTAAAGTTGTTTTTTCAACTTTGCTTTACAAATGCACTTTTATTTTTATAGTTTTATTTTCATTTGTTGACAATGTCGCGGCAAAAGCAATAATTGAAAATTTAAATGATGCAAGATTAAATTTTGACTGTAACTCTTTGTACTATGTACAGGACAGTTCCAACGTATTTAAAGTATACGGGCTTAAGCCTGGAATTCAAACAACCCTTACATCAAAAAAACAGTACAACCTGAACGTTCAAAGCGAATATCAAGGAGCGAGCGGAAGAAATCCGGATACAATAGCTTTAGGAACGGATCAAAGCGGTGCTTTGGTTATGTATCAATGGGATTATGTAAAATACTCAAACCAGATAGAACGTATATATAAAAATCAAGTATCATCAATAGCAAGCTCTTTCAGCTTTAAAGAATTCAGAGACTTTAGAGGTTGGGCAGGCGGCGAAGTTAATCAGAAAACCGGTGAAATATATTTTATAGGGTACAATCAGGATAGATTGGATGGAGATGCCAGAATGATGATATATGATCCTTCGACACAAAAAGTCAGCAAAAGCGGCGTGTTACAACCTGAAAGTCCTTCAGATGCTCGCTTTGCAAGTTACAAAGTTCAGTCGGACATGGCAATTGATGCTGATGGAAACGCTTATATCATGATTTCAGAGGATAAAAATTTTCACCTCCTTAAAGTGACGCCTGATAAAAACAACCAAAATAACTGGAGATATACTGAAGTTCAAAAATTCACATTGGATACAAAAGCGGAGATATGGGGCATGTCGTTTTTAAATGGTATGCTATATATAAACTCCAGATTTTATATATACGAATTAAATCCTCTTACCGGCACTTGGAGAGATACCAAGTTTTATGCGGACAATAGTTACGATTTCACTGCGTGCCAAATGGCGCCCGTCATCAAAGGAAAAGTATATTTGGACGCAGATGGCGATGGTATTTTGAGCAGTTCTGAAAAAAAATCAAATGGATTAAAAGATATAGAAATACAAGTATACGATATAGCTTATAACCATCTTGGGTCGCAACTGACAAATAGTAAGGGGGAGTATAACTTTTTACTTCCATCGTCAAACTCAACTTTTTATATCAGAATGAAAAAACCGCAGATGAACGGCCTGAATGTCGGTCAAACTTGGGCATCAGGTGGAAAATATACATGGAATGGACCTAACAATAGAGGTGTAAACAGCGTAACTCCGATATGTCATAACAACATGAGTATTCCAAATACAAAATATTACGAAAAGGCTTGTTACGGTGCAAAAGAAAATGGTATTGAACATTCAAGCAACTTTATAGCTCTTGCAAATTTCTACTCTGTTGTAAATATGGAAACCGACAGAGCCGTTGTGCATGCTGATTTTGCATTAGCACCATTAGATAGAAGCGATGCACCTGGAAGTTTTGGAGAAGCTTTTCATGTGATAAATAAAAATCTTTATTTAGGTTTAAACGCATCTGTCGACAGCTTCTCAAAATCAAATCCAAATGCTAACGGCGATAATTATGATGATGGCGTAGAAGTGCGCTTGGAAAACAACACCACTTGGTCGAATTTACAGAATTTTACATTTGTAAGCAATAAAAAATATAATTTTAGAGTAAAAGTAAATTCCAATGGTGCTACGAAAGGCTTCCTAAACGCGTGGATAGCACTGCAATCTGCGACATTTTCAAGTAAAATAGCCGACAATTTGCAAGATATCAACAACAGCGGATATATAGAGTTTAATTATACAATGCCGGAATTCATCATAAAAAACGCCGACAATAAAACAAAAACTTTTTTTAGATTCAGATATAACACAAAAAACATTACCAATATCTTGCCCTACAATCCGCCAAAAAGTTATTTAAATAACTATCCTTGGACGATTGACGGAGAAGTTGAAGATTATATGTCTGTATATCACTATGTAGTTGCACAAAAACGCGCGAGCGGCAGTTTTTTAGTTGTAAATCAAAATTTCAATGCAAAAGCCGGAGCTTCGTTGGATGTAAATTCTCATGGACAAACCGCTCTTTATACACAAATAGCGGATAAAAAATTCAATGTCAAATTAGTATACCACGAACGAGGCAAAGTCTCAAAAGATTTAGGCGGTGATATGAATGTAACTATAGACTTTGTAGAATACAATACCCCTTTGCCAAATTGCAACAACGTAAAAATACTCAAAAAAAACATTAACACCTTTACTCTTAAACCTGCGCAGACAATTATGCCTTTTGAAGTGACACTGCACAATGTAACCGACAGTGGAACATTTAAGGTAAATTATCACCTCTTAGGTTCATCAGAAACAAATTCAACTTGTTCGGATATATTTGTTGTGCGTCCTCAAGAGTTTGTTTTAAACAACGCCTTTGGCAAAGATTTAATCGGTGGAAAGTTTAACGACGGACAGATAAAAGCTTTGAAAAACGGTGGAGCTTTGGCAAAAGATTATAACCAGCAAGCTATCAATATCATACACGTGAACTCAACTTTAAAAAAACCTTCCGCTTGCAAACTTGATATTAATGCTTCCGGTGAAGTTATGACAAAATCTTCCGATATAAACAAAGGTATAGGCAACATAAGTATAAACTATCACAATATAGGAGATATAGACATTATTCTCTCGGACAAGCTTTTTGCCTCTAAAGATAAAGTCCACAAAGATTGTCTTGACGAACTTACAAATAATCATAGCGCAGACGGGAAAGTTGGCTGCGATATAGCGGTAACTTCAAAATTGAGATTTATACCAAAAGCATTTAACGGCACATATAAAATTTCAGATTTTGGACAAAATAATACATATATATCAAGCGAACTTGCAATGCATGCCAATATAGATATGAGTATCTCCGCTATTTTAGATGATAACTCTACAGCTATCAACTATCACAAAGATTGTTTTGCCGAAGATAGGGAGTACAACGTACAATTCGCAAACGATAATGTCACAGGTTGGGATAACAGAAAAGGGGACAAACCTTCAAAACGCATAATGTATATTAAAAAAACCGGAGCGGATATAATATCAAACAATACAAAAAATGATGGATTGGCTATACTAAAAACAACTCAGGATAACTTCATCAATGGTACGGCATATTCTAACTTAGGCTTTAACTTTGTAAGACCTTCCAAACCTGAAAAACCATTTATAGTTAAATCCGATGATTTTAATATTACTTTTCCGAACAGTATCAATAGTATCAAAAGTTTTGATTCGTTTAATGGCAACGGAAGTGTTCATATGTATTATGGCAGAGTTCACTCTGAAAAGTCAGAATATATAGTTTTAAACCAAAACAATATGAATGCCAGTATACGCTATGAGATTTATTGTCCTGTATATTGCGATAGAAATCTTTATGATATAGTCAAATTCTCAAATAAAAATGACCAATATCCCGATTGGTACATAAACAGTGCTCATGCAATAAATCAAGGAAATGCCACAGAGTTTAAAATAATACAAGGCTCTGCAAGCTTAACTAAGAGTACATATGATACGACGCCAAAATATTATACCGATGCTATAAATAGCGGCAAAGAGACACTTGGAATAACTAAAAATTCACCCAATACTCCATATAGTGTTACAATAGATATCAAATCGGACTCATGGCTTGTACATGACCCTGCTTTCAAAGTTATATTTGCCGGAAAAGGCAGCGATTGGGCTGGTTTCGGACAAGTCAATAAAACGGATAATGTAGGAAGAACTCTAAATGTTAATGCTTCAAGACACTTAAGAGAAAAAATCAATTGGTAATTGTTTTAAAAACAAAGGGGCGAAATCGCCCCTTTTATCATAAATAAAACAATCAAAATTATATTTACAGTGATGGCAAATATCTCATTTTGT
>JAIRSJ010000088.1 GCA_031255525.1 Campylobacteraceae bacterium
ATAAATATAGATCATCATTTGACAAACTTAAATTTTGGCACTATAAATCTTGTAGCGACTGAATTTTCAAGCGCTTGCATGGTAGTTTTTGAGATGCTGAAAGCAAACGGCGTTAAAATATCAGCAAAAGCCGCTACGTGTCTTTATGCCGGGAATATTGATGATACCGGTTTTTTTGCATACGGCAATATGAGCGCAAAAACTTTTATGAATTCTGCAGAGTTGATAGAGCTTGGAGCAGATCCTATATATATCTCAAAACAGTTAAAACAGAGTGTTCCTCTTGCAAGATTCAGACTAAAAGAGCATGTAATGCAAACTGTCGATTTACTTAAAAACGGTAAAGTTGGGCTTGTTATTATTACGCAGGATGATTTGAAGCGAAGCGGAGCGAAAAGAGAGGATACCGAAGATATTATAAATATTGCAAGAGAGCTTGTGAGTGTAGAACTTGCTGTTATGATCTTAGAAGAAGAGGACGGCAGTTTTAAGATATCTTTGCGAAGTAAAAACTATCTTGACGTATCAAAAATAGCTTTGAAATTCGGCGGAGGCGGACATTTTGGAGCTGCCGGATTTGAGAGCGAGATAACGGATGTGAACGCTATAGCCGCAATGATATTAGATGAATTTGATAAAGGAATGGTAGAGCATGAGAAGAAGAGTGAATAAAAATCGCAGCGTTGTTATATTTATGGTTTTAATAGTCATCCCTGTATTGGCATTCATTTATAATACTGCAATATTTGAGCGAAATGAGCCTTATGTTGTACTTGATGAAGAGATTTACTGGAATCTTAAAAATCCTATAGCGGCAAAAGTTAAAGATGATAGTGGAGTTAAACGGGTTTTGATACAAATAAGTGACGGCGAAAATAATATAACCCTAGCAAACAATAAGTATAGCGGCAGCGACAAAGAGATTGATTTTAACATATCGTTTCCAAAAACAGGATTTTTCAGTAAAAAAAATCAATATTATCTAACATTTGAAGTTGTAGATAAAAGCTTGTGGAACTTTTTCATGGGCAATAGAATTCAAAAAGTTTATTCGGTAATTGTGGACACTAAACAGCCGAGCGTTTATACGGTCGTGAATTCTTACAAGGTTACTAAAGGCGGCAGCGGAATGGTTATATTCAAAGCCGATGATGAAAACTTAAAAGATGTTTATATCCAGACAAATTATGGTAAGCAGTTTAGAGCCGCTCCTTTTAATAAAAAAGGTTATTATATAGCTTTTGTGGCTTGGCCGGTCAATCAAAAAAACTTTTCAGCCGAGATAATTGCTGAAGATTTAGCGGGGAATATTGCCAAAAACAGAATTAAGTATTTTTTGCAGGATAAGAATTATAGAGTTTCAAGGATTGCGCTTAGCGACAATTTTTTGAATAATTCTGTCTATCCGCTTGCAGAAGAGTTTGATTACGAGGGTACGAAAAATCTTTCGGCGCTTGAGAGATTTGTTTTTGTGAATGAGAAGATTAGAGATGATAGTTTATCCACCATACAACAAGTCACTTCAACGGTGAATTATAATAAGACTTTTAGACTCAGACCGTTTTTCCCTTTAAAAAATGGTGCGGTTGTTGCCGGATACGGCGATTTTAGAATGTATGAATATAATAAAAACTTGTTAAGCCAATCTTATCATCTTGGGCTTGATATGGCAAGTACGGCAGAAGCTGAGATAGTTTTGAGCAATTCGGGAACCGTTGCGTTCGCCGATGAAAACGGAATATACGGCAAGATGGTTTTAATAGATCACGGACTTGGATTGTATTCGCTTTATGCGCACTGCTCGGAGCTTTCAGTGAACAAGGAAGATGAGATGATAAACGGTCAGGTGATAGGACGAACAGGCAAAACGGGTTTTGTATTTGGAGACCATCTGCATTTTGGTATAGTTGTTCAGGGTATTGAAGTAAGGCCCGAAGAGTGGATGGATGAGAAGTGGCTTAAAGAGAATGTGTTTGATTTGGTAGAGAGTGCCAATAAAGCGATAAATGGTATTGGACGGTAAATATGCTTCAAACAGTCCGGAAACTATACTTTTGAAGCAAAATGTGGTATAAATACGAGAATAGTTTAGAAGGGAAAAGATTTTGAGGCAAAAGACAATACGGCGCCGTGTGGAAGGTATAGGCATAGGTTTACACAAAGGCGAGCCTATACGCATTGTGTTAGAACCTATGGAAGCAAACAGCGGCATAGTATTTTATCGTCAAGATGTGAGTATGAGCATAAATGCTCATCCGTCAAATGTTATAAATACGCAGATGGCAACAGTTATAGGCTTAAGTGCCGAAAAAAGTATTTCTACCATAGAACACCTTTTATCAGCCGTTAACTCTTATGGTATAGACAATCTTCGCATTGTCGTAGACGGTGGTGAAATTCCGGTCATGGACGGAAGCAGCGCTAGTTTTTGTATGATGCTTGATGAAGCAGGAACAAGAGCCCTCGAAGATAATAAAAGAGTAATTATTATAAAAAAAGAGGTAGAAGTGAGAGACGGCGATAAGTTTTCCAGAGTAACGCCATCAAGCGAACCTATCTATCATTTTGTGATAGATTTTGCGCATCCTGCTATCGGAAGACAAGAGTACACATACGAATTTAGCAAGAAAAATTTTTTAAACGATATCGCAAGAGCAAGAACATTTGGATTTTTGAAAGAGGCTCAAATATTAAGAAGTATGGGGCTTGGTCTTGGCGGTTCGCTCGATAATACTATAATTTTAGATGAAAAAAAGATATTAAATCATGAAGGTTTGAGATTTCAAAACGAGTTTGTTCGACATAAGATTCTTGATGCCATAGGCGATTTATGTTTGCTTGGTATGCCTATGCTCGGTAATTATGACTCATTTGCAGGAAGTCATAAACTAAACCATCTGCTTACGAAAGAGATATTGAAAGATCCGCAAAATTACGAGATAAAAACATTTGCAAATTCCATAGAGCCAATAAAGGCGTTCGCATAAAACCAAAAGTAAGCGTGCTTGTTGTAGCGCTGTCATCGCCATTGCTTGTTGGTGTTTATGAAGGCGATAGATTGATAAAAAGCTTTAAAAGCGACGAGATGGTATCCGACTCGCTGCCGAAAATATTCAAAAAGATTTCACACTTCTTTACTTGCAGTGAACTTTTTTATGCAAAAGGACCCGGAAGTTTTATGTCCATAAAGGTAACTTATGTTTATCTAAGAAGTTTACAAATCGCATTGCGTGTGCCGCTTTTTGCATGCGAAGGTTTTGTGTTTAATGAAAATTCTCCCATTAAAGCTTTTGGAAATCAATGGTTTTTTAAAGAAAAAAAGAGTATTGTGCTAAAAGAAAATATCATGGCCAAAACAGAACCGTTTAAGCTCCCAAATATTTTAGATAGAAAGAAATTCAACAACGAAAACGAACCGTTATATATTTTATCAGCGATTTAAAAGAGAGGTTAAGAGTTGAAGATAAGAGTTCCTGCATCCAGTGCAAATTTAGGACCGGGTTTTGATACTTTGGGGCTTGCTCTTGGTTTGTATAATGAAGCTGTGATAGAGCGTTCAAATTACTTGTCCATATCGGTGAAAGGCGAGGGAAGCGATAAGCCATATATTAAAAAAAACAACACTTTTGTTAATATTTTTTATGATACCTACAATGAACTCGTAGGCAAAAAAGACAATTTTCGTTTCGCTTTTACAAATTCCATTCCATTTTCGCGCGGACTTGGTAGTTCGTCTTCAGTAATAGTGGGAGCTATAGCCTCAGCTTATCATATGGCTGGCTATAATGTAGACAAAGAGCAGGTTTTAAATTGCGCTTTGAAATTAGAATCTCACCCGGACAATATAACGCCTTGTGTTTACGGCGGATTTGCCGTGAGTGTTACGTATAATGGAAAAGTCATCATGTTAAAAAAAGAGCTCCCAAAAGACATTTGTGCAGTTGTGGTAATACCGAATATTTCGATATCTACGGAGTCAGCAAGAGGAATTTTACCAAAGCAGTACAAAATAACAGATGTAGTTTTTAATCTGTCCCGTGCTGCGCTTATGAGCGCTGCTTTTATGAGTGAGAATTGGGATATGTTAAAAACAGCGGCATGCGATAAGTTGCATGAGGAGATAAGAATGGGCAAGTTGCCCGAATTATTTGACGTAAGACGTGTTGCACTTGAGAACGGAGCTTTAATGAGCGTATTATCAGGCAGCGGTTCAAGTTTTTTAAATCTTGTTTATCTAAAACATGCAAAAAAGCTTTTGCATGCGTTGCAAACTGAGTTTAGCGACTTTAAAGTTATGGAGCTTGAACTTGATAATCAAGGGTTTTTTATTACTAAAAGTTGATAAAAAAGAAATTTTGGTATAATATGAACAAAAAAAATATTCCCGTACGTATGTGTATAGTTTGCAAAAGACGTTTAACGAAAGAGTCTCTTTGCAGATTTCAGATTAAAGACGGTAATTTGAAGATATTTGAAAAAGACGGGAGAAGTTTTTATATTTGCAAGGTATGCTTAAACGGCAATCAACAGAAGCTTATAAAAACAATCAATCAAAAATACAACCTAACTTTATCGTATAAAAACGGTGAAAATTTTAAGGAGATAACATCTGATGGTTGAAAAGGTAAAGATTATAGATATAGCAGGCGAGCTTGGCTTCAGCAGTAAAGACATTATAGAAAAAGCTTTGTTATTAAAGTTTGATGTTAAGGCTCCATCCAGCACTCTAAGCGTTGAAGAAGCCGACAGACTTGTAAATTTTATTTTAACGGGTATAGATAACAGTCCGCAAGCAAAAGAGAATATTCAAGAGAAAAAAGAGTCAAAAGAAAAAAAAGCGCGACCTAAACAAGAAAAACCCAAGAAGCAAGAGATAGAAGAGATAGAAGAAAAACCAAAAACACAAGATGTCGAGCATAAAGAACGTCAAAAAGAGCAAAAAAAAGAAGTCGCAAAAGATACTAAAAGCATTGAGGTAAAGCAAAAAGAGATACAAACGCAAAAAACTCAGCAGCCCGCACGTGAATCTTTGGCAGAGGTTAGTCTAAAGCAAAGAAGAGGGCTTGTATTTGTCAAAAAGAAAAAAGATGAGGCTGCAGAACAGCTTTCTGTTACACAGAAAAGCGAACCTGCGCCTAAAGTCGTACCATCTTTGGAATCTATGTTTATCAACATGGCGGCAAATATGCAGCAGCTAAGCGAAGCCCGCGGTAAAAAGAAAAAACCTAAAAAAGTGATTGCTGCCAAAAAAGAGGAGAGTTCAAAAATAGATCTGCTTTTGGATAGAAATCTAAGCGAGAGTAATTATGATATAGAAGATGATATGGTCGTACTGCCGGATCTTACTATCAAACTTGAAAAGCATGACGAAGAGCATAAAAATCAAATCACATCTCAAGTAAAGACGATAAAACATAATCCGTTTTTAGATCAAGGTATTCAGCGAAAGAGTTTTAAAAAACATAAAAAGAGAGTCGAAGATAAAAGTGCGCCTGAAGTTAAGGCTGTGCAGATATCAGAAGAGGTTAGAGTTTATGAGTTTGCTCAAAAGATGAACAAACAGCCCTCAGAAATCATAAAGATACTCTTCGGACTTGGCGTTATGGTAACTAAAAATGATTTTTTGGATAAAGATGCCATAGAGATTTTAGCTGAAGAGTTTGGTATAGAGGTAAATGTTGTAAACGAACAGGAAGAGTTTGACTATGTTAAAGCTTATGATGAAGAGAATAGCAAAAACTTAGAGGTTCGCGTGCCGGTAATCACTATAATGGGGCATGTAGACCACGGCAAGACATCGCTTTTGGATTATATCAGAAACGCAAGTGTGGCAAGCGGCGAAGCCGGCGGCATAACGCAACATGTAGGCGCTTATATGATAGAAAAAGACGGTAAAAAAATTACGTTTATAGATACTCCCGGTCACGAAGCATTTACCGAAATGAGAGCAAGAGGTGCGCAAGTAACCGATATAGTAATTATAGTCGTTGCGGCGGACGATGGAGTAAAACCGCAAACTTTAGAGGCCATATCGCATGCAAAAGCAGCGAAAGTTCCTATGATTATCGCAGTAAACAAGATGGATAAACCAACCGCAAATCCGGATCAAGCTAAGAGTCAATTGGCAGAAGTCGGCGTTTTACCTATAGATTGGGGCGGAGAATATGAGTTCGTATATGTGTCTGCAAAAACAGGAGAGGGCATAGAACATCTTTTGGATGTTATTTTGCTTCAATCTGAGATTATGGAACTCAAAGCGGATGCCGCAAGAGATGCTAAAGCCACAGTTATAGAAGGTTCTATGGAAAAAGGCAGAGGACCTGTAGCTACGATAATCGTAAGAAACGGAACTTTGAGAGTTGGAAATACGGTTGTAGCCGGCGTCGCATATGGCAAGGTGAGAGCTTTATTAAATGCGTCGGGGCACAATATAGAAGCTATACATCCGGGAGAACCGGGTGTTGTAATCGGACTTAGCGAAGTTCCTTTGGCCGGTGAGACAGTAGTTAAAGTTGCCAACGATAAAATTGCAAGAGAGTATGCAAATAAAAGAGCCGAATATTTACGCCAAAAAGAGTTATCAAGAAGCACGAAAGTTACTATAGACGAGCTTGGAGCTATGATAGCCGAAGGAGAGTTAAAAGCACTGCCTGTTATTGTAAAAGCAGATGTTGGCGGCAGTCTTGAGGCAATTAAAAGCAGCTTGGAAAAACTTCGCAATGAAGAGACAAAAATCAATATCATTCATAGCGGTATAGGCGGCATTAGCGAGAGTGATATAACATTAGCGTCTGCAAGTGCAAATAGCGTTATTTTGGGCTTTAATGTGCGTCCTACAGGAGTTGTTAAAGAGAAAGCCAAAGCTCTTAGTGTAGAGATAAAAACATATAATGTTATTTATAATTTGATAGATGATGTAAAAGGACTTTTAAGCGGACTCATGTCGCCAATCATAAGAGAGGAAAATTTAGGACAAGCGCAAGTCAAAGAAGTATTTACAGTACCTAAAATCGGCGCTATTGCCGGATGTATGGTGACGGACGGTTCCATCAACAGAGGCGCTAAAGTCAGAGTTATACGAGATGGGATCGTAATTTTTGAGGGTACAATTTCATCTTTAAAACGTTTTAAAGATGATGCCAAAGATGTCACAAAAGGTTTTGAGTGCGGTATAGGTATTGATAATTATAACGATATAAAAGTTGGAGATTTTATAGAAAGTTTTAAACACATAGAGGAACAAGCGGTTTTATGAAACAGCAGGATGTTAAGTTAAAAAGAGTTGAAAGTATACTAAAAGAGCTTATTCCGCAAGCATTGTCCGAACTTGAAGATGAACAGCTTGTGGGACTTTGTGTTACGGATGTCGTATGCCACAAAGGGCGTTATGACGCCGAAGTGTATCTTGATAAAACTTTACTTGATGAGAGCGAAATATCGCAGATATATGCAAAATTAAACAAGATAAAAAAATATATCCAAAATTATTGTGCTGTTGAAGAGGGCTGGTTTCGCGCGCCAAATCTTACGTTTCGCTTTGATAATCTTCTCGAAGAACAAAATCGCATAGATAAATTGTTTAAAGAGATAGAAAAAGGGTCGAAAAACAGTGAATGAAAATATAGAAAAATTGATTGAAAATTGCGGTGTAAAACTTTATGATGCGGAGAGTGTCACTGAAAACGGGCGTAAAATTTTTCGCATTTATATAACTTCAGAAGATGGTATCAATTTGGGAAAATGCGAGGAGATCAGCAAAATACTTTCCCCTATTTTTGATTTAAATCCTCCTGTTAGCGGACACTATTATTTAGAAGTAAGCTCGCCGGGAATTGAGAGAAGTTTAAAGTTGCCAAAACATTTCAAAGCTTCTATCGGAGAAAAAGTGAAGATAAGATTGGATAACGATGAAAGTATAGAAGGTGCGATAAAAGATGCCGATGATGATGGTGTTGAGATTGATAAAAAGAAAATTTTATACAAAAATATAAAAAAGGCAAGAACCTATTTTGAATGGTAGATGAATTTTATATGCTTTTGGCTATAAGCGAGGCTTGGAAATATCAAGTCTTAACATATCCAAATCCTGCAGTAGGTTGTGTTATTACAGATAAAAACGGTGCCATTTTATCTATAAATGCCCATAAAAAAGCCGGGCTTGCTCATGCGGAACTTGAAGCTGCTAAGGAGGCACTATCAAGGTTAAATCCGCTTTTAAAATTTCCGCAAAATCCAAATGAACTACATACTTTTATATTGCACAATCATCAAAATTTGCTGAAAGATTCCACCCTTTACGTTACTCTTGAGCCTTGTTCTCATCAAGGTTTAACGCCGTCTTGCGCCGAATTGATTTGTGCATTACGTGTTAAAAAAGTCGTTATAGGCACCGAAGATAACACCAAGAGAGCAAAAGGCGGTAGCGAAATACTCAAAAAAGCGGGCGTTAAAGTTGCAATTGGAATTTGTAAAAAAGAGTGCAAAGAGTTAATAGAACCTTTTTTATCGTGGCAAAAAGGGAGTTTTTCATTTTTCAAACTTGCGATGAGATTGGACGGCAGTTATGATAACGGTATCATAACCTCTCTTTTATCAAGAGAATTTACACATAAGTTAAGAGACGTTTGCGACTTGATAATTATCGGCGGAGAAACTTTGCGTATTGATAAACCCACACTTGATTCGAGACTGATAAACGGAAAAGCACCCGATATACTCATATGCTCGCAAAAAGAGATAGATAAAAGCGCGCCGCTTTTTAATGTTAAAAACAGAAAAGTAATTATTCAAAATAACATTGATATTCCAAAAAAATATAAAAATATCATGATGGAAGGCGGCAGTAACTTTTTGCAAGCTATGAGAAACAAGGTTGACTGGTTTTTAATTTTTCACAGCAATTTGTTTTCAAGTGCAGAAGGACGCAGTATAAAGACGAACTTAAATTTGAAACTTATCCATAATTCACGCATAGAAAACGATATATTCGGCTGGTATAAACAAATTAATAATTAAAAATACTTGAGAAGCATTATCATATATAAAATCAACACTTTTCTATTAAATATATTGATTTAAGCTTTTATCTGTTATCCTAATAAGTTTATTTATTTTTAACAATTAAAGCAGGCTTTTAGATATGAAAAACAGATTTTTTAAATGTGTCGTTACTATGGTTTTCTTATCATGTTGTTTTTTATTTTCACAAGATAATTCTACTGTAGAAGGTCAGGAAATTTATAAAAAGAGGTGTCTTGGTTGTCATGGACATTCAGGCGATGTAAAAGCTTTTGGAGTAAGCAGAAAGTTAATAGAACTTACCGCAAGCGAGATGACAGACAGACTTAAGGTGTTATCCGATAAAAGAATGCAAGGTGTGGGTGGCGCATCGGGAACTATGCACAAACAGATATCTGCCGTAAATCAAGAAGAGTATGAAGCTGTGCTGGAGTATATCATTTCGGCGTTTGCGCAAAGTGCCTCTTGAAAGTAAATCAAGACTACAATCATCACAAATCAAAATAATGTAAATATTGTTGCAGATTTGCCGTCAATCATTCTCAAAATTAATCCGGGCGAATATCCGAATTTAATTAAAAGTTTTTTGATTTAATATGGTAATATTGTCAAATTTTTTTTTAAAGGAACTATTTTTGGATACTGATAACAGACAAGTTAAGATTGTACAAATGTTTGACGACATAGCCTCGACTTACGATAAAGCAAATAGAGTTTTAAGTATGGGCATAGATGTATCTTGGCGCAAAAAAGCATGCAGTATTGCTTTTGATAAATTAAATCAAAAAGAGATAAAAATGATAATAGATGTCGCCTGCGGTACGGGCGATATGATAAGTTTTTGGCAAAAATATTCATATAAAAAAGGCGTTAAAGTTAAAAGAATTTTGGGTGTTGATCCATCTTCTCAAATGCTAAATATAGCCAAAAAAAAATTTGAAAATTTTGACTTCATCAAAGCATGTGCAAACAACATTCCTCTTCCGAATGAGTGTGCCGATATAGTTAGCATAAGCTACGGCATACGAAATGTGTTAAAACGCAAAGAAGCTTTCAGAGAGTTTGCAAGAGTTATAAAAAAAGGCGGTTTTGTAGTTATTTTAGAATTTACCAAAGAGGATAAAAACGGAGTCTTGCAAAAGATAAAACAGTTTTATCTAAATAAAATTTTACCTTCTATCGGCGGATTTATCTCAAAAAATTACGAAGCATATAAATATTTACCTTCATCTATAGATGGATTTTTGACCTCTTCCATGCTGCAGGAAGAGTTAACGGAAGTCGGATTTAAGATTCGTTACGCTAAAAGTTTTTCCATGAATATATCAACTCTGATCATTGCCGAAAAATGCTAAAACCACAAAGTGTAGCCGAATTAAATCAACAGATACAAGCTCTTTTGGAGAGTACGTTTTTGCATGTAAAAGTGCAAGGCGAAGTTTCGCGTCCTACCTATCACACTGCAGGGCATATATATTTTACGCTCAAAGATGAAGCTTCTTCCATATCCTGTGTCATGTTCAAAGGCAACGTCAAAGGATTGAAATTTAGACTTGAAGACGGTATGAGTATAGTTATCAACGGAAGTATCGGAGTTTATGCTCCGAGAGGTTCTTATCAAATAAACTGTGTTTATATAGAACCTTCAGGCGAAGGTGCGTTGGCAAAGGCGTATGAACAGTTAAAATCAAAACTTGAGAAGAAAGGCTATTTTGATAATAAAAAGAGATTGCCTAAATTTCCCTCAAGCATTGCGGTTGTAACTTCGCCCACAGGAGCAGCATGGCATGATATATTGCAAATTGCCGATAAAAGATGGCCGTTGGCAAGACTGTCGCTTATACCATCTTTGGTACAAGGGGAAGGTGCGGCAAGTTCTATCGCCAAAGCTATCGCAAAAGCCGATTTGCTTAATTGCGATATTATAGTAGTGGGGCGCGGAGGCGGAAGCATAGAGGATTTGTGGGCGTTTAACGAAGAGATTGTGGTGCAAGCGATATTTGATGCAAAAACTCCTGTAGTTTCAGCCGTAGGACATGAGATAGATTATGTTATCAGTGATTTTGTGGCGGATTTGAGAGCACCTACGCCATCGGCTGCTATGGAACTTATATTGCCCGAACAAAATGAACTCAGACAAACTATCGGTTTTAAAATGACACAATTTACAAGTACGGCAAAAAAGATAATATCGCAAAAGAGAGAATATTTAAATTATTTACAGGAGTTATACAAAAGAGATTCGCTTAAAAGTAGAGTTCAAATGCAAACGGCGCGTCTTGAAGTTTTGCAAAATTCATTTAAAAATGCTTTTTTAAATATTGTTTCATATAAAACTCAAGCATTAAAAGAGTCTCTCGTCTCGCTTGAAGCAAAAGCCTCCAATGCAATAAATCTAAAAGAGAATTTACTCAAAAGTTTTCAAAATACATATACTCTCAAAGAACCCAGCAAAGAGAGTAAAGACGGATTTGCACAAGTAGTTAAGAATTCTAAAAAGATAGCTCTTGAAACTATAAATGAAGGTGATAATTTTGAACTGCAAACGCCAAAAGTAAAGATAGGCGTTAAAGCACTCACAAAAGTAAAATTTTAATTTTCAAATCAAATATACAGATGTTTATCTGCTATTTTCAATTTGCGAAAAATCTTTGCGCATAAAATTTACTAAAATCTTCAAATACCAAGCAAGACTTTAGATTTGTCGCTCAAAAGTACAAACACCGACAATATTCATGCATGATAAATATGAAGCCTTATATGAGCGAAAACAAAATGGAAAACCAAAAGCATATTTAAATGTATTTTTTGCGATATTTTATTTTGTTGTATTGAAAAGATAGTATTTGATTTTAGGGCGTGAAATTAAAATTTTCTCTGAGCAGTTTTTCCGCGCTTTGTGCCAAAAGCAGATATCCGTCTTTGTTAGGATGTATCTGGTCTGATTTTAAAGAAGGCGTTTTGATGATCTTCTCAAGCGTCTCATCGTCATATATTAAGTTGTATTCATTTGCCAGTTCGTCATAAAAAGACGCTGTGTCTATGCCAAAACCTTTCAATGTCGGTACGCCGAATAGTATTATCTGTGCATTGCTTTCATCAATCAATTCTATCATCTTTGATAGATTTTGTTTTGTAAGTTTCAAATCCTGCTTTCGTAATATATCATTTCCGCCATGGCATAAAATAACTATTTTTGGTTTGTATTGTGCCAAAACACTCGGAAGTCTTGCAAGCGCTAAACTGCTTACCTCGCCGGAAATCCCGCTATTTATAACTTTCATGTTGAGCATCTTTGAAAGCTGCGATGGATAACTCTCATCATCTTTTGCGCCGTAACCTTGAGTTATACTGTCTCCAAACGCTAAAATTAACGCATCGGAATCTATGTCTTGCTTATTGCCGTTTCTTGTTATAAAAAATATTAGCAAAATAACGACACCTAAAATTATCAGCAACTTTTTCATCTTCTGTTCCTACGAGAAAAGTCTTGATAAGAACAGTTCAAAGATAAGAATGATGGCAACAAAGGCGATAAGAATCCCAAGAAGTTTCATAGTTTTCACAAAAATCCCTTTCAATTTTTGTTATTATATACTTTTACATTTTATTTTTTACAATCTAAAAGAATTTTAAAGGTATAATCTGGCTTTCGGAAAGAAAGATATGAAAGAAAATGATGGAAAGAGTTTCAAAACAAGAGGCGCTCAAACTCATACAAGAAGCTTCATTGGAAGAGCTTGGGCGTTTGGCGATGGCAAAAAAACGCTTGCTGCATCCGGATAAAATTACCACTTTTGTTGTCGATAGAAATATTAATTACACAAATATATGTTGGGTAAATTGCAAATTTTGCGCATTTTATCGTCATAAAAAAGACGAAGACTCTTATATTTTAAGCTTTGAAGAGATAGGCGAAAAAATTGAAGAGTTGATGAAAATAGGCGGTACGCAGATACTTTTTCAAGGCGGCGTTCATCCTAATTTGAAATTGGAGTGGTACGAAAATTTAGTGGAATGGATAGCCTTGCATTATCCTTCTATAACTATTCACGGGTTTTCAGCTATAGAGATAGACTATATAGCAAAAATTTCCAAAGTAAGCATAGAAGAGGTTTTGGAGCGTTTGCATACAAAAGGGCTGCATTCGATTCCGGGAGCCGGAGCGGAGATTTTGAGTGATAAAGTAAGAGACGTGATAGCTCCCAATAAAATTGATGTTTCAAAATGGCTCAAAGTACACGAAGCCGCTCATGAAATCGGTATGAAATCGACCGCCACTATGATGTTCGGCACTGTTGAAAGAGACGAGGATATTATAGAGCATTGGGAGCATATACGCTCTTTGCAGGATAGAACGGGCGGATTTAGAGCTTTTATCATGTGGAGTTTTCAGTCTTCCAATACCGAACTAAAAGCACAAATTCCTCATATTAGAAAACAATCCGCCAATAGATACTTGCGTCTTTTGGCTGTATCACGTCTTTTTTTGGATAATTTTCAAAATATTCAAAGCTCTTGGGTAACGCAAGGAAGTCATATAGGACAACTCTCTTTGATGTTCGGGGCAAATGATCTGGGAAGTACAATGATGGAAGAGAATGTTGTGGCGGCAGCAGGCGTTACAAATCACATGAATCAAAATGAGATGATAACTCTCATCAAAGATATAGGGGAGATACCGGCTAAAAGAGATACGGCATATAATATTTTGGAGGTATACAGATGATAAGGTTGATATTTGGTTTATTGTTATTACAAGGAGTTTTAATGAGTCAAGAAGTTAAGTTGATAAATATCAAGGGGGTTGATGTACCGATAATTTTTGAGGAAGATAAGAGCTTACCCATAATCTCCATGCAGCTTATTTTTTTAAGTTCCGGAAGTATTGAAGACAATGGAACGGCCGGACTTGCCGTATTTGCTTCCAAAATGCTAAATGAAGGTTCTTTGGATATGAGTTCGACTGATTTTGCAAAAGCTTTGGAAGAGAGGGCTGTAAGCTTCAATGTAAATTGCGGAAGTGAGACTTTGGTTTTTGCACTTTCATCTTTAGAAGAAGAGTTTGAGTTTGGCGTCGGTATGGTTGAGAAAGTACTAAAAAATCCCAATTTATCAAAAAGCGTTTTTGATAAGATTTATACACAGACATTGGGGGTGATTTTGGACGAAGAGAGCGATTTTGACTATGTGGCAAGCACCCGCCTTCGTTATTTGATGTATGAAAACAGCTCTTTTAAACTCCCGTCTTTAGGTACTAAAGAGAGCATAAAAAAGATTAATACAAAAAGAGTTGATAATTTTATAAATACTCATCTTGATATTGCAAATCTTATCGTTGTGATAGGAGGAGACATAGATGAGCAAAAGGCAAAAAAACTGCTTGGAAAACTTTTATCATCTCTTAAGATAGGCAAAAAAAGAGAGCTTCCTTCTTTTAGCGTCTCCACTTCGCAAAAAAGCGAAATTCAGCTCAAACAAAGTGAACAGGCATATATATATTTTGGCGCTCCGCTTTATTTGAAGACAGATGATAAAGATATTTTCAAAGCGAAAGTCGCAAGTTTTATATTGGGAGAGAGCGGATTTGGTAGCAGGCTGATGGAAGAGATAAGAGTGAAAAGAGGATTGGCCTATTCGGCATATTCAAGATTTTCTACCGAAAAATCGAGTAGCAGTTTTGTAGGATATCTGCAGACAAAAAATGAGAGTAAAGATGAAGCTATAAAAATAGTCAAAGAGGTTATAAGAGGTTTCAGTAAAAATGGAGTTACGCAAAAAGAGCTTGAGCAGGCAAAGAAATTTTTACTTGGCTCCGAGCCTTTGAGAGTCGAGACACTTTCGCAAAGACTATCGCGCTCTTTTCATGAATATTACAGAGGTTTGGGGCTTGGATATTTTAAAAATGAGCTCAAAATGATTGAAAGCTTAAGCCTTAAAGAATTGAATGAATTTATTTTTGCGCATCCTGAGATAAATGAGCTTATATTCTCAATAGTTACAAATGATACCGCCAAAAACGCTCAAAGATAAAATAAATTTTCAAAAATTAAACGTCGGCTCTTATATAGAGTTGGCGCTTATAGCTCCGGTACGGTATGAAGATTTCAATGTTTATAAATTTCCAAAGATAAATGAGTTTAATGTTGTCGAGATTAGTATAGATAAGATTCAAAAATATCCTAAATTTTTGAAAGTTTATGCCAAAGCTTGGGATAAAGATGTCGAAATAATCATATTTAATCCTACAAGTTTTCATTTCTCAAACTTTAGAGTGACAAACAAGTTTTTCGTACGGGCAAAAGTCGAGTATTCGTTAAATAAACTTCAGCTCTTGCAACCCAAAATTGCATATGAAACAGGAAGAGTGCTGCCTATCTACAAAACGTCCGTTGCCCAAAAAAGTATGGTATCTTTGATAAATGAGTATTTGGATGTAAAAAATTTAGAAGATGAAGGGTTACCAAAGACATACGCGAAGGCTTTGTGTGACTTACACAATCCTTTGTGCGCGGATTATGACAGCGCTTTGAAAAACGCCCTTGAAGCTTTGAAGTTCGGAGAAATTTATATATTTTTAAAACGTCTAAGCCATAAAAAACAGCATTTTGAAGCTTCCGCAGTCTTGATGGGAGATGAACAAGAATTTGTAAAAAGTCTGCCGTTTTCTTTGACTGATGAACAGATAAAAGCGATAAGAGATATAAAAGGCGACTTGTCAAAATCCATCGCAGCCAGACGTGTGATAATGGGAGATGTAGGAAGCGGCAAAACGGTGGTAATATTTGCTGCCGTTATGATGGCTATGCCAAAATGTTCCGTGCTTATGGTTCCTACTACTATTTTGGCAAAACAGATTTTTGATGAAGCAAAGAGATTGCTGCCTCCAAATGTAAGAAGTGTTTTGGTCGCAAGCGGTGATAAAGATGACACATGTTTGGAAAAGGCCGACTTTATTATAGGAACACATGTGCTGCTTTATAGAAAATTGCCCAAATGCGATTTGGTGATGATTGATGAACAGCATAGATTTGGTACGGCGCAACGTGATGCTGTGCATAAAATGGTAAGCGAGAGAAAAGAACATCCTCACTTTTTGCAATTCAGTGCGACGCCGATTCCACGCACAATGAGTCTGATTCACTCTTCAATAGTAAATTACTCTTTTATAAAACAGACACCCTATAAAAAGGATGTCGATACGTATATCATAGGTAAAAACGATTTTGGCAAAATGTTATGGCATATAGAAAATGAGATAAAAGAGGGCAGACAGACTATAATTATATATCCTTTGATAGAAGAGAGCGAAGCGTACAAATATCAATCTATAGACGAGGGCAGGGCATTTTGGGAAAATCGGTACAAAAATGTTTATGTAACGCATGGAAAAGATAAAAGTAAAGAGTTGACTTTGGAAGAGTTCAACAAAAACGGTTCTATTCTACTGGCTACCACTGTTGTGGAAGTTGGAATATCTTTGCCTAAACTCTCTACGATTGTCATTGTAGGGGCGGAACATTTGGGACTTGCGACGCTTCACCAATTGCGCGGACGCGTCAGCAGGAACGGTTTGAAGGGTTATTGTTATCTTTACACTAATATGTCAAAAAACAAGAGGCTTCTAGAGTTTGCAAATACAAAAAATGGATTTGATATAGCCGAACTTGATCTAAAGTACAGACAAAGCGGAGACTTGCTTAGCGGTATCTTTCAGCATGGTGTACAATTTAGATGGTTTAGCCTGAAAGATGATAAAGATATTTTGATAAAAGCGCAAAAATTGATAAGATAAAATGCGCTAAAACCTACTTAAGAGAAAAAATCAATTGGTAATTGTTTTAAAAACAAAGGGGCGAAATCGCCCCTTTTATCATAAATAAAACAATCAAAATTATATTTACAGTGATGGCAAATATCTCATTTTGT
>JAIRSJ010000029.1 GCA_031255525.1 Campylobacteraceae bacterium
AAATAGTGAGATGAATAGTGCGGCAAAAGATAATCTATCTCTTCGACTTTGATTTTTCTCTTTTCTATTATCTTTTTAAGTGGTTTTGAGATCGAATACTCTCCGATATTTTCATTTAAAAGCCTCACATTCTGCTTGACGCTGAAAATTGACCGTTTATCTCTCTCTTCTTGCGAATATTCAAGCCAGCCTCTAAAGTTCTCATTCTCATCGATGTCTGCTCCTGCGTACATACAAACCGGCATCTCTCCTGCATATGAAACCTGCTCAATCCATTTAATCTTGAAAGACAAACCTTTTTCGTTCGGATTTGAAGAGAGCCATAAAGCTCCGGCTCCATCGGAGAGCATCCATCGCAAAAAATCTTTCTCAAAGGCAAGTTCGGGACATCTCTCAAGCTCATCTGCTTTCGTTTTTGATTCGGCCTCAAAATTCTCTTTTTGTAAAAGCAGCGAAGCAACTTCCGAACCGGCAGCAACGGCATTTTGCACAAAACCTCCGTAAATAGCCATAAAAGCGTACTTTAAAGCCATTACACCGCTAACGCAAATACCTGAAGTACAAACAACCTCCATAGGATGCGCTTTTAACTCGCCATGAACCATCAAAGCATGATTTGGCATAATTTGATCAGGAAGGCTCGTGCCGCATGAAAGCAGTTGCAATTCATCAAGAGGTGCTCCTTGTTTTGCAAGTTCAAGAATAGCAAGCGATGTTAGTTTGGCATTTGTAAATACTATTTTTCCATCTTTTATCACATAATGTCTGGATTTTATGCCATTACTTTTGAGTACTATTTTTCTGGCTCTGGAAGGCTTATCTCCGGCTTGCCCCAACACACTCTCCATCTCTTCGTTTGTAACGGCGTCATTCGGCAAAAACGCGCTCAAATAATTTATAAATACTTCTCGCATCTCTACCCCTGCGCTATTATTTGTGAACCTGAGGGCTCTTCGTAATATGCTTTTTGCTTTTTAAGCGACTTTTTTAATAAAGGATACAAAAGAGCTCTTAAGATGATAATTACGGGCAAACCCACGATGATCATACAAATCAAAAACACAAGATAAAAGCACAAAACGGCTTTTCTTATTTTGGAATTTTTGATTTTCCTCAAAAGTCTGCCCCAAATCAAAAAGCCCCTATGTCCCATTTTTTCACTCATCATCAATTTTTCATCCACATGTACCGCACCAAGCCCCTTTAAAAGTGACTTTTTCTCTTTTTCTTTGTCGGCACGCAATGCATTTTTAATAGCTTCGCCGAATTTCGTACTCTCAGCTATTTTACGCTTATCGACCCCAGGCGGAGAAAAAAACCAAAACTTCTCTTTGCTACCGGTCAGCAGCCAGCGCGGAGTTGTTATGAAAGTCTCGTAACTATTTCCGCCATCAACAAAAGCAACATTGTCGCACAAAACTCCGCTATTTTTTAAAATAAGTTTTTTCATCTTTTCTTGAGCCATAAGCCACATATTGCGGCAAGCTATGATAGTGATGACCGGTTTATTTTTCAGCCAAATTTTGGCTTCATCGCTTTGAAGAAAACTTGATATCGGAAGTGACGGCGATAAAAACCAAACTTGATAAGCTATTATAACTAAATCAAACTCAGCGCTTTTTTCCGCATTAAATTCGTTTAGCTCTATTTTGTCGCAATAAACGCTTTCCGGAAATACGTTTAAAAAATCCAAAACTTTCCATGGAAACGGAAATGGTGTTTTGGGTTCTAAATTCAAGAAGGTGACGCTCACGAGCTTATCTTTTATAAGCGGTGAAATGGAATATTTTAAAACTTCTTCAAGCTGTCCTGTTTGCGAATAAAAAACTGCTAAAACTTTTTTGCCTGCCATTAAAACGACCATTCCTTGTTTTTAAAAGTTTTATAGTATTGAAAAATTACTTACTTTCTGATAAAATTAATATTTATTCTAAAATTTGCGAATATAAAATGTTACAGATAAAAGCTATTAGTAAATCTTACAAAAACGTTGTCGCGTTAGATAACATATTTTTAAATATTCCAAGCGAAGGTATTTTTGCGCTCTTGGGTTTAAATGGAGCAGGCAAAACAACGCTTATATCTATACTTTGCAATATCATAAAACCGGATAAGGGGGAGATTTTATACAAAGAAACGCCTTTTTTTGAAGTTTTAAAAAAAGACAAATCACTCTGTTCCTTAACGCCTCAAGAGTTCGCTTTCTATCCTGCTTTGAGCATATATGAAAATATAAAATTTTTCTCTCAAATCAATGATTTATCGCAAAAAAAACGTGAAAATAACATCGATTTTGCACTTAATGTTACAAAACTTGAAAAATATTTACCGATAAAAGCGTATAAGCTCTCGGGAGGCTTAAAAAGAAGATTAAATCTTGCCATATCGCTTTTAAACGATCCGAAAATCCTCTTTTTAGATGAACCTACTATAGGAATAGACCCGCACACAAGAGAGTTTATATTAAAAGCCGTGAAAGAGATTGGAAATAGTAAAAAACTTGTTTTTTACACATCTCATTATATGAACGAGGTTGATTTTTTGGCTGATAGTATCGCTATTATCGACAAAGGGAAAGTGCTTTTATCATATAAAGTTAAAAATAAAGAGAGTGTTTTGACACTTGAGATAAACGACGGCACAGATGAAAAAAAACTTGAGAGATTAAACTCTTTTATGCCGTTTACAAAAATAAAAAACTCCCTTCAAAGCAATGTTTTAAGTGAACAAAAAGCCATTGAATTTTTAAATTTTGCGCATGAAATCGGGGTTAACTTCAAAAAAATATCTTTTGCGCCAATTTCTGCGGAAACATTATTTTTAAATCTAACCGCTGATGAAAAGGCGTTTTTATGAGACTTTTTTTTGCTCTTTTAAAAAAAGAAGGGTTGATAGTTTTAAGAGATATGCATGCTTTGATTGCGCTTTTCGTATTGCCGTGCATTTTTATTATTATCATGTCTTATGCGCTAAAAGATGTAACGCAAAGCGGAAAAAATTTGCGTTGTTCATATCATATAAGCGAAGATAATGACGCTTTAGCGCAAGATTTTCAAAAAAGCATGCAAGATATGGAGGGTTTTTCGTGCAAAAAAGGTGATTTTACGGAACAAAGCGATATTTTTATATCCATACCGCCAAAGTTTTTTGAAAATTTCGGCAGTAACGAAAACAGCTCTTTAAGCGTAGAGCTTAGATATGCACCGCTGCTAAATCAAACTGCTCTTTATTTGTTTGAAGCACTTTTGAAAGAAAAAATCATTTTGCTTTATACAAAAGATATGGGCGAATATGCGCCGCCTTTTGTATCAAATATCTTAAAACCGTTTATAACAAAAACTCCCTCAAACAAGAAAATTCCCAACAGCGTGGAACAAAGCGTACCATCGTGGATAGTGTTTTCCATGTTTTTTGTGCTGATTCCGCTCTCAACGGTTTTCATCGTTGAAAGAGAACAGGGAACTCTTCAGAGATTAAAGAGTATGCGTCTTCCGACATTTTCGTTTTTTGCGGCAAAAACATTTACTTACAACATTCTAAATCTATCTCAAGGATTTGTTTTGCTTTTCGTGGGAATATATATAATCCCGCTCTTTGGGCTTGGAGCATTGAATATTGGGAATTTTACCGCCGTTTTTGTTCTGCTTTATTCGCTCTCTTTTGCAGCTGTCGGTTTCGCTCTTTTTATCGCAACTCTTTGCAAAAGCGCTTCACAAGCTGTAATTGTCGGCGGACTTTGCAATATCTTGCTCGGAGCCATCGGAGGTATAATGGTACCAAAGTATGTTATGCCTCAATTAATGCAGCAGATTAGCATGATATCGCCTATGTCATGGGGATTTGATGCATTTTCCGACATAATATTATACGAAGCGTCGCTTTTTGATATATCACCCAAAGTGCTTTTTTTGTTGCTTTTTGGTTCTATTATGTTTATAATATCGCTATTTATTTTTAAAAAAGGCCGTCAATGAGCTTAAACGACATCAAGCGTGAATTAAAAATTTTAATCGTACAAGAGAGCGGACGCGATATATCTCCCGATAAAATTGATGATAAAGAGCCGCTTTTCGGAAGTGAAAGCAAACTGGCTCTTGACTCTTTGGATGCTCTTCAAATATCTATGGCATTGCACCACAAATACGGCAAAAAGTTGAACGACAGCAAAGAGGCTATGAGGATTTTAATCAATATAGATACGCTGGCGAAATTTATAACAAAAGTTGATTGATTGAATAGAGTTTTTATAGAACGTTTTGGAGTATGCAGCGCTTTTGGGGAGAATTTGGCTTCGCATGTAAAAGCTTTAGAGAGCGAAGTTCAAAATGCGCCGATTTCAAAAATCAGCATAAAAGAGGGTGCTGATGAATATGAGCTGCCGTATTACAGAGCAAAAACAGATTTTGATGCATTTTTAAAACAGATAGGCAAAATTCATGAAAATACTGCGCTGTTTATCGGCTCTTCCTCTTTGGGAATTGAACTAAATGAAAAAGAGTATGCGTTAAGCGGTATAAAAACATTAGGTTATGATACGCAAATACCAAAAATATGTGAAAAGTTAAATATTAAAAGTTATAACCGTTATCTTTTTTGCACAGCTTGTACTTCAAGCGCAAATGCTCTAATTTATGCGGCAAAAATGATTAAAAAAGGGATTATAAAAAATGCTTTGGTGCTTGGCATTGAAGTTTCCAATAAATTAAGTTTATACGGTTTTATGTCGCTCGGACTTTTAAGCAAACACGCTATTTTGCCGTTTGATAAAAGACGGGACGGGATAGTTTTAGGAGAAGGGTACGGATTTGTGCTTTTATCAAATGAAAAAAGCGAATGGGAATTCATGGGCGGCGAGAGTCAAAATGATATTGCCAGCATAACTTCGCCCTCCACCGATGGGAAAACACTCTCAAACGTTATAGCAAAAACCCTCAAAAATGCCAAATTGAGCCCTAAACAAATAGACCTTATTAAACTGCACGCAACAGCCAGCGACAGTAATGACATATCCGAAAATGCCGGTGTTTGCAAAATATTCAAATCAACTCAAACAGTAGCTCTAAAGGGTTATATGGGGCACACTTTGGGAGCTTGCGGAGTATGCGAGCTGTCTTTTTTGCTTGGGGCGCTTGAAAAAGGCATTGTGCCAAAATCCGTAGGATTTAGTCAAAAAGATGAACTTTTCGGCATAAGTCCGACCGTAAAAAATGAACTTTGGAACGGTTCTTACGTGCTTTTGAACTATTTGGCTTTCGGTGGAAATACCACATCTATTTTGATAAAAAAGAATAAATCATGATACTATCATCATCTTTATTGGCTTTTGAAGCAAAAGACGGATTTGTAGATTGGAATATAGCTTTGCAACAAGCAACAGATACAAAATTTAGGCGCGCAAGCAGATTTTCATCAGCAGTGCTCGCCGGCGCTCTTACATGCCTTAAGGGTACTGATGAAAAAAGATTTGGAGTCTATTTCGGCACGGCAAACGGCGATGTTCAAACTGTAGCAGACGCACAAAATAGCATATTTTTAGAGCAGAGATTTCCGCTGCCTCTCTCGTTTATTAACACTTTGAGCGGAACCTCTTCATTTTTGCTGATGCAACATTTAAGACAAGAGGCTTTGGCTCTTAACGTAACACACTCTCATTTTGCATTTGAAGAGGCTCTAATCTTGGCTCTGATAGAACAAGATGACAAAGAGTGCGCTCTTGTAGGAGTATGCGACACATGGTATCAACCCTTTGAAAAAGCAAGCAAATTATTAGATAAAAGTGCTTTGGAATTTTCATCGTGGTTACTGTTAAAAAAAGATGAAAAAAGTTACGTAAAATTTTTCGCCGATTTTGGCGAACTTATAAATGAGATAAAAAACTCCTATTGCAAAAACTTGTATTTCTCGCCGCATTTTACGGATAAAGAGATAGCTTCTTTGAAAAAAACGGCGACTCTTATCGTCTCAAACGCTCCAAAAACCATAACAAACCAATCTGCCGCTATAATATGCGAACACTTTTTGCACCAAAAAAACAGCTCTTTGTTTTATGTCGGAAAAGATATAAGGGGTGGGTATTCTTTTGTATATATATGTGCATAAAAAAATTAATTTTCAGTTTGCTTATGGTAGTATTTTAAAAAATTCTCTAAAAGGAAACCTTATGAAAAAAAAGCTTTTACTTGCTTCTTTGGTTGTTGCAGGTACTCTTTTTTATGGTGGTTGTTCTGCAACTCAGCAACCTTTATATAATGTGCAAAACTCTTCGGTACAAACTTTTGACGGAAGAAAGCTAACGGCTGCCCAAGTCGAAAAAGCTATTTTGCAAGCTGGCGTTCAACGCGGCTGGAGAATGCAAAAAGTCAAAGACGGTTTAATTACAGGAACACTGGTTGTGCGTACTCATAGCGCTGTAATTGAGGTCAAATACAACTCTTCATCATACAGTATTACGTACAAAAACAGTACGGATTTGAACTATGACGGTGTAAATATACATAAAAACTATAATAGTTGGGTAAGAAATCTGGACAACTCCATTCAGTTATATCTAAATAACAACTAACAAAAAGGCTTCTTTATGGAGCCTTTTAACTCTCTGCCCAAAAATCATATAAATTAAACCACTGATCCGGATTCTTTTTTATAATGTCTTCGTATGCTTTTGTGTATTGTTTTAACATATCTTCAATGCTCTCTTCAGGATTTATCTTCAAAAAGTCAGCTTTATAAACACGCGGTTTTATATAAGTTGAGAAAAAGACCACTATAGGCAATTTTGATTTTTTGGATATCTCAAAAGGTGTTTTATTAAATTCGGCTTCACGCCCGAAAAACTCTGCTTTAATGGCATGTTTGGGATTATTGGCTCTATCTCCCATCATAGCTATAATCTCTTTGTTTAAAATCGCTTTTGCTATTATCACGGATGCGTCGATAACGGATGTCTGAGTTAAGTCAACAATTTTTACATTTGTTGTATTCTGGCATAGTTTGGCTTCTACGGCTTTAATGTCACTTTTTATAACTTCTTTCATTATAACCGTTACGCGCAAATTTGTTTCCTGTGAAAATTCAGCCGCCACAGACCACCCGCCAAAATGCGAAAATATCATTATCGCACCGTCTTTCACATGTTTTATCGCTTCTTGTCTATCTATGATGATACTATAGCTTTGCGGATCACATTTTGAGATAAACCTGTCGGTCATAACAACGGCAAACTTTCTTAAATGTTCAAAATATCGCCATCTTGTGTATTTAACACCTATTTGTTTATAATAAAGCTTCAGTGCGCGTTTAACATTTGCAGCTTTTATGTAATATATAAATGTTATAGGATATAACAAAATGAAAAATGAAAAATATCCGAAAGTTCTATAAAACCAAAGTGCGAGACGAATAACCCGACCGCTGCCTCTTTGCTTAGTTTTCTGCACTAAATAAATCCTTTGAAAAACAAGAGACGAAACGGCAAAAGCTTCACATGCAACAGCACTATAGAGACAGTATCGCGCCATTTTCTAAAATGGCTTACTCTCTCTTCGGCTTTGGGATAATAACACTGCACGGCAGTTTCGGCGATCTGCTTTTTGAGCCACGCATGTTTTACAAGTACTTCCATCTCCCAATCAAATTTATCGCTCTTTGTGCTTAATTCTAATATGCTGATAGGATAGAGTCTAAATCCGGACAGTGAGTCCATAATTTTACAAGAAGTATCCAAAATAGCCCAAAAGTTGCTGATGGAACGCCCTATTTTTGAACCTTTCGGAACATTATCTATCTCAAAATCCCTCGCGCCTATCACGATAGTATCATCTCCATAATCTATAACATCTGTTAGTTTGCAAATCTCGCAGGCCAAATGCTGACCGTCTGCATCCATGCTGACAAAATAAGAGTAACCAAGCTCTTTTGCCTTTTTAGCACCGCTTTTCAAGGCGGCTCCCTTGCCAAGATTACAAGAATGTGTAATTACATGTATCTTTTCATCAATTTCAGGTTTGACAACGGGCGGATTTGAACCATCGTCCACCACTATAACTTCATACCCCAAATCTCTGACGCTTTTTATGACATCAAAAACAGTATCATTATTTAAGGTAGGTATAACAACAACAGCGCAATATTTATCCATTATAAATCCATGCTAAATTTAGAACATAATACTACCACTTTTAAGATAAATTATTAATTGCAAAATAAAAACAAGTGTTATATCAGCTAACTTATTTTACAATTCATAATTTACTATTTTAAATAAAGTTTCTACAATAAAATTAAAAGGAAACGACTTGCATTTTGATTTTAAACCAAAAGAGATGAGTGCACTTGATGCTCAGCTTGAAGCTCAAAAAATAGCTTTCTCGCCGATTGTCTTTCAATGTGTCAGGGTTTTGAAAGAATGGGGAGTGTTAGAACTTTTGCATGTGAGCGGCAAAAAGGGGCTTTGTATTGAAAAAATCTGCAAACAGACAAAAAAAAGCCGTTACGCCGTTTCGCTTCTATTAGAAAGCGCTCTTAGTGCATATGTGGTTGAACAAAAAAATAATAAGTTTTTACTTACAAAAATCGGTTATTTTTTGCAAAATGACAATATGACGACAATAAATCTAAACTACAACCATTATGTCAATTATCTTGGGATGTACCATTTAGACGAGGCTTTGAGCGAACAAAAACCGATAGGATTAAAATATCACGGGAAATGGAGCACTATTTACCCCGCTCTTTCAAAACTGCCCGAAAAAGCCAAAGAGGCATGGTTTGCGTTTGATCATTTTTATTCGGACAACACTTTTGAAGGTGCCATTGAAGAGTTAAAAAAGTTCTCTCCGACATCTGTTTTGGATATAGGCGGCAATACCGGCAAGTTTTCACTTCTTTGTGCGGCAACAATCCCTCAAGTAAACATTTGCATAGCTGATTTGCCCGAACAGATAAATTTAGCAAAAAAGGTTATAAAAACAGCAAATATGCAAAATCGTATCACCACACACGCTATAGATATTTTAAGCGACGAAAGTTTGCCTAAAAATTATGACATTGTGTGGATGAGCCAATTTTTGGATTGTTTTGGCGAAGAAGACGTGCTTTTTATATTGAAAAAAGTACACGAAAGTTGCGGTAAAAATACGAAAATTTGCATATTGGAACCAATTTGGGATAAACAAAGATTTGAGACGTCTGCTTTTTGTATCGTTAATACTTCTCCTTATTTTACCGCTATCGCAAACGGAAAAAGCAAAATGTTCAAAAGCGAAGTTTTGGAAAAATTGATAAATGAAGCTTCCTTTGAAATTGAACGTGCTATTGACGGGCTCGGACATGGGCACACCCTTTATATCTGCAAACAAAAACCAAAAAAAGGAACAAGATGAAAATATCTGCACAAGATTTAAAAAATTTGCTTATCAAAAGCTTGAAATTAGAGGATATAAATCCTGAAGATATAAACGATAATGCGCCGCTTTTCGGAGAAGAGGGACTTGGGCTTGATTCGGTAGATTCTATTGAGCTTGTACTCACGCTTGAGCGCGAATACGGTATAAAAATCGGCAAAAGCGAAAATTATCAGGAGATATTTGCTTCCGTCTCATCACTGCTTAATCATATCAATACGAATGCATAAACAAGCTTTTATCACCCATATGGAAGTTTCTGCAAGTGGCAGCAATGATTTGCAGAGTTTATGGAAAAATATACTAAATCAAAAAAGCGGTATTTGTCTGTGCGAAGGGTTTTTGCCGGAGCGAAAAGCTGCGATAGGTAAATTAAACGACCCTTTTGAGCAGTTGCTTTTAAGCTGTGTTAAAAAAATAGTAGATAAAAGCAAAAAAGAGCCAAAAGAGATTGCGCTGTTTATAGGCTCATCTGTAGGCGGCATGCAAAATACCGAAAAAAAATTAAAAAGCGGCTGTTCCTATAATGATATTAATCCCGATTTCCACACTATAGGGACAATCAAAAATCTTATCCTGCCTCACTATCAATTTAAAAAAACTTACGCTTTTTCGACTGCTTGCACTTCCGGTGCAAACGCTCTTGGTTTTGCGTACGAATGTATCACGAAAGGGATATATTCCGATATTTTGGTAATTGGCGCTGACGCCATATCTCTTACGACGGTAAACGGCTTTGATGCGCTTGGCGTTTTATCAGCGTCTACATGCAAACCTTTTTGCGCAAAAAGTACAGGAATGAATGTCGGCGAAGGGATAGGCGCTCTTTTAATATCAAATGCAAAAACGCAAGATTGTGTAGAGTTTTTGGGAGTTGGCTATAGTTCTGACGCTTATCATATGACGCATCCAAAACCGGATGGAGGAGGAGCTAAGATAGCAATGCAAAATGCGTTAAATGTGGCTAAAGTCCCACAACTTGATTATATAAACGCTCATGGAACAGGCACAAAAGCCAACGATAATGCGGAAGCAGCTGCCGTTTCGTCACTTTTTGGCTCTTCGCCACATATGAGTTCCACAAAAAATATCACCGGACATACATTGGGAGCTGCCGGCGCAATTGAAGCGGCTATCGCATGTAAAGCTATACTGGAAAATACGGTGCCACCAAACGGCATAATTGAAGAACCGCTGGAACACAATTGCAAAATAGCCCAATCCTCCCCCATAAAAAAAGAGATAAAATATGCCATGAGCAATTCATTTGCGTTCGGCGGCAATAATGTCTCTTTGGTTTTTGGGAAAAGTGTATGAAAATAGAAAATATCCCGCAAGAAGGCAATAAAACACATGCGGGGGCAAAAAAAGCTTTGTATGCACAAGATGAAACGGGAGAGTACAAAATTACATCCTCTTTTGGCTGGGAGGCTGAGGAGATAGCAACTCTAACCGCCATTGAAGAGCTGAAACGAAAAGAAGAAGAGGCTAAAGAGTCTTATTTTGCAGGCAAACTTTCTCCGCTTCCTTTTTACATGTATCAAAAAAGAATGGATTTGACAATACTCTCATGCGCTTCCGGCATATGCAAATGGCGCATAAAAAGACATTTTAAACCATCAATCTTCGCTAAACTTTGTGACAAAACTCTCTTATCGTATGCAAAAGCATTGGATATAGATATAAAAACTCTTCGAGAGATAAAAAAGGATAATATTGAATAATTTTACACACCAACACGCAGCTCATTGCGAAAGCGGCGTGATATCCTCTATGCTCACGAATAAAGGCTTTAAGATAAGCGAGGCTATGTGTTTTGGAATTTCAAGCGCTCTTACTTTTGCCTATTTTCCGTTTATCAAAGTAAATTCTATGCCGCTTATAGCCTACAGAATGCCACCAAGACATATATTAAAAGGTATCAGCAAACGCTTAAACGTAAAATTTGAGATAAAAACTTTCGGCAATGACCAAAAAAACGCAGCAAAAATCCTTGATGAGACACTTCAAAACGGCGACATTGCCGGCATTCAAACAAGCGTCTACTATCTGCCGTATTTTCCGAAAGACATGCGGTTTCACTTCAACGCACACAACCTGATAGTGTTCAAAAAAGAGAAAGATATCTATTATGTAAGCGATCCTGTGTTTGATTATGTAAATACTATAAAAGAAGAGGATTTGCTAAAAGCGCGTTTTGCTAAAGGTGCATTATCACCAAAAGGTGCGATGTATACGCTAAAATCTATTCCGCAAAATATTGATTTTGAAAAAGCTATCAGAAAAGCGTTGAAAAAAACCGCGCACATAATGTTAAAAACTCCACTACCTCTTATCGGCATTTGGGGAATGAAAACGATAGCCAAGAAACTTGGCTCTTTAAAAACGGCGGATAAAAGCGATTTGAGATATGCAAGGCTTTTTGTCAGCCAAATCATCAGAATGCAAGAAGAGATAGGCACAGGCGGAGGAGGATTTAGATTTATGTACGCTTCGTTTTTGCAAGAGAGCGCTTGCGTGTTAAATAAACCTATCTTGCGCGAAGCTTCGCAAATGATAAGTGATGCGGGTGATAAATTAAGATTTTTCGCGCTGATGGGAGCTAAAATGTTAAAAGACAAAGAGAGTTTTGACGTTAGAGCATTAGAGAAGATATTTCGTGAATGCGCCGAAGAGGAGGAGAGAGTGTACAGGATATTGGAGCAGATTAAATAACAATCTTTGCGCTAAATTAAATTTGTCTGAAATACTGCGGTAATGTATTTTGGCAAATCACAGCAATTGCGATATTTTATGCCTTTAGTCGTTTATCACGAAAGATAAAAAGACTGATATGGTTTTTAACTTTGGCGTCGGCGGTTATTATTTTGGATTTTTATATTACAAAATACCTCATCTTTTGCCAACTTCTGCCTTTTATCTGCCGTGCCGATATAAATCCGTCTTCTAAAAAATTTGCAATTCATAAAGATAAAAATCTCTGCAAAATTTTCGCAAATAATCATAAAATACTATTTTCTTCCTCTTTTTGAAAAATTTTACCTTGCATATAAAATATTTCATATAAATTGTTAAAAAACATTTTTCAAGCATAGTTTTGATAAAATTGCAGCTAAATTTATAGCATTAGGAATATAAGATGAGAAAATTATTACTTTGTTTGGTGCTTATCGGAGGATTTAGCGCAGTCTCTTGCGATGATATTAAAAAAACTTCAGCGGATAATGCAAAAAAGATTTTTCAAGAAGATGTGGAAGTAGTAAGCATAGATAAACTAAAAAGTATTACAGGCTTGAGTGTTGCGATTTTCAAAAACAAGCAAGGACAGGCTATGCCTATGTATATATCCGATGATGGAAAATCATTTTTGCCTATAGCAAATTTTTACCATTTCGGAGAGCAGGAGGATTTTGCACTATTATCAAAAACGCTTGAAAGTGTTGAAAATATAAATAAGCAGCTCGTCTCAAACAATATAGATGCACTTTTTGATTCATTACCAAAAGAGGCATTTGTATTCATTAACTCCAAAGAAAAAACGGACAAACTTTTAACTATAGTAACAGACCCTGATTGCCCGTATTGCCGCAGCGAATTAAAAGGCATTAAAGACCGCTTGAAAACTTCGCATGTCAGAATGATATTTGCTCCTGTGCATGATGAAAAGGCGTATATAAAAAGTGCGCTTATTTTGGAAGAGACGAAAAAATTCAAACCCTCTGATACCGATAAGATAATAGCTGTTTTTGAAAAATATTATAAAGATATAGATGTCGGCGATAAAAGCATAGACACAGAATTTGTACATAGCAGCGCTAATGAAATTTTTAAATCCGGTTTTATCCGCGGAGTGCCTTATATACACGAAGGAAAGCTAAAATAGCTTTTTGAACTAACTTAAGGAAAAAATACTTTGGAAATCGGCGCGGTCATAATCTTTCTTGCATTTTTACTCATAGCCGCACCGTTTCTTTCAGCTTTCGCAAAAATACCCGTTGTTGTAGTAGAAATGCTTTTGGGAGTTTTTGGAGCATATATCGGACTTTTAAAAGGATTTGAAGTTTTTGATATGCTCGCCCACTTTGGCTTTTTGTATCTGATGTTTTTGGTGGGCATGGAAGTAGACTTGAGAGAGTTTCGTTTCGGCAAAACGTCATTGCTGAAAAGAACTGCTCTTTTTTTCGTAACGCTTTATCTGCTTTCTATCGCCGCAACTTTGTATTTCAATCTAAATATGATTTACATAGCGGTATTTTCAATCTTCTCCCTTGGTGTTTTGATGGCATTGGTCAAAGAGTACGGCAAAAAAGAGGCTTGGTTGATACTTGCCGTAAATGTCGGCGTTATAGGCGAGCTTTTAAGTATTATTCTGATGATAGTGTTAAGTAGCGGACTCAAAAGCGGATTTAACCTGCAATTTCTTGTCACT
Source organism: Campylobacteraceae bacterium (assembly GCA_031255525.1). Lineage (GTDB taxonomy): Bacteria > Campylobacterota > Campylobacteria > Campylobacterales > Campylobacteraceae > JAIRKW01. The sequence continues at coordinate 13,831 of JAIRSJ010000029.1, forward strand.
ATTTCAATACTTTTAGGATTTTTGGTTTTATTTGTGTTTGTATTTAAAATGGCGAAGGTTCTCTTTTGGTGGTTCCCCGAACTTAAAATTATACTAATGCCCCATAAAGACAATAAAGATATTGATATAAGACTCTCTATGGCTTTAATGTTTATCTTGATCGCTTTGATGATAATAGTCGGTATAGATCAGGTTTTGGGAGCATTTTTAGCGGGACTTTTTATCGTGTCGTTTTTTAAACACAAAACCGAACTTCCGGAAAAACTTTCATCTTTCGGATTTGGTTTTTTAGTACCTCTGTTTTTTATACATGTAGGCTCTACTTTGCCGCTTGATGTGTTTACCGACAAAGAGGTTTTAAAACAAGCCTTCTTTATTTTTGCCTCAATCGTGTCAATTCGCCTTATCAGTTCCGTAGTAGCATACTCAGGACATTTTGGTCTTAAAAATGCAACACTGTTTTCTCTTGGCAACTCCATGCCGCTTACATTTTTAGTCGCCATAGCAACTTTGGCACACAATACGCAAAACATAAGCGATAAAGAGTATTATGCTATAGTCGTCGCCAGTATGATAAGCGCTGTTGTGCTGATGATAGTGATAAAAATACTTCATCAATATTTTTTTAAAAAACATAAGGTTCAGCTGTGATTTTAAGTATTGAGAGTAGTTGTGATGATAGTTCCATAGCTATAACAAGAATAGATGATTTAAAGCTTGTTTTTCACAAAAAAATTTCACAAGAGAGAGAACATAGCGGTTTTGGAGGAGTTGTGCCCGAACTTGCCGCAAGACTTCATGCTATAGCCTTGCCGAATATTTTGGAAGAGGCAAAAGAGTATCTGCCCGGATTAAAAGCTGTCGCCGTGACAAATGAACCGGGACTTTCCGTAACGTTGATAGAAGGTGTGATGATAGCAAAAGCTCTTTGCTTGTGCCTTGACATTCCCCTGCTGCCTATAAACCATTTAAAAGGGCATATTTATTCGCTTTTCATTGAAAAAGAAGCGCACTTTCCGCTTGACGTTTTGTTAGTCTCAGGCGGACATACTCAAGTTTTGCATGTGAAAAGTTACGAGGATATAAAACTTCTTGCTTCAACGCTGGACGATAGTTTTGGCGAAAGTTTTGACAAGGTGGCAAAAATGCTGCATCTTGGATATCCCGGAGGTGCTATTGTGGAATCTTATGCAAAAGAGGGCGAGGATAGATTTGGTTTTACGGTGCCTTTAAAAAATTCGAAAAACGTAGCTTTTAGTTACTCCGGGCTTAAAAATCAAACAAGGCTTGCAATTGAAAACCTTAAAGACAAAATGACGCAAAAAGATAGAAACGATATATGCGCTTCGTTTCAAAAAACCGCTATATTGCATATAATAACGCAGCTAAAAAAAATATTCAAATACAGCGGCTTTAAAGACTTTGCCGTGGTAGGCGGAGCGAGTGCGAATAATGCTTTGCGAAGAGAGCTTTTTGAATTTTGCAAAAAATTTGGAGCGACTCTTCATTTTGCTCCTTTTGAGTTTTGTTCGGATAACGCTGCGATGATAGGAAGAGCTGCGGTGGAAGCATACAAGCTAAAAAAATTTGCAGATATAGACAATGTTTTGATAAATCCAAAATCTACTTTTTAAATCATTCGTTTGTGTATGGTGCTTTTGATATAAATAATACGCGTATGAATCTTTTATTTCGAGAGAATTTACGGATAAATTCCCTCTCCTGTGACTATCTTGGATTTGCGATAGTTTTAGCGACAAAGTTATTTCATAACCTTAAACCATATTTGTTGCCACGCAAAGCTCTTTTGGTTTTATGTCGTTCCCTTTATAGTGCATGATAAGTGTATCATATAAATTTGCTAAAACCGCGACGAATATTGATTTTGAACGATTCGAATTATTGAACTTTTTAGATTGGTGTAGAGTTATTTATGTGCACACTTAACCAGTGAGTATTGTCCGAACAACTTAAAACACGATGTTTAGTATGTGCTTTGATAAATATATGCTCGCCTTTTTTAAGGCGAATCTCTCTTTGCTCTATCTCTAAAACAGCTTCGCCTTCAAGCACAACAACAAACTCATCTTCACTTTGATCATACCAATTGTCGGATAATTTCGACGAGCTTATGATATGAGTTATTTTAATATCTTTTTGTTCGTGTAAAATTTCAAAAATTTCATCTCTATCCGGCGGCCTTTTATCAAATATACCCATTTTAATCCGCTTTATCGTATTTTTACGGCTGTAACAAATCTCCCACATAACCCTTCGCGCCTGTGCGAAAAATACTTTTTATCGCAACACGTGCAAATATTTTCATGCAAAATATCTACGATGCCATTTTTATTTAACTGTGATTTGATAATTTTTTGCAAATCCAAAAAATATTTCTCACCTCTTTTTTCAAGTGCAAAAGCAAATTTCTCGCTCGCCTTTTGCATAACCTCACCTTTTATCTCATAGCAGCAAACCCCTATGGAGGCGCCGATAAACGCTCTTATATCCTGCTCTTGAGTTTTGAAGTTATGACGCATAGCTTGTGTAGTGTCTGTTATGATATCCAAAAAAGCTCCTTTTCGCCCTGCGTGTATAGCAGCAGCAATGCTATTTTTTGCATCAAATAATATGACCGGCGCGCAATCTGCCGTCATAACACACAAAATCAAGCCTTTGTTTTTGGTAATCATCGCATCGGCTTTTGGTGTATTATTTGTTTTGATAAGAACGACATTATTGCTGTGCACCTGCTCCATAAAGCAAAGATTTTTGATATCAAATCCAAAAAAAGAGGCAAAACTCTCCCTGTTTTTCTCCACATGCAAAGGGTTATCTCCCACATGCATTCCCATATTTAAACTCTCATACCTGCCTTCGCTTATCCCGCCGAATCTATCGCTTTGTACTATCTTGACATTATCGTGTAAAAAAATCTCTCTCATTAATAAATAGCTGTTATCCTATCTATTTGTGCCCAGCCATCAAGCTTTTTTTGTGTCGTCATGCGGTACAGATATCGAGCTATCATATCGGATTCTAAATTTACAAGCCGCCCTATTTTGTATGTGTGAAAAAGTGTCTCTTTCATAGTATGCGAAATTATAGTTAATCTTATAAAATTTTCACTCACTTCGTTTATCGTAAGACTTATACCATCAACCGCTATGCTGCCCTTTTGCACCATAAACATATGAATATTTTGCGGAACAGATATATAAAAATCAACGCTGTTTTCGTGGCGCTCTATCTTTATAATTTTACCCACTCCGTCTATATGACCTTGAACAAGATGCCCTTCCAATCCATCTTCTAATTTTAAAGAGGGTTCTATATGAACGCTGTCTTTGAAATTTTCCAACGCCAAAACAGCCCTACTTTCAAATGATAACTCTACTTTAAAAACTTCTTCGCCTACAAGTATGACCGTTAAACATGCACCGTTTACGCAGATACTGTCGCCGATTTTGGGTTTATGTTTTGCTTTGAGGGTTAATATATTGTCGCTAAAATCCAATACTTGAGCTATCTCTCTCACAAGTCCCGTAAACATCAGTCCGCCTTTTAATCAAAAATGGATTAAAAATTATAACACAGCAATATAAAATACAAATTGGACAAAGAGGTTGTTATTTGTGGTAAAATAGCCGCGAATTTTTAGTTTGCGCAAAAAATCAAAAGGTTTATATCGAATGAAATATGATATTATCGTCATAGGCGGCGGACACGCTGGTATCGAAGCATCTCTTGCGAGTGCCAGAATGGGCAAAAAAACTCTTCTTATAACTGTTTTGGCAGAACAAATCGGAGCCGCCAGCTGTAATCCTGCCATAGGAGGGCTTGGCAAAGGACACCTTGTAAAAGAACTTGATGCACTTGGCGGTCAAATGGGACTCGCTACCGATGCTGCCGGCATCCAATTTCGCATCTTGAACGAATCAAAAGGACCTGCCGTAAGAGGTACTAGAGCGCAAATTGATATGGACAGGTATCGTATTTTTATGCGAAACACCGTATTAAACACCCAAAATTTACATGTGACGCAAGAGATAGTGGAAGAAATACTCACAAAAAATGGCAAAGTGGACGGCGTTTTAACGCATATTAAAAATCGCTATTATGCCAAAAAGGTCATTATAACAACAGGAACTTTTCTAAAAGGGCTTATACACGTAGGAGAATTTCGTCAAAATGCCGGTAGAACGGGAGAGTTTGCCTCGAATGCCCTGTCTGACTCTTTAAAAAACTTAGGACTTGCGTTGGGCAGACTAAAAACAGGAACTTGTCCGAGAATCGATGCGAAAAGTATAGATTTTACAAAAATGCAGATGCAAGGAGGCGATGAAAAACCGTCTCCACTTAGTTTTAGAACCGATAAAAGCAATTTTAATCCATATCAACTCCCCTGTTTTATAACATATACAAATACAAAAACTCATGATATAATCAAAGACAATTTTCACAGAGCGCCGCTTTTTACGGGGCAGATAGAGGGCATAGGGCCGAGATATTGTCCGAGTATTGAAGATAAAATAAACCGTTTTAGAGACAAAGAACGTCATCATCTTTTTGTAGAACCCCAAACAAAAGAGGCTACGGAGTATTATATAAACGGATTGTCCACATCTTTACCTCCGGATGTTCAAATAAGCCTTCTTCGCACAATTCCCGGACTTGAAAACGCTAATATTGTCCGCTTCGGCTATGCTATAGAGTATGACTACATAGACCCAACCGAGTTAATTCACACATTAGAGACAAAAAAGATACAAGGACTCTATTGTGCCGGTCAGATAAACGGCACTACGGGTTACGAAGAAGCTGCGGCTTTGGGCATCATCGCCGGCATCAATGCCGTTTTATCACTTGATGAAAAGAAGCCGCTCGTATTCAGAAGAGACGAAGCATATATAGGTGTTTTGATAGACGATTTAACTACAAAAGGAACAAAAGAGCCTTACAGAATGTTCACCTCTCGTGCAGAATTTAGACTATTGCTAAGAGAAGATAATGCCGACATCAGACTTATGGAATATGGTCATAAAATGGGGCTTATTGATGATAAAACCTTCGCAAAACTGGAGTTGAAAAAAGAGCAGTTAAAAAACGGCTTGGAATTTTTAGAGAACAACTTTTTAACTCCATCGCGTGAAAATATCGCATTTTTGGAAAATATAGAAGAAGATGTGATAAATGATAAAACGCCTTACCAAAAAATAGCGGCGAGAAAAAGTTTCACCGCTGAAAAATTGGATAAGTTGTCGGATATATTTAAAGACTATTCAAGCGACGCAAAAGAGCAAATATTAATATTTTCAAAGTACAAAAGCTACATACAAAAGCAGGAAGAACAGATAAAAGCTATGAAAAAAATGATGGAAATTAAGATACCAAAAGAGATAGATTTTAGTAAAGTAAGCGGGCTTGGGAATGAAGCTGCCGAAAAACTCAGGCGTTTCAATCCCCCTACTCTTTTTGAAGCAAGCGAAATAAGCGGTATAACTCCTGCTGCTATTGATGCGTTGCATATTTATATAACGGTATTGCAAAAGAATAAAAATTAAATTTTAGATACAAAGAGTTTTGTCAAAAATTTATATTAATCAAAAACTGTTATAATTTATCTTATTTTTTTAAGGATTTTGTATGTTAAAAAGGGTTGCTTTTTCAGCTGTTTTACTTTTATCCGCTTTCTCTTTCGCCGATGATGAGGTTACTATAAGGGCGACGGGCGATTTTGCCAAAGAATTAAAAGAACTCATAGAAAAATATCAACGAAGCGACATAAACGGAAGTATTGAAGTGATAGACAGCAGTAGCCCGAAAAGCGAGAAAGAGAGGCTTGAAAGTTCTCCCATAGAGCAAGCTATGCAAGAAGAGATAAAAAATAGCGAAGGCAATACAAACGTTTCGCATGAAACTTACGATCAATATTTTTCCGATGAAAAAAAGGGCGGCAAAGGGATATTGGATTCTATTTTTAACTCAAGTGATGAAAAAACAAATATCGCGGAAGGAAAAGCCGTATATGATAAAAACTGCTCCTCCTGTCATGGAGAAAATGCTCAAAAAAGCTCATATCCCAACGCCAGAAATCTAATAACACTCTCAAAAGACGAAATTGAGTTGCAAGTTAAAAGTTACAGGGGAGACTCCGGATATGGCAAAGGTACCGGCTTTATAATGCGTTCTCAGGCAATTATGGTAAATGACCGTCAAGTGAGAAATATAGCCGAATATATAGACTATTTAAGAAAATCCGAGTAGTTTCATCGCTATATCTGTATTAAGCGCTTTAAAGTAGAATTTTTGTAATATAAAAACAACTTAAATCAAGGAGCAAATATGAAAAAATATTATCTGTTGCCCATAGCAATTGCCGTACTTTGTTCGGTATCGGCAAAAGAGATAAAAATAGGCGCTATAATGCCGATGAGCGGTTCTATAGCTGCTTACGGACAAACAGCGTACGAAGGTCTGTCTCTAGCCAACAAATTGGAGCCGACACTCAAAAACGGCGATAGTATCAAAATAGTTCTGATAGATACAAAAGGCGAGAAAGTCGAATCTGCCAACGCAGCTTCAAGACTGATTTCAGCTGAAAAAGTAGCGGCGATAGTAGGCGAACTTATCAGCACAAACACGGAACAAGTGGTATCAATAGCCGAAAAAGCAAAAATCACCGTAGTAGCTCCGGCGGCCACAAACGATAAACTTACCCAAAGAAATAATTTTATAAATCGCGTATGTTTCACGGATTCGTTTCAAGGCGCTGTAGTGGCAAATTATGCTTATCAGACGCTCGGTCTTAAAAAAGCTGTTGTGCTGGTTGACCAAGCGCAAGTGTATTCTTTAGGATTGGCAAAAACGTTTGAAGAAATTTTTACCAAAAACGGCGGTACCATCATGAAAAAAATCGCTATAAGTTCAGGAAATAAAGATTTTAGAGCACTTGTTTCGCAAATCAAATCAATCAATCCCGACATGATTTTCCTACCCGTCTATCACCCCGAAGCATCCATGTTTGCAAGACAGGCAAAAGAGATAGGATTAAACAAACCGATGTTTTCCGGCGAAGGTGTGGCAAATCCGACATTTTTAGAGTTAGGCGGAGCTGCGGTAGAAGGTTATATGTTTACCGATACGTTTGATTATGAAGCCCCACCAACGCAACGTTCACGTGATTTTATAGCCGCATATGAAAAAACCAGCGGCAAAAAAGACATGGCTTCATTTACAGCTCTTGGGGCAGATGCATACTTTTTGATAATAGATGCAATGAACAATTGTGAAAATCCCGAGGATAGTGTGTGTATAAATGACCGCGTAAAAGCAACTAAAAATTTTGAAGGGGTTTCCGGCGTTATCAACATGTCTCCAAGTGGAGATCCTGTCCGTTCCGCAGTTATAAAAGAGGTTAAAGACGGTAAATTTACCTATAAAGCTACCGTAAATCCTTAATTTTTTTATTTTAAAGGACGTACATTTATCATTTGCGTCCTTTAAAAAATTTGTTTTCGTGAAAAATATGATCTTTTTATCTAATTGCACCGCAAAACTTATTGCGTGCCGATTGGTATTTAAATTTCAAAAATTATCAGTATAATTACGGCGATTACGTGCAATAACAATCAAAGTACAGTTTAAAAGAGTTTACAGGAGATTTTTTGGATTTTACAACATTTATGCAGCAAATGCTAAACGGTTTTAGTCTTGGTAGTATGTATGCTCTTATTGCCGTCGGATACACTATGGTTTATGGTGTTTTGAGACTTATAAATTTTGCGCACGGCGATATTATGATGGTAGGTGCATTTTTGTGTTATTTCGGAATATCGGCATTCGGACTTCCGTTTTCGGCAGCAGTGCTTTTGGCCATAATAGGGGCGTCGGCTCTTGGTATTTTGACTGATAAGGTCGCGTACAAACCACTGCGCGAAGCTCCAAAAATATCTCTTCTGATAACAGCAATAGGTATTAGCTACTTCCTCGAAAATCTGTTCAATTTACTTTTCGGCGGCGTACCGAAAGCGTTTCCCGTACCTGAATATATGAGTTCGCTTATTAATGTTTTCGGACTTACATTTTCCGTTTCGACATTGATGGTTCCGATACTAACAATTTTGCTTCTTTTGATAATATTGTTCATACTGTTCAAAACAAAATACGGAGTAGCTATACGAGCTTTGGCGTTCGATATACAAACGGTAAATCTAATGGGTATAGACGCCAATAAAATAATAATGCTGGTATTTGCGATGGGTTCGGCTTTAGCGGCTGTAGGCGGAGTGTTTTGGGCATTAAACTATCCTGCAATTGACCCCATAATGGGTGTAATGATAGGTCTTAAGGCTTTTGCCGCAGCGGTGGTTGGAGGTATAGGCAGCGTAACAGGCGCCGTTCTCGGCGGATTTATCATAGGTTTCACAGAGGTTGTCGTAGTGGCTTTTTTCCCTGAACTGAGCGGCTACAAAGACGCATTTGCATTTGTATTTTTGATTTTGGTGCTGCTATTTAAGCCTTCCGGGATTTTGGGCTACAATTTTGAAAGAAGCAGGTTTTAAGGATTTTTATGACAAAAGAGAGAATAATAACCGCTATTTTAATACTATTTTCAATCGCATTTATATGTATAGCCGAAAATTTTTTCAATCCGTATACGGTAAGAATTCTAAACAATATCGCTATTTTTATCATTTTAGCCGCAAGCTATAATCTTATCAATGGAGTTACGGGACAGTTCTCATTGGAACCAAACGGATTTGTTGCGATAGGAGCATATATTACCGCACTGCTCTTGATAAACGCAGAAGAAAAAATATTTCAATTTGCCATTGAAGAACCAAACGCATTTATTTTGGCAATACACTCAAATTTTATCACGGCTCTTCTGATATCGGGTATAGTTTCGTCTGTTGTAGCGCTTTGTCTGGCATTTCCTGTTTTTAGAGTAAGGGGGGATTATCTTGCTATCGTAACACTCGGATTTGGTTTTATCATACAAATTTTTGCTACAAACAATCCGCAAGTTACAAACGGCTCTTTAGGACTTATCAATATTCCGGAGTTTGCAAACTTTTACTGGACAGGTATTTTAGCCATAATAACCATACTTCTTATCTTAAATATAGTCAAATCAAAATACGGCAGAGCCATGAAGGCTATAAGAGATGATGAAGATGCGGCAGGAGCAATGGGAATAAACACTTTCAAGATAAAAACATCGGCTTTTTGCACAAGCGCGTTTTTTGAAGGAGTCGGCGGAGGGCTTTTAGCAGTTCTTCTAACAACCGTCTCACCGGATCAGTTTACTTTTTTTCTTACTTTTCAGCTGCTTATCATTATCGTTTTGGGCGGACTTGGAAGTACTTCAGGCGCTATTTTGGGAACATTTTTGGTCGTGGGAGGCAGCGAAATTTTGAGGTTTTTAGATGAACCGATGACTATATTTTCATATACTACCCCCGCCATGCCCGGACTTCGCATGGTTGTGTTTTCCGTTATACTGATTTTAGTTATGCTGTTTGCCAGAAAAGGCATCATGGGAGATGGAGAAATTGGCGAACTATTGAAAAAATTAAAAAGCGGGAAAAAGTGATACTTAAAGTAGATAACATAACCAAAAAATTCGGCGGAGTAAGCGCTATAACCGATACCTCTTTTAGTGTTGGGGATGGCGATATATATGCTCTCATAGGACCAAACGGCGCCGGCAAAACCACGATGTTTAATATCATCACGGGAAATTATAAACCCACCATCGGAAACATAGAGTTTAAAGGTGAGATTATATCCGGACTTAAACCGTATGAAATTGTAAGAAAAGGCATTGCCAGAACTTTTCAGAATATAAGACTTTTCAAATCAATGAGTGTTTTAGATAACGTGCTGATAGGCTTTGATCATTACGCTAAATACACATTTTTAGAAGGAATGTTTAGACTTCCACGGTTTTTTAGCGCAGAAAAAAAGATAAAAGAAGAGGCTCTTTTGATACTCAAATATCTCAATTTGGAAAAATTCAGCAATGACAAAGCGACCGACTTGAGTTACGGACAGCAAAGAAAGGTAGAGATAGCAAGAGCGCTTGCCACATCTCCCAAGCTTCTGCTTTTGGATGAACCTGCCGCGGGAATGAATCCTGCCGAGACAAAAGAGTTGGCGCTGCTTTTAAATAAAGCTAAAAAGGATTTTGATTTGAGCATACTTTTAATAGAGCACGATATGAAATTTGTAAATCAACTCTGCAATAAAGTGCTTGTGCTTGATTATGGCAAAAGCATATTTGAAGGAAGCCCGAGCGACGCTATACGAGACAAAGAGGTTGTGGCGGCATATTTGGGAGATTTTAATCATGATTGAAGTCAAAGATTTACATGTATATTACGGACTCATAGAGGCAGTTAAAGGCATAAGTTTCAAAGTAGAAGGAGGTTCTATAGTCTCTCTTATAGGCTCAAATGGCGCCGGCAAAACATCAACACTAAACGCGCTTTTAAATAGCGTAAAAAGAAAAGGTGAAGTAAATTTCGGCGGATATGAGACAAGGCGTCATAAAACGCATACTTTGGTTAAAAACGGAATGGCTTTGGTGCCTGAGGGTAGAAGAATATTTATCAACTTGAGCGTCGAAGAAAATTTACGCATAGGCTCATTTAATAATGATGATAATTACGAAGAGCTAAGAGAAGTTATGTATAATCTGTTTCCCCGCATTAAAGATAAACGACATCAATTGGCCGGTACCTTAAGCGGAGGCGAACAGCAAATGTTAGCTATATCGCGCGCCTTGATGAGTGAGCCCAAACTTTTGATGTTAGATGAACCAAGCTTGGGACTTGCACCTAAAATTGTAGGCGAAGTGTTCGATACGATAGTGAGACTGAAAAACGAAGGCATAACTATCCTTTTGGTTGAGCAAAATGCTTTTGCCGCACTTAAAATCAGCGATTATGCTTACGTACTTGAGAATGGTAAAATCGCAATGGAAGGAGTGGCATCTTCCATGATAGGAGACGATACCATAAGACAAAAATATCTCGGCGGATAATTTTTTTTGATTTGTATCATACAAAAAATTAGATTATTTCGTTACAATATTCAAGTTTTTTATGATTTTTTTATAAACGGACAATTCATATGAGTATAATTACAAAATATCTCTTTTCAATGCAAGCAATGGCTGTTTTGCTTATATTATTTGCACTCTCTTGCGCAGTCGCTACTTTTATAGAAAATGATTTTGGTACGCAAAGCGCTTGGGCTGTTATTTACGCTTCATGGTGGTTTGAGTTTATTCAAGTGCTGCTGGGAGCAAATCTGTTTTACAATATCTTGTCCTTCAAACTCTATAAAAAAGAGAAGTTTCCCGCACTTATATTTCACATAAGTTTGCTGTTTATATTGATAGGTGCCGGACTTACAAGGTATTTGGGATATGAAGGAAGCTTGCATATAAGAGAAAACGAAAGCAATAATATAGTAGTGTCAAGTGACCCGTATATCCTGGTAAAAGCCTACAGAGACGGGGTTATTTATAGTGCCGATTATAAAAAATTCATATCAAAAATAGGCAAAAACGATTTTGAATTCTCTTTTGACTTAAAAGACAAAAAGGCTGACATAAAGCTCAAAGAGTATGTTCCAAACGCAATAACTTCAATCGTAGACGATCCGAACGGCGAACCTTTGATAGCACTTGTCGTCTCAAATGACGATAAAGCCGATGAGATAATATTAAAAGACGGGGATGTCGTAGAACTTGAGGATATTGTATTTTTATTCAACAAAAAATACGAGACAGACGACAAAACATACGTTAGATTTGTTTTACAGGATAATCAATTTTCTGTTTTATCAAATCAAAATATTGGCTGGTTTAAGATGAGCGAAGGCACTAAGGGCGAATACGAGAAAGATCTCAAACAGAGTTTTGACGATAAGCATCTTTATACCGTTGATGGCATAAATTTCGCAGCAGATTATATCGGTGCCAAAGGAAAGCAAAAGGTGATAAGCGCGGATGGAGATACTCGCTATAAAGACGCTCTTGTGATATCTGTCACTTATAACGATATCGCTCAAGAAGCCGTACTTTTCGGAATAGGACGCGGATACAAAGGAACTCCGGCGAGCTTGATGATAGACGATGCGGCATTCATGATGGAGTGGGGCTCTAAAGAGATCGAATTGCCTTTTTCAATCAAGTTAGACGACTTTCAGCTTGAAAGATATCCCGGTTCCAACTCGCCTTCTTCGTATGCCAGTGAAATTACCCTGATAGACAAGTTTGAAAATGTTCAAATGCCTTATAGAATCTACATGAACCATGTGCTTGATTATAAAGGGTACAGATTTTTCCAGGCATCTTATGACAAAGACGAGCAAGGAAGCACGCTATCTGTAAATAAAGACCCCGGCAAAATACCGACATATATAGGATATTTTTTACTCTCTTTGGGACTTTTACTAAATATTTTCAATCCTAAAAGCAGATTTAGAAAACTCTCATCGCAAATAAATGTGGCAAGAAACCGTGAAACTGCTCCAAAAGAGGAGACCAAAACAACGAAAGAGGATAAAAAAATTATCAAAAAAACATCACTTTTGCTATGTGCATTGATATTTCTCTCATTTGCGCCTTCATTAAAAGCACAAAATGATACGGCAGATAGTTATGATAATGCGATAGAAATGAGAGATTATTTTGATGGTGAAGAGTATGCCTCAAATAGTATTGATAAATACACAACCTCATCGGAAGCCAAAGAGCATGTGAAGCTTTTTGCTGCTATTTTAGCTCAAAGTATGGATGGACGCATATATCCTATGGACACTCTCGCAAGAGATGTATTAAATAAAGTTTATAGAAACGACAGTTACAAAGGAATGAGCGCGAATGAAGTTTTATTCAATATTATAAATAATCCGAAAGTTTGGCAAGACGAGCCCATTGTTCGCATATCTCATCCGGAGTTAAAAAAATTGCTAAATATCGACGGCTCTTATGCAACATTTAAAGATTTTTTCGACACAAAGACAAACAGCTATAAACTCCAAAAAATTATAGAAACGGCGGAACGCAAAAAAGAGTCTGAAAGAAATCAATTCGACAAAGATATTATAAAAGTAGATGAGAGGATTAATATACTATTTTTGACATTTACTATGGATATTTTCAGAATAGTACCGAAGATAGGTGATGAAAACCATCGATGGCACTCTTTGAATTCAGCCTTGTACTCATTTCCGGAAGATGAAGCATCAAACATCAGAATGTTATTTAGCATATACTTTGAAAGTATAGATGAAGCCATAAAAAACGGCAACTGGACAAATGCCGATAAAGTTGCGGAAACAATTAAAAAATATCAACAAAAATATAGCGGCGAAATTATGCCGACACAGACAAAAATCAAAGCCGAAATATTTTTTAACGAAGCAAAGATATTTGATAGAATATATATAATATATCTATTGAGCGGTTTTATTCTGCTTGTATCTATTTTCATCAAAATGACATCGTCAAAGTTTAATATGCATGTAACTGTAAAAATGCTTTTTTTCATAAATCTACTCGCATTTGCAGTTCACACAGGCGGTCTTGCACTTCGCTGGTATATAGCCGAACATGCCCCTTGGAGCAACAGTTATGAAAGTATGATATATATCGCGTGGGCAATAGCGCTCTCTGGGCTATTTTTCGCGCGCACATCTGCCATATCCATGTCTCTTGCATATATAATGGCAGGTATTACGCTGTTCACCGCTCATCTTAGTTGGATGGATCCTCAGATTACGAATCTTATGCCGGTTTTAAAATCGCATTGGCTCACGATACACGTGTCGGTCATTACGGCAAGTTACGGCTTTTTAGGACTTTGCGCACTTTTGGGATTTTTCACGCTCATCTTACAAATCATAAAAGGTCTCAGCGGCAGCAACGCACACAAAATAGAGATAGAAAAAAATATCACCGAAGCTATTAAGATAAACGAGATGTCAATGATATTGGGTCTTTCGCTTTTGGTTGTAGGAAACTTTTTGGGAGGGGTTTGGGCTAACGAGTCGTGGGGAAGATACTGGGGGTGGGATCCAAAAGAGACATGGGCGCTTATCTCCATACTAATCTACGCCGCAATAGTTCATTTTAGATTTATTCCGAACCTAAACAATCAATTCGCCTTTGCCATCGCATCCGTATTGGCATATTTTTCTATTATCATGACCTATTTTGGCGTCAATTTTTACCTCTCCGGAATGCACTCGTACGCTTCCGGTGATACCATACCGGTACCAATGTTTATATGGGTCGCCATAGCCATTATCATGATAGCTATAGCCATCGCAGCTATTTTTGCGATAAAAGAGAAGCAAAACGGCAAAGAGTTAAAAAGGCTCTAGGCTGCTTGCTCGGTTTATTTTAGCATGAGTCCCATGAGACTGCATGAATAAAGATTTTGACATAGGTGCGGCGCACATAAGCGCTTCGACAAAATGCACTTGATAATTTGGTAGCGCTAAGTTTTGATAATTTTGGATCATGCCGGAATTTGTCATTGATGCGCACTTCGCCCAATTTGTAGACAATTTCAAAAAATTCTTTCTCCTCTGCTGCCGTTACAATATCAGTAAATTAAACTACTCATTTTAAAACATTGCTATTTCATATACTTTATGTTAAAATACTGACATTTTAATATTGATATAAATAAGGACATGCATAAAACAGATATTTACATTCCTCCTGGTAGCTCTATTGTTAGCTTTGGCTTTTAGTGGCTGTAGCGATCAAAAATCAAGCCCTTCCGGCAATTCAACCGATCAAAATATCTCAATAGGCAACACAACATCAACTGGTGGCAATAATACAAACACTTCAATGCCGGACGATAATACAACCTTAACCGACAAAGACAACACTCAAAAGTATATTTGCGCAGGAGGAGGCAAAGTCATGAACGATTATCAGCTTCCTCCGTGTCCGGATTCGGTTGAAAATGATAAAACACTTCTTGGCATTGACTCAAACAATAACGGCGTCAGAGACGATGTAGAGATATGGATATATCATACTTACGATACGTACACTCCTTGTGTGGAAGAAGAGATAAATGTTACGCTTCCTGACGGTGAAACGGTTCAGGCACTCAAGGATGTATGTGAAAATACAACAAAGCCTTATCATCAAATAGTAAGAGAGATAGCTATGCAGTATGCAAGGGCTTATCAGATAGTTATTCAAGAACCTGAAAAGGCGAGGGAGAACGTAGAGCTTGTTCATAATGCTATTGATTGCGAATGGTATTTTAAAAATAATGCAAAATATCTCAATGAACCTATACTGATTAATGATAACTATCTTTATAAAGCGCTTGACGATATCCAATTCAACACTATTCAAAGAGCAAGAGCTTATCATGAATATAATTTTCATTTGAGCGGCGGAGCATATTCGAGTCATGATTTACCAGAAGAAGAACGTGCTTCTTGTGACTTTAGTGTAGATACCCTATTGGGGAAATAACATGAAAAAACTACTATTTATATTACTACCCGTATTTCTTTTTTGCGTTCCTCCAAACTATGTTATGGAGGAGTTAAGTGTTAACGAATGCATGAATGACATCTACTATATCAACGATATGTTTGTGTTGGAAAGCGAAGCCATTGAGCATAGAAAAACCTTATATAATGCTATCCTCCATGAAAAATACAACAGCGATCAAGAGTTGATGAGCTCCGTTGTCAACATAGAGCTCTTATACAACTACTCCGCCAAAGAGAAATTCGGAGATACTTTTATTGCCGAGTTATCTGATACCATAGAAAAAATAGATTTGTCTACATGAGATGGCAGAATAAAAATGCCATTCACGGATGAAGAAAAACATTTAGAGAGCAATTACCCTCCATCCATGTATGCATGCCAAAACCCTTGAATTTTACACGCTTAAACGATCTTTATCTCAAGCTCCAGTTTCACGTCAAATTTTTCCAAAACTGCTTTTTGCGCCTCTTTGATAAGAGTTATCGCATCATCATAAGTTCCGCCGCCAAGATTTACCAAAAAATTTGAATGAACATCGCTAAAAGCCACATTGCCGATCTTTTTTCCCTTAAAGCCGACAAGTTCTAAGAGTCTGCCCGCATAATCATTTTGCGGATTTTTAAAACAACTTCCGGCACTTGGTTTTGAGGGTTGATTTTTTCTCATATTTTTAAAAATTTCCAATTTTTTATAATCAAACCCTACTCTTTTTTCAAATAAAATCTCGTAAATAACTCCCCCTATATTACTGTTTCTGTAAGAAAAATCGATATCTTTTTTCTCTAACCACCCTTTGCGCGTAAGTACGCTTTTTAGATTGTCCGATATACAAAACTCTTTTAAGCCGGCATTCATTTTGACAATGCCACCCAAAGTGCCGGGAAGTTTGTACAACAACTCAAAACCACCGATATTATGCTTTTTGGCATATGATAAAAGCTTGCCGCTCAAAGTCGCCGCACCTACGTGTAAAGTGTCGCTATTCTCTTTTATAAAATCGAATTTTTTAGAGAGCATAGCCAAAGGCGGAGGATTTGGAGATATCAAAAGATTATTTCCGCCGCCGATTAAAAAAATATCTTTTTGCAAGATTTCTATGTTTTCTATCAAACGAACATTTTTTACAGGACCTATTTTTATACTTGTGTAGCATGAAAAATCTATCTCTTTTTCCATTATGAGAGCCTGTCTTGCATATATCCTTCCGGTATCAAAAAATCATTCGCTTCTATTTTTTTATCATAAAAACCGTGATTGTAGCCGATTTCAAACAGTTTATCTATGGCAATTAACTGCTTTTCGTCCATACGTACGGATTTGTCGTTTGCGTAAAGATTTAAGTATCTATCCAGCATCTTATCGTCCACACGCACCAAACCTCTCTCCAAAAGCATGGAAGAGAGCTGTTTTTTGCAATTTACCGCAACCTTTACGGCTTTTATCAAAATCTCTTCACATTCGCACGCGCGTTTTAGCGGCATTGAACGTCTTAGCGCCATTCCGCCGAGCGGCAAAGGCAATCCGCCTCCCGACAACTCTTCCCAAATACTCCAAATCTCTCTTTCAACTTCCAAAGTGCTGTCATAATTTAAAATACTCTCATGTATAAGCACTCCTGCGTCTGTTTCGCCATCTAAAACAGCTCTTTCTATCTCCAGAAAATTTTTATAAACTATCCTTGCATCGGGATAAGCTGTCTTAAATAACAGTGCATTTGTGGTATGAGCACCGCTTAGGGCGACTTTAAAATTTTTCTTTAATTTTGAACCTTTTTTCCTGATTAGCTTAGGACCGTAGCCTTCACCGAAACTAACGGCTGTTCTTAAAAGCGCATAATCATGACATATCAATGGATAGAGTGCAAAACTTATTGCGCTTATATCATATGTTCCTTTTAGCGCTTCATCATTTAATGTTTGTATATCAAGGGCAATATTTTCAAACTTTATATCAGCTCCTATCCATCCGAATTTAATAGCATAATACATAAAAATATCATCGGCGTCGGGTGAATGAGAAATTTGCAATGTTTTCAAAAATATCCTTTTTATCCGCTGCAAAAATTACTTTTTTGTCTTGAAATAGAATAAAATTATAGACAAACTTGTTATAAATAAACTTAATGTATGATATCAATAAAATTTTTGATGGGGAGAGAAAAATGGCTTACTGGAATTGGGATAGGTCATACGAACTTGGCATTAGTACTATAGATAAACAACATCAAAAAATTGTCCAATATATTAATGATTTGCATGATGCTCTAAAAACGCGCGAAAAAGAAACTATAGCATATACGATCGAAAACATCACAGACTATACTATTTCGCATTTTGCGTATGAAGAATCTCTTATGGAAAGAGCAGACTATCCTTTGATAAAAGAGCACAAAAAATCTCATGAGGATTTTATAAAAACTATTGAAAAATATCGATTAAGTTTTAGAGAAGGACGCGATATAGCCGGACAATTGATGGCAGAACTTCAGATATGGCTCACTTATCACATACTAAATGAAGATAAAAGTTATAGTGCAAGCATCAAGCAGATGCTTGAAAAAGTTTCTCGAAAAGAAGAGTTCAAAAAAATAGAGAAAAAGAGTTGGTTTGCCAGATTATTCGGCAAATAAATTTGAAATTTGCCTTGACTTTTTTGCATATAAAAGATATTTACTTTTTTATGCCGCAATCAAGGCTTTTTAAAAACCAAAATGATAAAATATCCTATTTTTTAACAAGGACTTTTGATGGCAACAATGGATGAAAACAAAAAAAAGGCTCTTGAACTTACGCTCAAACAGATAGATAAAGCTTTTGGAAAAGGGGCTATGGTACGCCTTGGGGATAAAGAGATAGAACCTATCGACGCAATAAGCACCGGTTCTATAGGCCTTGACATTGCGCTTGGAATAGGCGGAGTTCCTAAAGGCAGAGTCATAGAAATTTATGGACCCGAGAGTTCCGGTAAAACAACACTTGCCCTTCAAATCATAGCTCAGTCTCAAAAAAACGGCGGAATTTGCGCTTTTGTGGACGCAGAACATGCGCTTGATGTTAAATATGCAAAAAATTTGGGAGTCGACACCGAAAATCTGCTCGTATCGCAGCCTGATTTTGGCGAACAGGCATTAGATATCGTAGAAACTGTCGCCAGAAGCGGCGCGGTCGATGTGATAGTTATAGACTCCGTAGCGGCGCTAACCCCAAAAAGCGAGATAGAAGGCGATATGGGAGACCAACATATGGGACTTCAAGCAAGATTAATGAGTCAGGCTCTTAGAAAATTGACTGGTATTTTGCATAAAATGAACACAACCGTTATTTTTATAAATCAAATTCGTATGAAAATCGGCACTATGGGGTACGGCAGTCCCGAAACGACAACCGGTGGAAATGCGCTTAAGTTTTACGCTTCCGTTAGAATAGATGTCAGAAAAATGGCAACTTTAAAACAAGGTGAAGAGCAGATAGGAAACAGAGTCAAAGCAAAAGTTATCAAAAACAAAGTAGCCCCGCCGTTTAGACAAGCCGAATTTGACATAATGTTCGGAGAAGGGATAAGCAAAGAGGGCGAACTTGTAGATTATGGCGTAAAACTCGACATTATAGATAAAAGCGGCGCATGGTTTAGTTATAAAGAGACAAAAATCGGACAAGGAAGAGAGAATGTCAAGGCTTTCTTGAAAGAGAATAAAAATATTGCCGAACAGATAGAAGATGCTATCAAACAAAGCATGGGTGCAGATGTTTCATTGATAGCTATAGATGATGATTCGGAGAGTGGAGAATGACACTGTTTATTGATGATATATATGCGGACGAAGTGCTTGACAGCAGAGGCAATCCTACCGTAAAAGCAACAGTTTTATTGAGCGATGGAACAAAAGCTTGCGCAATAGTTCCAAGCGGTGCCAGTACAGGAAAAAAAGAGGCTCTGGAACTTCGCGATAAAGATGAGAGATATATGGGCAAAGGCGTGCGAAAAGCATGCGAAAACGTTACAAAAATAGCAGATGAGCTTATCGGCTTAAATCCGCTAAATCAAGCTCTGATAGATAGTCTTATAAAAGAGATGGACGGTACGAATAATTATTCAAATCTCGGAGCAAACGCGGCTCTTGGCGTATCTATGGCCATAGCTCGCGCTGCAGCAAAAAGTTTTGATACTCCTCTTTACCGCTATCTTGGCGGAGCAAACGCTTTGACGCTTCCTGTTCCTATGTTTAATATTATAAACGGCGGAAGCCATGCGGATAATAGCGTTGATTTTCAAGAATATATGATAATGCCTCTTAATTTTAAAAATTTTAGCGAGGCTTTGCGCGCGGCAACAGAAGTTTATCACAATCTGAAAAACATCCTGCATGCAAACGGTCACTCCGTTTCACTTGGAGATGAAGGTGGATTTGCGCCGAATTTAAAAGATAACGAAGAGCCTATAAAAATCATTTTGGAAGCCGTCAAAAAAGCCGGATATACAGCGGGCAAAGATATCGCGATAGCTCTTGATGTGGCAAGCAGCGAATTTTACAGCGAGAAAGGATACAACTTAAAAGGCGAGGGCAGAACTCTCAAAAGCAGCGAGCTTGTGGAGTATTATGTAGCTTTGTGCAAAAAATATCCGATAGTCTCCATTGAGGACGGACTTAGCGAAGATGATTGGGACGGATGGAAACTCTTGAGCGAAAAACTAAGCAAAATTCAACTTGTAGGCGACGACTTATTTGTAACGAACAAGGCGATTTTGCAGCAAGGTATTGATAAAAGCATAGCAAACGCCATTTTGATAAAACCAAATCAGATCGGCACGATAAGCGAAACAATGCAAACAGTGCGTTTGGCTCAGCGAAACAACTATAAATGCATTATGAGTCATAGAAGCGGAGAAAGCGAAGATGCATTCATCGCCGATTTTGCGGTTGCGCTGAACACGGGCGAAATAAAAACAGGTGCGATGGCAAGAGGAGAGAGGAGCGCCAAATACAACCGTCTGCTTGAAATCGAAAGAGAGCTTGAATTTGGAGAGTATTTGGGAAAAAATCTCTTTAAAAAAAATGGTTGAAAAATTTTTACAAAATATAGACAAGAAAAAGTTTATCTCTTACGGAAACAAAGGTTTAATCTGTTTTCTTGTCATTATTTTCGGAATATATGTCGGAAATATTCTATTTGGCAAAAGTTCGTTTGAAGTGTTGTGGAGTCTGAAAAATGATAAATACAGGCTTGAAAAACGCATTGATGAACTCAAAAAAGAGAATTCCGACCTTCAAAAAAGACTTTTTGAACTTCAACAATTAGACCCTGATACAAGAAAAGAGTAGAGTGTAAATATTTTATTTTGTGTGCGGACAAATAAAGACCTCCCCTCAGATATCTGCGGCACATATGAAGCAAAAGTGCTCTGCTGTGTTCCCACCCTGAAGCGTTGTTTTTGAATATATTGCACAGGTCTAAGGAAAGGCGAATGATATAGTAGCCGTTTTTGACTTAAATTTTAATTTTAAAACAAAATCTCTTACGTATAAAGATTGGCTCATATGACAATTATTTTGTATCCGCCAAAACCCTTTTGGACAAAATAGAAAAAGAGTGATAAATATTAACAGCGCGACATTTGATATCAAAAATATTTGGACAACTGCGGTCGAACAAAAACCGAAATTGATGCGCAACTTAATGTCTTGCTTCAACTCTTTATGACGGTACGTAACACGAAGTCTCCTTTTATCAATCATCTTACTTATAGATAAAAGAATGGCCACTTTATGATAAATGTTAAAAATTTGAAATTTTTCGCATATACGTTTCGGATTGAAAAAAGTTGCTCTCTGCTCCAAACCCACAATCATATTAAAATAATATTTTTTCAGTTTACACTTCTTTAAAATTATAATATTTATAGAGTTAAAACGCATATATATATTTAAAAAATTATAGATTTTGTTTTTATATGTTATACTTTATAAATTTTTCACAAAGGAATTTGCAAAATGAAAAAATTGTTTTTTATCGTTATTTTTGCAATAGCAGGATCTTTATTTGTTGGTTGCGGCGGTGGAGGTGGAGGCAGTTCCGATAACACCCAAAATGGTGGTCCTGGTGGAGGAGATGATAATTTAGCTCCTTTGACATTTGCTTTGGTAGAAGAAGGGTTTCCTGTTTTTAATGAGAGCGGATATAGCGTGACAGCCACACAAAGTCTAAAATTGTATAGAAGCTCAGAAGCTGATATGGCAGCTCTTGTCGCAACCCTTGCAGGAAAAGGTTGGCAGGAATATCCGGATCGAAATTTAACTAGGAAACATATTTCGTATCCGAATATATCTTCTGCAGTTACGTTTGTACCTTTTGTACCTGATGAATATATGCAAGCGGAAATTTTAAGCCTTGATACAGACTTTGCGAGTGCATATAACGACGAGTATTTTGACGAGGTATTTAGTGATATTAAAAGCAATGCTTTTCTTGCTTTTATCCAGAAGGTATATGGTCGAAACACACCGGGTAATTTGAGAGATGATGTTGATGATTATATTAATGCTCTTAAATCTTGGGGGTTTGAATGTCGGGATGAATTCGAGCAGCATAATATTATGTGCGAAAGATATGGTGACAATGGTATACATTATGTGTGGACAGTTGAAGCTCACTTCTGGGAACAATCGCCCACACTTATGGGTTTTGTTCGTCAGATAGCAAGATATTAAAAAAGAGCAGAAGATCGCTCTTTGATCTTATAAAACCTCTTATCAGCTGATAAGAGGTTAATAAATTTTTACAAGAAGTGAATATGAAAAAGATAGTTAAGTTGTTCGCAATAGCTTTAGCTTGCGGACTATTGTTGGTTGGCTGTGGAGGAGGTGGTAGTTCCAACACTCAAAATAGTGATCCCATGGGAGACAATTTAGCTCCTATGTCGTTTGCCTCGATAGAAGAAAAATTTCCTCCTTTTGCTCATTCTGCTGATGAGATTGAATACGCAACAAGCGTTAGAACATATAAAGTCTCGGAAGAGTATATGGCAAATGTTAAATCAAATCTTACAGCGCAGCAGGATTTCAATGAACAATATGATAACTACTGGGCAAATACGGATATTTCGGTTCCCGGCATAAGTGCTGCGGTCGAGCTTTATTTCGATAGAAATGAAATGAAAACGTATCTTTACTTTTCAGCTGAAGGTTTAAGTGTAGAAGCGATTGCGGAAGCGAGTACAAAAATGCTTCGAGACGACTTTTTTAATGGAATATTTGACTTTGTTGATGGTAATATTACTGAGGTTTACATCGACAGGTCTTATAACTTCCAAAATGCATTGGATAGAAATGATGAGTATGTTCTGAGCCTTAAAGAATTTGAATTTGTTTGTGATGAATACGGAACATCATGCACAAGAGAAAATGACGACATGATATATTACTGGGTTAGCTACTCCGGCTTTCATTATTATGGCGTATTCTATAAGTAAAACGCAAGAGCAGAAAACTGCTCTTATGCCTCTTATCAGCTGACAGGAAACCAACAAGCATAAAAGCAAAAGATTTACTTTCCAAACAAAATGCCGCAAATAAGGCAAACTCTCATGAAAGCTGTGCAAGCAATTGTCGAGGTTTTGTTTAAAGAGGCTAAAAACTTTAAGATAAACGATAAAAACACTATAAACCAACAAAATAGATATTGTAAAAAATCAAACAACGATAAAATCGTGACGAGGTAAAAACAATGCGATTTTATTAAAATTTTTTGATATATAGATAAAACAAAAAAGAGGAGGAATTGTTCAAATTTTTGATATTTTGATTCAAACAATTCTCTCAAACAAAGTGCGGTAAAAAGCTTAAATTGCTTTAATCATTTATACTAAAAACGGACAGAAACACCTGCTATTACTGAGTTGCTAAATTCATGCCATGAAGTTTCGCGCTCATTTCTGAACGACATTCCTTTCTGATTGTATTTGATTTTGTATCTATCCCATCTTGGCATGTAAGCAACATTTATCGCAAAATGTTTTGAAATCTCCCATTCAATTCCAAATTTAAGCGCACTACTGTCAAACCTTGTATCTTCCGTAAGATATATCATCGTAGGTGCACCGCTATTTATCGCTGAAACGGTGACATTTCGCTCTTCAAACACATCATCTCCGATACCAATCTTTTCATCAAATCCAACAAAAAGTGCAATAGGGACGGATGGAAAAGGTTTGTATTTACCTTCAATGCCAAAGCCAAGACCATATTGGTCTGCGTTGCCAAACCATACAGAACCATATAACTTAGCTCCCATTCTGCTATCTTGCAAATAAATTCCCAAATCAAGTTCATTGATACTTTTGCGTTTGCCTGTAAGTTCTTTAGCGCTTTGTGTGCCACCTATCTTTTTGTCTTTGTTTTCAGCGAAGTTAAAGTTGGTTTCTACATAGAAGCCACCGTCAGATTTTTGCGTATTTTCACCATACATTGCCGTGAGCATGAAAATTATTAAGAAAAACACTTTTTTCATCACAAACCCCCTTTTTGGTTCTTTGCAAAAATTATATATTTTTTTATTGATTTATGCAAATTTCGCTTAGGTCTATTTTAAGTCCGTGATTTTTGCAAAATCCATCAGATGAAAAAATGGACGAACCTTATGAATCAAGACAACGAGGACGTTTTTATCTGAATATTTAAAGTTTCCAAAAAATCGTACTTCAACAACAAACAGGCAGATGAAAAACGCAAAAATCAAGCATATATAATCGCTGCTTTATTTTGAAATAAATCATAAATTAAGATATTTATGGAAAGTTCAAGATGTCTTCTCTTATGTTTATAGTGTCTATCAAATATAAGCAATAGCAAAAGAGCAAGAGATGTTCTTTTATCGACTTGGTCAATATCGCGCATTTATATTATGTAAAATCGTGCGATAAACAGTTTGAACTTTTGACGCTTTTTTTGCTTATTTCGGATTGGATAAAAATAGACCGACTTGATTTTGAGACTTAGACATTTCTTTTGGTTTTTATATCTGTTGCACTCTCAGGTCTCGTAAAACTTCTCTATATCGCCGGCTAATTTATAAAAATCTACCTCTTTTGCGGCATTCTCTCTTAATTTCTCTTTTGTACTATCTTTGCCACTTATAAGTTCTCTTGACTTGATCCCGTAAGAGATTGATATGACGGCTACGAGAAATGCTGCCAATCTATCACAGTTTTTCAATATTTTGCCATCTACCGTCCCAAAACTATTTTCATTATAAACAGAAGTCTCTTCTACTGCTATAAGTTCTCCGTTTTTGCAAATTCTGTTTTGAAACTCATTTTTTTTACCGTCTTTTATGCCGAGCAGATATAAAAACTCATTTTGCATATGACGAGGGATATACGGCATTATCTCTTTTTCAATCTTTTGAATCTCAAATTCGTTTATTATCTCATCAAGTCCGCTTACGGAATATTTTACGGGACTTATGATATCTCTTGTCAAAGCCTCAGGAAGATCGTGAAAAAGGGCGCTGAAAAAGTTGTTTTCAAGCCTTCTTGGGCAAGCTTTGATCTCAAGCGAGTAAAAATAACTCAAAACAGCCACTATCAACATATGCCCCAAAACAGATGTGCGCGGAATACGTTGCGTCTGCGCCCACCGTTTTTGAAAACGAAGTCTGCCGCTCAAGTCTACAATACGAGCAAGCGCTTTATTGAATGCGATCTGTCGCACGCCGCTTAAAGAGAGATACTCTTCTAACTCTTCTTCTACGTCATTTCTCACCGTCTCTATATCGTTCAAAAATTTACTTGTTTGATAGATAATGGAAAATTCCCATCTGGTAGCAATATATGAAGCCGCTTTTAAAATAAAACGCTCTTTTGGGTACAAGCTTTTATCGTTCAAATATTGTTTGAAACGCTCATAAAATTTCCCGTCCTCTATCTCATCCAAAGACTCTTTTAGTTTTTCCAAAACCCAAATATTTATCTCTTGCGTCTTTTTTTCAAGAGCTTGATGAAAAACATCGGGGCGAATGTCCGTAACAACAACCCTTCTTAAAAACTCAAAAATCCCCGCTTCAATGAGAGAAGACATATCTATATCTTTTTCATCTTTAGCCAAAAAGAAAGCTATAATAAACTTATGAGCCTGTTTATCAAGTTCGGTTAATTCCACCATTCTGGGATAATCATTCCATCTTTCTATAGATGCGGCTGAGAAAAGTTTATCTATGAGTTCGGCGCTTATCAAGAAAGTTTCTCTATTTTTTGCGAATCTATCTCAATTACTGTGTGAACATTTCCGCGCGGATTAAAATCAGCCGTAATTTTCAGCCATTTTGGCTTTAGTTTGGTATATAAAGTATCGTAAATCTCATTTGCGCTTGCTTCATGGGAGATATTTCTTGTCATAAAACTGTTTATGTAAAGCTTTAAAGCTTTCAGCTCTACCACCCATTTATCGGGAATATATTCAAGATAAATGACTGCGAAATCAGGGTATCCGCTTCTTGGACAAAGGCAGACAAACTCCGGTAAAGTTATTTTTACAAGATAATTTTTTTCGTGTTTATTTTCCCAAATTTCCAAATCTTTTTCTATATCAAACTCTTTTATAATCTTTTCACCGTATCTCATATATTTTTCCTAAAATTCATTTATATCAATTGGTTTATCAAATAAAAATCCCTGCACAAAATCCGGCTTAAAATCGCTTAAAGCACTCATTGTAGACTCTTTATCCACAAATCTTACAAATGTCTTTGCGCCGAATGTTTTAGCTAAATCGGCAAGTGCTTTTAATATCTGAAAATAGTTTTTGTTTTCAATGTTTTTTACAAATTCCAAATCAAAGCTTACCATGTCAAATTTTATATTATGTTTCAGATACTCCACGCCCGTATTTCCGAACGCACCGAAATGATCAAACATTACTCCAAAACCCAACTCTTTGTACTCATCTACTATAGCTCTAAATCTATCAAATTCATCATAAATTTTGTTTTCACGAAACGAAAAACAGATAACGGAAGAGTCTAACTCCATATCTTTTAAAAGCTCTTTTACAAAGATTAAAAAACCTCTATTTCTAAAAGAAACGGGGGATATTTTTATGATAAATTTTAAGTTCTTGTATCTGCTTAATATCACTTTCATGTCTTTTGAAAGTGCACTTAGCATCAATTGATCAAACTTTATCTCGTATCCGTTTTTTTTGACCGAAGGTAAAAATTGAGAGTACGGCAAAACGCCGTAATTATCTATTGAAAGTTTAACATTTACGCTGAAAATCTTAGGCAATTCAAAATAATTTGCAAAATTATGAAATGCATGATATAAAAATGTAAAATTTTGAGAATTAACGGCATTTCTTATCAAAATATCAAGCTCTGTGGGCTTTAAAATATCTTGCAGATCGTTTTCAATATTATCGGTAATATTCATTAGTTTTGCTATGATGTTTTTAACGTTATTATCGTAAGTTTTTTCTATTATGGCCTTGGCTGTTTCTATCTCTATCTTGAAAATTCCATCTGTTTTTATCTCTTTGCAAAACCCGGTTAGCATATGATTTAAAGATTTTTTGCTTTTAATATTTTCAAATATCAGCAGAAATATCCCTGATTGATATCTACCTATAGGGACATTTTTAAATCCGCAAGTTGTGAGATATCCGTCTAATTTTTCAACAAATTTTTTTAAGACTTGATTTCTTGTCCAAATTCCATATTGTTCTTCTATATAAAATATATTGGTTACATTTATCATGACTATAAAGCCGTCTTTAACGCTTTTCTTGTGAATTATTTTCTCTATCTCTTTTATAATCGTATATGAACTAAATGCATTTGTATGTCTGTCTATCAAAGATGTTTGAAAGCCTTTATAAATCATGTAAAAAATATAATATATATATACAAAGATAAAAAGTAATAGTAGAACGAAATTGCGATCTTTTATCTCAAAAAGAGAAAAAACGCTTATGTAAACAATAATGAGCCCCAAAAACGGAGCTCCTATTTGTAAAGCTGTGGAAAACCTGTTTTGTCTCTCTTTAAATTCGGAATAGAGCATCTATACATCCAAATATTTTACGTCTTTTGCATGCTCTTGTATATATTTGCGTCTTGGCTCAACTTCATCGCCCATAAACAGCGAGAAAGTGTCGCTTGCCGATTGTGCGTCTTCTATCTTTATTTGAAGCAATCTACGATTTTCAGGGTTCATAGTTGTCTCCCAAAGTTGTTCCGGATTCATCTCTCCCAAACCTTTGTAGCGTTGAATATAAGCGCCTTTTTTCGCATTTTTTTCTATCTCTTCAAGAATTTCAATAGGATCTTTGCCTTCATGTAAGTATATATCTCTTGATTTGATCTTGTCATAAATATAAAGAGCTTCTTGATATAAGTTATTTGTAAACAGTTCATCATCTATCACAAGCTCTTCTAAGCCCTCTTTTGTTTGGATATAAATATGGATTTTATCGTCTGCAACAATATGATTTAGTATATTAAATCCGGCCTCTTTTATAAATCCTTCTACGTCTTTATAAAGTTCTCTGAATGTTTTTGAGATAAGATCGGGATTTTCTATAAGTTTTCTTACAATTAATATCACCGAAAATCTTTTTTCAAGTTCTTTTAAAACGCCTCTATAAGCTGAAACTATCTTAAAATAACTAATAATATCATTTGTACCTATGCCTTGAAACTCCATATTTTCTATGCCGTTTGTTATCAAAAATTCACTCATGGCTTTATCGTCTTTAAGATAAATCTCTTTTTTACCCTTTTTATATCTGTAAAGCGGCGGTTGAGCAAGATAGATATGTCCGTTTTCGACAACAGGTTTTAAAAATCTAAAGAAAAATGTCAAAAGCAGCGTTTGTATGTGGCTTCCATCAACATCGGCATCAGTCATAATAATTATTTTATGGTATCTCAATCTGTTTTCATCAAACTCTTCGGCAATTCCGCAACCAAAAGCAGTTATCATATTTTTTATCTCTTCGGTTTGCAAGATTTTATCAAGTCTGCTTTTTTCAACATTTAAGATTTTGCCTCTAAGTGGTAAAATTGCTTGAAAAACTCTATCTCTACCCTGTTTTGCCGAACCACCCGCACTATCTCCCTCTACTAAATATAATTCGCATATTTCCGCATCTTTACTTTGACAATCAGCAAGTTTTCCGGGAAGTGTTCCTACACTCATAGAATCTTTTCTTCTTGTTAAATCTCTCGCTTTTTTTGCCGCTTCTCTTCCTCTTGCAGCAGCTAAGGCTTTATTCATTATAGCCCTTGCTTCTATCGGATTTTCCTCAAAATATTTTACAAGTTGCTCATAAGTATATTTTTGTATAAGCGGTTTTACATAAGAATTTCCAAGTTTGCTTTTTGTCTGGCCTTCAAATTGAGGTTCCGGTACTTTTATACTGACAATAGCAATAAGTCCTTCTTGTACATCTTCTCCTGTTATTTTTATATCTTTCTCGCGTGCATTCGCATTTGAATTTACATAATTTACAATTGCTCTTGTAAGTCCCGCTCTGAAGCCGCTTTCATGTGTGCCGCCTTCTGGGGTTTTTATATTATTAACAAATGAATAAAATATCTCTGAGTACGAACTATTATAACCAAAAGCTATATCCACATCCAAATCATCAACATTACTTTGAAAATGAAAAGGTTTTGCCACAATCTCTTTTTTATTTAAATCTATTACAAATTGTTCGATTCCGCCCTCAAAATGGTAACTCTCTTTATTGCCTGTTCTATTATCTTTAAAATTTATAACTATTTTAGGATTTAGATAAGCTATCTCTTTAAATCTTTTAGCCAATATATCAAAA
The DNA here is from genome assembly GCA_031255525.1 of Campylobacteraceae bacterium. Classification (GTDB taxonomy): domain Bacteria; phylum Campylobacterota; class Campylobacteria; order Campylobacterales; family Campylobacteraceae; genus JAIRKW01. The sequence continues at coordinate 43,206 of JAIRSJ010000029.1, forward strand.
TCAAATTCTGTTACCTCAAATATTTCCGGATCAGGCCAAAATTCTACTATTGTTCCTGTTTTTTTGGTTGTTCCTATCATTTCCAAATCATATTGAGGAACACCCTTTTTAAACTCTTGTCTATACTCTTTTCCGTCTCTTTTAACATTTAAGATAAGTTTTGAAGACAGAGCATTAACTACAGATACACCAACACCATGAAGTCCGCCGCTTACTTTATATGTATCTTTGTCAAATTTTCCGCCGGCATGTAAAACGGTCAAAACAACAGTAGCTGCCGACATATTTTCGGTAGGATGCATATCCACAGGAATTCCGCGTCCGTTGTCTGTGATAATAGCCGAGCCTTCATTTGTTATCTCTACGTCTATAGTATCACAATATCCGGCCATTGCCTCGTCTATAGAGTTATCTACAACTTCGTAAATCAGATGGTGAAGTCCATTTATATTTGTATCCCCAATATACATTCCGGGACGTTTTCTAACTGCTTCAAGTCCTTTTAAAACTTTAATATTTTCTGCCGCGTAATTACTCATATCTATTCCTAAAAAATTATTATTTGATGATTGGCATAACTATTGTTATAAAATCTTTTGCTTCAAGTGTAAAGGGGATATTTGAGTCATTGTATCCTAAAATAAAATTACTCTCCTCAATACTGCTTAAAAAATCTAACATATATTTGCTGTTAAATGACAAGTCTATATCCTCTTCAAGTCCGGTTTCAAACTCTATCTCTGTTTTTGCTTCTATATTTTCATCATTCAAACTTTCAAAAATTATGTTGTTTTGTTTAAGCGTAACTTTTATCTCATTTGAAATTATCGCTATTTGTTTTATTGATTCTACCATTTTTTCACGATTGAGCTGTATTCTAAAATGTTTATCTTTCGGAATAATTCTCTCATAATCAGGAAATTTTCCATTTATCAGCTTTGCAAAAAATGTAAAATTTTCGGATTTTGCTATAAGTGTATTTTCATCATAAAATATATCTATGTTTTCAAAAAATAACTTTCCAAACTCTATTATTGCTTTTTTGGGAATAATCAGAGAAAAATTTTGTTCGACTTCTCTGTTTTTTTTGAATATTGCAAGTCTTTTTGTATCGGTTGCTACAAAATTTACAAAACCGTCTTTTATATCTATCAAAGCTCCGTTTAACTCAAATTTCGGATTATTATTATCAATAGCAGGAGTTATTTTTTTAACTGCTTTTGAAAAATCTTCCGTGTCTATATTGAGTTTCGGTTTGTTTTCTATCTCGGGAAATGATGGAAATTCAAGGTAATTAAACATAGGAAGTTTAAATTTTGAGTTATTTTGTTTTATATACAATGAGTTATTTATAGTCTCAAGAGTAATTTCTCCTTCTTTAAAACTTTTTATGATTTGTAGAAATTTTGTACCGTTTGCAGTAGCATATCCACTGTTTGAAACTTTAACGTTTTTTATCTTGTAAGCGTATCCTATTTCAAAATCGGTAGCTTTTATTTCCAAATCGTCATTACCTACGCTAAGCAATACATGGGATGTTATTTGACTCAAATCTTTTTTTTCAAGATAAGATTGGGTATTTAAAAGTATTGTTTCTAAAATCTCTTTTGTAACGATGACTTTCATTTTTACTCCTTTTATTTTAAAATATTTAGTAATAGTAGTAAGTTATGTTGAAAATGTGAAAAGTCCGGATTTTGTTCTATTAGAAGGGCTTTTCTTGATGTGAATAAGTTTACTTGTTTTTTCACGCTTTTTCACTCCTCTTTTGTCAAAATTTTATTTTTTAACTCATCTACTTTTAATCTAAAGTCTTCATTATTTTGAATTAATTCGTTTATTTTTTTCATGTTGTGTGATACCGCAGTGTGGTCTTTCATTCCGAAAAATGATGCTAAAGACGGCATAGAATTTGGTGTCAATTCTCTTGCTAAATATATGCCTATTCTCCTCGCTTCTACTATATTGATAGAACGCTTCTTTGATTTTATTTCACTTGGTTTTATATTGAGCTCTTTTGACACGACTTTAATGATATTTTCCAAAGTTATATTTTTATATCTCTCTTTTAGTTGATCTTTTAGTACGTTTTTTGCAAAATCAAGTGTTATATTTTGTCTTGTTAACATAGCAAAAGCATTTAAATTTATAATCGCACTTTCTATCTCTCTTATATTATCTCCCATATTCGATGCTATATAATCAACTATATCTTTGTTAAGATTTATACCGTCAAGTTCGCATTTTTTATTTATTATGGCTATTTTTGTTTCAAGTTCAGGATATCCTATATCTGCTATCAAACCCCATTCGAATCTGCTTTTTAATCTCTCTTCAATACCATCTATCACTTTAGGTGGCTTATCTGAAGTTAATACAATCTGTTTTTTAATAGTATGAAGTTCATTAAATGTATGAAAAAATTCCTCTTGAGTTTGTATCTTGTTTGATAAAAACTGTATGTCATCAATCAGTAAAAAATCACATTTTCTGTATTTTTCTCTGAATCTATCCATAATTTTATTCATAGAGTGGTGTATATAATCGTTTAAAAACTGCTCGCTTGTAGCATATATAACAAGTTTATCGTGATTTTGTGCGTAATTTCCTATCGCGTGTATAAGATGAGTTTTTCCTATTCCGGTTGGTCCGTAGATAAATATAGGATTGTAAACCATACCCGGTTTCGAAGCTGCAGCCTTTGCTACGGTATATGCGTAATTATTTGAACTTCCGACTACAAAATTATTAAAGTTATACGAAGGATTTAAAATGCTGTTTTTAAACTCTTTCTCTTTTTGTATAATTTTATTAGATGTTTTTTTGTTGTTTTCTATTGTATTTTTAAGTATAAACTCCACAGAATATTTTATACCTGTCTCTTGTTCAAACAGATGAGATATTTTTTCCGTGTATTTTGTTTTTACCCAATTTAATATCAAAAGATTCGGTACATCAAATACTACCGTGCCGGACTTTGACTCTTTTTCATTGTAGCTTAGTTGTTTAATATATCTGTCATATTCGCCAAAAGGTATCTCATTTTTTAGAAGTTCAAATACATTATCAGATAACAAAGCGCACCCTTAAAAACATAAATAACTTATATTTTATCCAATTTTCGTTGAATTGTATGTTAAATAAAAGAGTGTTACAATTGCGAAAATAAGATATAAAGGACTTCTTTGATCATTTTAGGGATAGATCCCGGAAGCAAAAATTGCGGATACGCGTTGATAGAAAAAAATTTTAACAGACTCAAACTTGTAGAAGCAGGACTAATAAAAATAAAATCAAGTGAATTACAATATCAAATAACAGAACTTGTAGAGGGAATGGATATTATATTTAAAAACAATAAGATAGATGAAGTTGCCATCGAGGATATCTTTTATGCGTACAATCCGAAAACCGTTTTAAAATTGGCGCAATTTAGAGGGGCTTTGAGTCTTAAGATTTTGCAAGTTTTTGGAAATTTTAACGAATATACTCCCTTGCAGGTTAAAAAATCCGTCACAGGAAAAGCGAAAGCGAAAAAAGAGCAAGTGGCTTTTATGGTTAAAAGGATCCTTGGCATCAATCAAGAGATAAAACCGCTTGATATCACGGACGCTATCGCTGTTGCCCTGACCCATGCACAAAGGATAAAGGCGTAGAAATAATACATACAAACTTCATTTTTCTTCCGCCATTTCCGTTTTTCTTTTTGTCATTCCCGCGCAGACTGAAATCCAAACAAGCGAAGTGTTTTCGTTTTATCAAAATATTTCATCGAAAAACTATAAGAAAATATTAGGATACAAAAGAAATACGAAAAGCTTCACTTAATAAAAATTTTTGTAAAATAGTATAAATCTTTTTTAAAGAATATAAAATGATTAAGATTAATTTAAGAATTTTTGCGCAGAGAGAGAGAGAGAGTATCTTAAAAGAAGCTTAAATTATTCATTTCAAAAATATAACCGATTTTCTTTAATATCACAAAATTTCCCCCAAATTTCAAAATGCCCTCCGTCAAATAAAACATCTATCTTTAAGCGTGCGCGAGCTTGTTTAAAATATACAAACCTCTCAATTTTTGTCAAAAAACAACCATTCATCTTTCCATTATCAATAATCTCAAATATTTCTCATTGTATGTCAAACCGTTTCTCTTTGTTATTTCCGTGCTCAAATAAAATGTATTTCTGCAAAAATGACGGAAAGAAGACAATTTATCACTGCTATTTTTCACTCAACAATCACAAAATTTCCCATAAGGAGTTTCACATGAAAGATTTATTAAAGGCTGGGCTATTGGCTCTTACACTTTTATTTTTAACAGGCTGCGGTGGAGGAGGCGGAAGTTCCGGCGGTGGTACCCAAGGTGGCGGTACTCCGGGCGGTGATACTCCCGAATACACCATCTCATTTTACGATGACAGTCTTGACCTTATAGATTCTACAGTTGAACAAAGAGGCAATGTCAATATCACAAGTTTAGCTGATGATCTTGGTATCATTTCAGCGATATACCCTGCAAACAGCAGTACGGATATCACAGGCGACAGCGCTTATGAAGAGTACAATCTGATCAAAGATGTCAATTTCTACACTGTCCAAAATGTTCAGGAGGTAACCGACCAAGCGGGACTTAACTCCGTTAGAGATAATCTAATAGGTAAATATATACTGCTTGAGGATATTCCTCTAAATGATGGAGATGGGGTTGATGCAACTGAAGGCTGGCTTCCGATAGGCGATAATTTAAATATGTTTACGGGCATCTTTAATGGAAACGGTTATAAAATAACAAATCTTTGGATTGATAGATCATCAACTAATTATGTTGGTCTTTTTGGTTTTATTAGAAATGCTCAGATAAAAAATCTTGGAGTTGAGATAGCAGAGGGCAAGAGTGTAACGGGACTAAACTTTGTCGGCGGTATAGCGGGAAATGTTTTTAACAGCGCTACAATCCAAAATAGTTATGCAACGGGAAGCGTTAGTGGAAATAGTCGGGTCGGCGGTATCGCCGGAAGCGTTGAAACCGGCTCCGCGATTACAAACAGCTATACAATGGGAAGCATTAGCGGAAACAGCTTTGTCGGTGGTATAGCGGGAAATGTTTATAACAGCGCTACAATCCAAAATAGTTATGCAGCGGGAAGCATTAGCGGCACATACCAATATGTCGGCGGTATAGCGGGATATCTTTTCGACGGCTCTACAATCCAAAACAGCGCCGCTATTAATCCGTCGGTTACGGGGACAGATAATGTAAATCGCGTGGTCGGTTATATTCGCAATGACTATGGCGTAAATATCGTTTCAAATAATTTCGCGCTTGATACGATGAGTGTAACAGGGACAATTAGTGGCAACGCGGGAACGAGTAAAACCGACGCGGAGCTAAAAACGCAGACAACCTATGAAGATGTAATAAACGGCGATGGATTAGGCGGTCTTGACTGGAGTTTTGGAGAGGACAAAGATAACCCTTGGAAGATAGACGAGGGCAGTGGTTATCCATATCTCTATTGGCAGGATTTGTAGAGAGTTGAAATTAATCAGACTTTGAATATTTGAGAGTATCAAGGCGGGATAAACCCCGCCTTTTTTGTTTTTACTCTGTTTTGTCATTCACATTTTCCTTTGTCCCCCATACTCTTTTGTCATTCTTGCGTAGGTGGGAATAACGGAGATAGCGTCATTGCAAGCATAGCGAAGCAATCTATCAACACAAAGTGTTTAATATTTTAGGTTTTTAAATTAGAAGTTTTTATTTTTTAACAATCAAGACAGCCAACATTTTTTGTACTTCCTCCGGATTGCTTTGCCCAGCTTCGCACTTTTCGCAATGACAGAAAGGGTATTTTATTATAAGCCTAAAGTCTATCGAGCGCAAAAGTTGTTTAAAAAAGAGTCGAAAAAATTGTCATTTTATCTTTACCTCGCCAGATAACAATCAGCATGGAAGTCCCAAATGCCCAGCCTGAAAGTGCACTCGCATGCGTACCCAAGAACAATGTCCCGATAATGTAACCAAGCGCGCTTATCGCATCTCAGCCAAGCATTGTCCCGCCACCGAGTCCTGTCAAAGCTTCTTTGATAGATGGTTTTTGAAATTCAAACCTTTTTTCTGCAAAAGAGGATACAAAAGCACCGCCGATAAGCCCAAACACCGATAAAGCGTTTTGATTTAGCCAAAATCTTGTGGCAGATCGCCGCACACTGCAAATGTGTCAAGTCCGTTCAGGCGTGAGAGTGTTGGATCAAACATGTTTGATACGGTGCGAACCCATGAAGCGATTGTAACAGTTACTTCCAAAGGTTTCATCTATATGATGGCAAAGATGCCGATAATTCCTATTAAACACCGCCGCTTCGGCAGTTCTACCGTTTTGTCAAAACTCTTTTTAACGCTTCTAAAAGGGCGGTGCGGGATTTGTGTACTTTTTTGCTGCCTGCAAGCCACACCATAAGATAACGCCAAGAAGTAAAATCGCACCAAGCTACCTCCTTCAGATACGAAGGTAGCCAATACTCGCATCCGCTATGTTAGAGTCGGAGCATCCCATGTATTAAAACCGATAAAAAATGCGATAACCGTTCAGATAAGAACAAAAAGTGAGATAAACGAACCCTTTGAGAGATGATACGGATGCGCACTTGTGCATGATTTCGCAACAACCATTCCAAACCCGAAAACAAACCCGCCCGCCAAAAGTACCTCATTCACGTACCCTACATAAATATCAGGTGATATATCTGCGCCAAGCGGATTTGACTGCCAGCCTCCTATAACCAAGGTATATCCTATGATTCCCGCCGCGATAGACAAGTAGCAGTTGCCAGCGCTCCTATCGGGTCGTTATTTTCAAGTCAATCTCTTAAATGACAGTAAAAGCAAAATCTACTTTTTTGTATGACAAAGCCAAGCGACAAGCCGCACAAAAGAGGGTATTTTGCTGTTTTTTGGAACAGTTGAGAGGCAACATGCAAAGATGAGCATAAAAAGAGATAATACAATGGCCGCTTTTTACTGCATACTTTTCCCCGAAAAAGCCCGCCATTTTAAGCGGACTTGAAAGTTTACTTTGCAGACCAAATGGTGCCTGCGTGGTTGTTTATAGGAATTTTTACCGCATCGCCTACTCTGTTCATGAGCCGTCACAATTTTTTGTATCGCAGTCAAAGATCTTGCTTAGTGCAAACCATATGCAGCTTGAACGCTCGCCGACTCGGCAATATGTTATGACGAGTTTTTGAGCTGTCTACACCGACATTGATGTATGGTTTTTAAGCTCTTTGATGGGATTGACAGCCTGTCCTCAAGAGACATTAACGGTTGTTGGGGTGCCCGTACGGACAACTCTTGAATACATGCAGGTGCGAAAACTTTGCGCATACTCATCAGCAGAGCGGATATCAAGCAGTTTTATCTTCGAGTCACCTTTCGCAACAACAAAGCATCATTCAGTCTTACCCGCAAGATAGAATCCACCTTGTCAACCTTAAAGTTTGTAGTTTTTAAACTGTGGCGTTTTGTTGTTTGGTTCGTGCTTTTCGACCACCCCGTTTCACGTGCTCCCCGTTTAAAATCTTGGTGTTAGGAGCTCCGTATATATCAAACACTCGAGCTTCCCATGCGGCAAAGCAATTGTTAGTATTATCGTGCAAGATGACGATAATATCTTTTCTCATGCCGACTTTTGAGAGCAATTTTTTTAAAATCCTCCTTGCTTGCGACATCTCGTTTGATTTTATCGTTCAAGCTGGTATGCCGTGAGAAGTTAAGCGCATCCGGGATATGTCCGAGCTTATATACGCCGGGATTTAGGCTCACCTCTATAGTCCTCATTTTCGGATCATTCAAGTTTTTTACAAGTCACTTTGTGGACACAAGCGAATCAGTCGCGCTTGCAGCAGTCGTAAAGATAGCCGACAGATCCAATACAAACGTAATGCGCAGCAAAGATCTACGGTTTAAAAATACTACAGTTTTCATGTTTACATTCTAATGTAGTTTTGCAGTAGGACGATTTTGGTGCAAAATTCTTATATATTAAACCTATCAATAAATTATATTTGAAACCTGCGGAGCTATTTTTTATGTGAAAAACTTTTCAACACAACATGTGAAAATGTGAAAATATATACAAATTTCACGCTTAATACCATTTATAGTATATTTTGGATAGAATACTGCCCTTATTAAAATTAGGAGTATTATTTGAGTATGATAAGAAATATTGCTGTTATCGCTCACGTTGACCATGGTAAAACGACTTTAGTAGACGAACTTTTGAAACAATCGGGAACTTTTGCCGAGCATCAGAGCGCAGGCGAACGAATGATGGACAGCAATGATATTGAAAAAGAAAGAGGCATAACAATCCTCTCTAAAAACACTTCCATCGCTTATAAAGGCTATAAGATCAATATCATAGACACTCCGGGACACGCTGATTTTGGCGGCGAAGTGGAACGTGTGTTGAAGATGGTTGACGGCGTTTTACTCTTGGTAGATGCACAAGAAGGTGTTATGCCTCAAACCAAATTTGTTGTTAAAAAAGCTTTGGGATTCGGATTAAAACCTATAGTTGTTATAAATAAAATAGACAAACCGGCAGCCGATTCCGAGCGTGTGATAAACGAGATATTTGATTTGTTTGTAGCACTTGATGCAAATGATGAACAGCTCGATTTTCCTATAATTTACGCCGCAGCGCGCGATGGATATGCTAAAAAAAATTTAAATGATAAAAATGAAAATCTTGAACCGTTGTTTGAGGTGATAACTACGCATATTCCAAGTCCGAGCGGCAAAGATGAAAACCCTGTGCAAGTGCAGATTTTTACACTTGATTATGATAATTACGTAGGTAAGATAGGAATAGCGCGTGTGTTTAACGGTTCCATCAAAAAAAATCAAACCGTTATGCTTGCCAAAGCAAGCGGTGAGAGAATAAACGGACGCATTAGTAAACTTATAGGTTTTAAAGGTTTGGAAAGACTTGATATAAACGAGGCCGGTTCGGGGGATATTATTGCTATAGCTGGTTTCGACGCGCTTGATGTAGGAGATAGTATAGTAGATCCTTCAGATCCCATGCCGCTTGATCCTTTGCATATCGAAGAACCTACCTTGAGCGTTGTTTTTGCCGTAAACGACAGTCCGTTAGCCGGACTTGAGGGAAAATATGTAACTTCAAACAAACTTTCCGAAAGACTTGAAAACGAAGTCAAGACAAATATCGCCATGAAATACGAAAGCATAGGCGAGGGCAAGTTTAAAGTGTCGGGTAGAGGAGAACTGCAAATAACCATTCTGGCTGAAAATATGAGAAGAGAGGGATTTGAATTTTCTCTTGGAAGACCGGAAGTTATCGTTAAGGAAGAAGACGGCGTGAAATTAGAGCCGTTTGAACATTTGGTCATAGATGTTCCGGATGATTGTACTGGAGCCGTGATAGAGAAGCTTGGGAAACGAAAAGCCGAAATGACCGCTATGAATCCCACAGGAGACGGACAAACAAGGATAGAGTTTGAGATACCTGCCCGCGGACTTATAGGTTTTAGAAGTCAATTTTTGACCGATACAAGAGGCGAGGGCGTGATGAACCACTCATTTTTGGATTTTCGTCCTTTAAGCGGCAACGTGGAGCATCGCTCAAACGGCTCGCTTGTATCTATGGAAAACGGCGTGGCTCTTGGATACTCTTTGTGGAATTTGCAAGATAGGGGTGTGCTGTTTATAGATCCGCAGACAAAAGTTTATGTGGGTATGATCATCGGCGAACATTCGCGCCCCAATGATCTTGACGTAAATCCCATAAAAGGCAAAAATTTAACAAATGTAAGAGCTTCGGGAAGCGACGAGGCTATAAAACTGGTTCCGCCGCGAAGATTAAATTTGGAGCGCGCGCTTGAGTGGATAGAAGATGATGAAGTAGTAGAAGTAACGCCGAAAAATATCCGCGTCAGAAAAAAATATCTTGACCCGACAACGAGAAAAAGAATGTCAAAGGCATAAGATAAAAGCACAGGCTCGCAAAAGTTAGTTTTTATGAGCCATATCTTTTGCCGCAAAAATATAAAAAACGATAAAGCAAAAATAGCTTTTTATCGTTTTTGCACGCAAAAAATAAGATATCCATATTACTCAAATTTGCACCGTCCGTGTTTTGCAAATAGATTCTAGTGCAAGAGTTTTTGCTTTTATGCCGCAACGCAAGCCCTCAAAAAAACCATAAATACAAAAAGTCGCTATTTAAACTTGCTTTGCTATACGCAAAATAGCTTGCAGTACATTTTTTTATCTGCTTTTCGCGCTTTTATCATTTAAAGTGTCTTAGCGCTTTTGAAAAACAGAAAAACAATAGAAAAAATATCAGATCGCTGTAGTTGCTTCTATAGTGTTTATCAAGATAATAAGCCAAGCGGTTTGATAACAAAGCAGCTTTAAAGACTCTGCTTTTATTTTCATATGTCCAAGTTTTGCCTGTTACAAGCATGTAAATGACATTTAAAATGCTCTGCGGTATTTCAAGTTTTACCAAAATTTTCAAAAATTATGACCTCTTTTTATCGTTATATTGTGCGGTTTAGTACGAAGTGATACGGCATTGATATACAAAAATATTTCACATGATATTTGATTTTGCCGCAATAAGCTTTATTTTTCACGCCAACATATACTGCACCTAACATTAGCCGTATTTGCTGTTAAATCATATTAACATGAAATAACAGATTGCTCTATTTCAAAGAAAATTTTTCTATTTTTTTTATAACAAAAATATTTATCAGAGTTTTTACATTGCCAAGATAAAAGTATTAGATACATGATAAACGTATATTAAATAGCAAATAAGATAATTATTTATTAAATATAAAGCATTACCGTATTTGATTTAACTTATTTTTATAAATACAGTTATACAATATTTACAATATTTTACGAAGGAGTAACAATGAGTACATTGATTAAGCCATTTGGCATAGCTTTGATTCTGGCTTTTTTAATTGGTTGCGGAGGAGGCGGAGACGGCTCTAATACATACACTTTCATTGACGACGGTACAGACGATGCGCAGAGTATTTTGTCTGATTATTTGGCTGAAATCTTTCCACCGTTTGATAACTCTTTATATGTTCGCGATGTTATTAAGTTTCACAAGGCTGTAGAGTATATAGGGGTCTCTAGAGCCGCTGCCGGAAACTTCAACGCTTCCATGTATAGCAGAGGGTTTCGTGTGGATAGTGTTTATGGAAAAGGTTCTCCCAATTGTTCATATTATTTTTTAGGTGCATCACTTGAAGAATATAAAGGATTTGATCTTTGTCAAGATGGTAATAGTTGGCGCATCGGATTGAATTTGGTGAGTAGAAGTTTTCAGAGCAATATTGATTTTAACAATGCTTTTGGTCGACCAAGTGACGGTACTATTCATGCCGAAGAGGTTACAATAGAATACGGCAATGTTGTTGATAGCATGTTGTCCAAATTTGAGAATTATTTTGGCAAACTGGGCTCAAGAGGCAAATTTGAGAGAGGTGAGTGCACAAAAGGCTGGCATGGTCCGACAAGCTGGAAATGCGTGAGCGGCGGTATACACTCCGGCTATCACTGGGATAGTTATTATGATGAAAGCGTAATTGAAAAGGGGCACGTGTTTTTTAAAAGAGTGCAATAGTCTTCGCCGAAAAAGTTCATTAAAGAGTTTGAAGCGATAAGGTGAAGAGTGTTTTTCTATATAGCTTCACAAACGACGGTCTCATTGCGGTACAAAATGTGCCTTTTTATAACAAACTAAAGCTGCAAAACCCGCAGCTTTAGCTCTACAGTCAAATAAAACTTTTTACAATAATCTTAATTTTTTTAGAAATTGTCGTATTTGTAAGTGCGATCAAATCATATATCCGATAAAACGGTATTTTATAGGAAGCAGACAGTTTGTGCGAATGACAACAAGAGCAATATAATTATATTTGTAATAAGCGGTTTTTATATGCGACAAGACTTTGGTTTTTAAAAATTTGCTTTACAGATAAAAGCGTATTGCGATCTTAGGATATTGAATCTAAAAAGTTTTAAAGGTGTACATAAAAGATTTTATATCGCAAGCCATTGTTTTGACTCTATCCGTAAAATACCGCAACTTTCAAAATATGGAGGTTTCATAATTCAATATTTGGGCAGTATAAAATAACTAAGCAAAAATGCGAACGCAATAACGCTTTTAAATTAAAAGATTTGATAATTTTAAAAGAATAAATATCCATTTGCATGAAATCCAAGAAGTTTTACATGCAAAATGATATTAATATTGACACAGTCATTGGTGTTAAAAGTGACATTGGTGATGAATGGCCGCTTATGGAATGTGCAGAGACGTTATCAAGTGTTTTGGTTGCTTGTTTATCTCTTGGAAGATGAAAGCATAAATGCTTTTGTTGCACTTGTATGACGCCGCAGTTACAAGAGTAACGAAAAGAGCTATTTGGTTTTTACAAAGAGATGAACTTCAAGGAGTATCGCTCATAAATTCGGTCATATATTTAACGGTGATATGACTAAATATCCGCTCAATCGGCATACTAAACGGTATTATGGGTTTGATCGGCAAATTTATTATCGATACAAGTCGCGCGTGAAACGCAATCAAAGTATTTTATTGCCTGCATGGGCTAAGTTTGTTTGCAAAGACGTTTTTAAGTGCGATTTATGTGTAATTTTGATAGATAGTACTCTTGTAGGTGCATTTTTGTACATCGTGCAAAGTTTTTAAAGGATAAAATGCCACTTAGCTTATGTGTTCTGTTAAGATTTTAATCCCTATGCCTATTAGTATAACTCCACCCAAAACTTCTGCCGCGCTTCCAAGCCAACTGCCGCTTCTGGCCCCCATTTTTACTCCGATAAATGAAAATATAAAAGTAACTGCAGCGATAACCAAAATACTCGCGTACAAGTTAAAATCTAAAAAAATGAGTGTAAAACCGGCTGCTAAAGCATCAAGACTTGTGGCAATCGAGAGTAAAATTAGCGTTTTGTGTGTCAAAGAAAAGTTACTGTTTTCATCTTTTTTAAAACTTTCATATATCATTTTAAGTCCTAAAAACACTAAAAGCGCAAAAGCTATCCAATGGTCAAAACTATTTATATATTCCGAACTTTTTTTGCCAAGCATAAAACCAAGCAAGGGCATAATGCCTTGAAAAGCTCCGAAATAAAGAGCTGTTTTGATAGCTGCATTTTTATTTTTTGAGCCTATCCCCAAAGATACGGCAAAAGCGTCTAAAGAGAGCGCAAAAGATAATAGTAACAGTTCAATCATTTGATATTTCGCGACTCTTTATTGACACCCGTCGCACTCAATGCTTCTATCAGCTATATCGACAGAGGTTGTTTCCGGAGATTGACTTCTTAGATAATAGACCGATTTTAATCCGAGTTTCCAGCCCAACATGTAGATATCGTTTAAATATTTTCCGCTCGCTTTATCAAGCGTGATAAAGATATTTAAACTTTGTCCCTGATCTATCCATTTTTGACGGATAGCGCCCGCTTGTATCAAAAGTTTTTGATCAAGTTCATATGCGGGAGTATAAAAATTCCAAGTGTCAAGTGAAAGCTTAGGAGCAGTTACAGGTATCATGCCTGAGAGATTTTCTTCAAACCATTTTCTTTTGTAGACCGGTTCTATCGTCTGCGTTGTACCGACCAAAATAGATATAGAGCTTGTGGGCGCGATGGCCATCAAATACCCGTTTCTCATGCCGTCTGTTTTGACTTTTTCTCTCAATTTTTCCCAATCGTATGTGTAGCTGAAAAGTCCGCCTCTATCTACGAGCTTTTTTGCGTTTTCATTAGCTATATCTATAGGAAAAATCCCTTTGCTCCATTTTGAGCCTTCAAATTCGGGATATACACCTTTTTCCAAGCCTAAATTGCTTGAGGCTTTTATGGCGTTGTAGCTTATCGCTTCCATTATCTCATCTATCTTTGCCAAATGTTCATATCCGCCCCATGGTATTTTATTTTCCGCCAACATCTGCGCCTCTCCCATTATTCCAAGACCTATAGAGCGCGATAATAGATTGGTATGTTTAACTTTGGCGTGCGGATAAAAATTGAGGTCTATAACGTTATCAAGCATTCTGATTGCTACTGGTACAACTCTCTCTATGTCATCTTTCGTATTTATTTTGGAGAGGTTTATGCTGGCCAAATTGCAAACTGCGGTTTTTCCCTCCTTCACAGCTTTCTCCACAATAAATATCTCTTTACCTCCTATAACGTCAAGCGCGGTTATCTTTTTGGCTTTTTTGGTTACTCCGCCGTCCGTTTTTATAATCTCGTTTTCTTCAAATAGGCTTTCGCTACCGTCGCTATATACGACTTTTGTCATATAGTGATTTGTTTGAGTATTTTGAAATATCTCAGTGCATAAGTTTGAACTTCTGATAATTCCTTTATGATTGTTCGGATTTGCTCTGTTTGCACCGTCTTTAAAGCACAAAAACGGGCTTCCGGATTCGAAATAGTTAGTCAGTATTTTTTTCCACAGCTCTTTTGCTTTGATAAACTCTTTTGGTATGTCCGGATTTTTTTCATACTCCTCATACCTTTTATCAAACTCTTCACCGTACAGTTCGCAAAGATCAGGCGTATCTACAGGGTCAAAAAGCGTCCACATGGCGTCTTGCTCTATTCTTTTCATGAAAAGGTCGTTTATCCAAAGAGCAGGGAACAGTTCATGCGTGCGGCGTCTCTCTTCGCCGGAATTTTTTTTCAAATCCAAAAAATCAGATACGTCCATATGCCACGGCTCTATATATACGGCGATTGCACCCTTTCTTGTTCCGAGCTGATCAACTGCAACAGCAATATCATTTGTGATTTTCAAAAATGGAATTATACCGCCTGCCGCATTTTTGTGACCGTCTATCATGCTGCCCATAGCACGCACCAAGCTCCAATCCCAGCCGATACCGCC
>JAIRSJ010000041.1 GCA_031255525.1 Campylobacteraceae bacterium
ATAGAAAATTCAAGCATTTTTGGGTCAATCATTAAAAGACGTAAAGTATCCGGCGAATTTCTATACAAAAGGGAGAGTAACATAGCATTTATGCCCACACTTTTGCCGCTTCCCGTAGTTCCGGCTATCAAAAGATGTGGCAATTTTTTAAGATCCGTGACAAAAGGGCTGCCTACTATATCTTTTCCAAGAGCAATAGTGAGCGGGGAGAATGACTTTTTAAATATCTCGCTCTCCAAAATCTCTTTTAGATATATGGTCTCTATATGTTTGTTGGGTATCTCTATCCCTATGACATCTTTGCCCGGAACCGGTGCTTGTATGCGGATAGTCTGCGCCATCAAAGCCATCGCCAAATCATCTTGCAAGGTCAAAATTTTTGAAACTTTTACATGTGGAGCCGGCTTAAATTCAAATGTCGTAACCACAGGTCCGGCATAAGTTCTGACAACATCGCCGTCAATCTTAAACCGTCTCAATTTATCAAGCAAATCAGAAATTTTTCTATCTATCTCGTTTTCGTTTACATGCGTAACTTTTTTCGGCGGGTCCACAAGAAAATTAAAAGGAGGTAGGCGATAATCTTTTGGTTTTTCCATAGCGCCTTGTTCAATTTGTGATAAAAGTCGTTTATTTTCAGCAATCTCGCTTAAAATTTCAACCTTGGTATGATATTCTTTTTTGTATTCATCATTATTACGCTCTTCTATAATAGCAACAGGAGTGACGGAAAAATCGCCATTTGACTGCTCTTTTTGTCTTAGATCTATTTTTTTTGCCGGCTTTCTAAAAAATGTCGGATTATCAAGCTTGGATACGGTGTTGTCGGAAAAAAACACACTCTCTTCCAACTCTTTTTTCTCTTCCAGTTTTGCTGTGTATATATTGCTGATTTTACTAATTACGCTTTTTACAAAATACACCAAACTCTCAAATTCAAAATTGAATATTACGCTAACGGAGAGCATTGTTATAGCTACAATAAAAACCCAAACGCCAAATGTTCCTATAAATGCACTCAATATATCAATTATAGAAAATCCCAAATGCCCCCTCATACCCTCATTTGCAATAATAGCCGCTTGAAACATTAAAATTGCCAAAAAAAACAGAACCAATGCTAAAAAAACCTCAATTTTTCTCATATCCATCTGCGGATATTTATAAAACAGATATAACGGCACTATAAGCAAAAACGGATACGCATAGGCAAAAAATCCGAAAATATTTCTATTCCAAATCCCTATAGTTTTGCCATAAGCTCCCACTAAAGACGTATCTGTAACTATAGTGGCTATGCCCAGAAAAACCAAAAAAGCACCAAATAAAATCAACAAAACTTCTTTAAAAATGAGATATCCTTGTATTTGATTTCATGTTTTAAATTATATCTAACTTTTATTTTATAACCAAAATTTTATCGCGCAATAATACTATATTTTTTGCAAGTTAAATCCCAAAAAGATTTAAAAACTATCTCAAAAATTTACAAAAAAATACAAAAAAGCAATCAAAGCTCCTATTTTTTCGCATTTTTGCCAAAAAAACAGGAAAAAATTATTGTCTTTTATAAAAAAAAATTGTACAATGAATGATATTTCTTTTTTAAGGATAAAATATGAGCAAAGTTGAATTTATTCAAGCTGTTTCGGAAAAAGCAGGTCTTTCCAAAAAAGATACTCAAAAAGCGGTTGATGCTGCTCTTGAAGTTATCAAAAACGCGCTTACAAAAGGTGAAAGTGTAAGTTTTATCGGGTTTGGAACTTTCAGTACAACTACACGAGCTGCCAGAAAAGCTAGAGTGCCGGGAACTACTAAAGTTGTAGATGTTCCTGCAACCAAAGCTGTTAAATTCAAAGTCGGCAAAAAACTAAAAGATAGCGTAGCTAAGTCTAAATAATTTAGCTTTTTATCTTCGCAGTAAAGCTTAAGAGCAATTTGTTCTTAAGCTTTTTTTTTATATATTTCCATTTTTGTTTTTCACATATAATGCCTGAGTGGTGAAATTGGTAGACACGCCAGACTCAAAATCTGGTGGTAGCAATATCGTGCCGGTTCGAGTCCGGCCTCAGGTACCATCATCAAGTTTCATACAATCCAATTGCGTTTCAAAAATCCTTTAAACTCCCTAAATTACGACATTTGTATATTTTTCAAGTCTCTTTGCGTCCATTCAAGTCCAAAACTTTTCAAAGTATCTTGGATAAAATTTTTCTACAATACCTCGAAAAAAGAGTACAAATGCCTAAAAAAGTAAAACCGCTTAGTGAGCTTGAGTGCAAAAAAGCCAAACCAAAAAGCAAGGATTACAAACTTTTCGACAGGAACGGAATGTATCTTTTAGTCAAAGCAGCAGGCAGTAAACTGTGAAAATTCAACTACATGTGAAAGATGAACACAAAAACCTTATCACTTGATATATATCCGCAAACATCTTTGCAAAAAACTAATAAAAAAAATTTGACGACTTGGAGTATATCAATATAAAATTTTATGAATGATTGACTTGTTTTTAAATTCATACGAAAGATAAAGTTTTTGAGACAGTCTCTATCTTTTTACTCTTCAAACAATAAATTTATTAATGAGGTACTTAAGATTGAGCGGCATGAAAATTTATAAATATTTTAAAAACCAAGCTATATAGATATTGTTAGTATTTTGCGGCAGATATTTAACTCCAAAAGATGAATTTTATATTAATTATCGCTTAAGTGCAATATTTAATAAAAACATGACATAATATTCTAAGTAATATTTGGCATAATTACAGTTGAATAATTGCTCAATTATTATATTCTAAAGAGGTTTTCAATGGCAGCATTCGATAGTTTTATAGATAGATGTGATTGCAATATCATACATGAAGAAGTTGTCAAAAAGGTTAAAGAGTTATTGCCGGAAGAAAAAATATTATTTGATTTGGCTGAGCTTTTTAAGGTTTTTGGCGATTCAACTAGAGTAAAAATATTGTATGCATTGTTTCAGAGTGAAATGTGTGTATGCGATATTGCGGCGCTTCTTGGCATGACAAAATCATCTATTTCACATCAACTTCGCGTCTTAAAACAAGCGAAACTCGTGAAGTTCAAAAAAGACGGCAAGATTGTATATTACTCGCTCGACGATGAACATGTAAAAAATATTTTTGACCAAGCTTTTGTACATGTAAGCGAGAAATAAACGTCATCTTAAAAAGTCAATAGATAAATTTGTTGGAATTTTTAGTTGAATATATATTCAATTATTCATTTGAAACGGAGATAAAAATGGATTTAAGCGGTAAATGTTGCAGCAGTTGCTGCAATAATAAAAATGGTGTATTTGGTAAAGCAAAATTGTTTTTTGGTGTTTTGCTTTTTGCAATAGGAGTAGTATTTTCTCTTGTACCTCCTTTGGAGTTTGGTATCTTTTTTGTAAGCTACATGCTACTTGGAGGTGATGTTTTAATTTTAACATATAAGAATATTTTAAATATTAAAAAAGACAAAATATTAGAGATTTTTGATGAGCATTTTTTGATGAGTATCGCTACCATAGGAGCATTTATCATCGGTGAATATCCTGAAGGCGTGGCAGTTATGCTGTTTTATAAAATTGGTGAAATCTTGCAAGAAAAAGCGCTCGAGAACTCCAAAAAATCAATATCTTCACTCCTTGATTTGAAAACTGAGTTTGCAAATTTACAAAGGGGAGGAGAAATTGTAAAAACTCACGCAGAGAATGTAAAGATAGGAGATATTATTGTCATAAAAGCCGGCGAAAAAATACCACTTGACGGAGTTGTGATAAGCGGAAAATCTTTTTTAGACACATCTGCCATAAGCGGCGAATCTGTACCCAAAAGCGCAAAAGAAGGCTCCGAAATTTTTTCAGGATGCGTCAATCAAAGCGGAACACTATATGTGAGAGTAACTTGCGAATTTCAAAACTCTACTATTTCAAAAATAGCCAGATTTGTTAAAGAGGCGAGCTTAAAAAAATCCAAAACAGAACATTTCATAAGAAAATTTGCCAAAATTTATACTCCAATCGTAGTTCTTGGCGCTATAATGGTAGCATTTTTGCCGCCCATTTTTATAGAAAATGCCCAACTTGGCGAATGGCTTTACAAGGCGTTGATATTTTTGGTCATCTCTTGTCCGTGCGCACTTGTCGTATCTATACCACTGAGCTTTTTTGCTGGACTTGGTGGAGCGTCAAAACGCGGCATATTGATAAAAGGCGGTAATTATCTTGAAGCTCTAAGCTGCGTAGATACTATCGCATTTGATAAAACAGGTACTTTAACCAAAGGCGATTTTAGTGTGAGCAAAATAAAACCAAGTAATGATTTCAACAAAAACGAATTACTTTTTTTTGCTGCTCACGCAGAGAGTTTTTCGCCACACCCTATAGCTTTATCTATCATAAAAGAGTACAAAAATAATATCAAAAATGAAATCAAAGAGCATGAAGAACTTTTGGGGGTTGGTGTAAAGGCCAAAGTTTCAGGTAAATTGGTTTTGGTCGGAAATGAGAAACTCATGGAGCTAAACTCTATTGCTTATGAAAAATCTGATGCTTTTGGAAGTATTGCACATGTAGCAGTTGATAACATTTATGCAGGATATATCGTAATTAGTGATCAAATAAAAGAGGAGAGCCGAAAAGTCATTGAAGATTTGAAAAGTGTCGGTGTCAAAAACACGGCTATCTTAACAGGAGACGACGAACAAGTCGCAAAAGAAATTGCAAAAGAGCTTAATATAGATAAAGTTTTCAGTCGTCTGCTACCTCTTGAGAAGGTTGAAAAATTGGAGCTTTTATCAAAAAATGTTGCGAAGGGCAAAAAACTTATATTCGTAGGTGATGGGATAAATGATGCTCCTTCTCTTGCAAAAGCCGATGTAGGCATAGCCGTTGGCACCCTTGATATAACAACGCAATCTGCCGATGTAGTTTTAACCGACAATAATCTTCGCAAGATAATATCGGCAATAAAAATTGCCAAAAAAACATCTATTGTAGCAAAGCAGAATATCGCATTTGCACTTGGTGTAAAAACTCTTTTAATGATATTTGGCGTTGTTGGTATAAGCGGCATGTGGGAAGCTGTTTTTGCGGATGTGGGAGTAACTATACTTGCTGTTTTAAATGCCACAAGAGTTATAAAAGCTTAGAAAGTACTCTAAAATGTGCTGACTTTATCAATTTTTTTTCAAATATCCCTCATCAATCATCCTAAGAGCTATCTCTTTAAAAATAGGAGCAGCGCTCTGTGAGCCAAAGTAACTTCGAGACGGTTCTATGACTAAAACCCCTATCGTATACTTGGCTCCTTGGCTGTCATTTGTAAAACCTATAAACGAGCTGTCGTATCCAACTATTTTACCGTCTTTTCTTATCTCTGCCGTACCTGTTTTCCCACCCACCGTTATGCCCTCAACTTTGGCTTTTGTCCCTGTACCGATATCTACTGCTTTAATGAGTGTTTTTTGAATTGTCTTTGCGATATTTTCCGATAAAACAGATGCTTTAGGGTCATATCCTATCTCGTGTTTTTTGCCAAATTTATCTATGATAAAAGCAGCTATTTTCGGATTTACGATAAAACCGTCGTTGTTAAATACATTAAATGCTTTCACAAGCTGCATGAAATTTACGTGCAAACCATATCCGTATCCCACGTTACCTTTATAAACTTCGCCATTCAAACTGCTGATATACCCTGTGTTCTCATATGATAAATCTATTTGTGATTTTTGAGTTATGCCAAAATCCATAAGCCCCTTATAATACGAAATAGTATCAAGTCTTTGCGATAATTGAGCTATGCCTATATTGGACGAGTATACTATGACATTTTCAGCGCTGACCCAATTTGTATCAAATGTATGTTCATCTTTTATCCAAAACTGCCCCAACTTATATTTACCGCCGTATATGTTTACTATATCGTTAGGTTCTACTTTTTTTTCACGTAGTAAAATCGCATAGATAATAGGTTTCATAACAGATCCGGGCTGATATGTATATTCCACAGCGTTTATATTCATCAAACTGATGTCTTTTACGTTATTTCTGTCATATCTATTGCTTGTAGCAAGTGATAAAATGTCGCCCGTATCACTTTTCATCACAACGGCTATAATCTCTTTTGCCCCAAGTTTTTGCTTATATTCATCAAGCATATTTTCTACCGCTTTTTGAAATTTAAGCGGGATGGATACTTGTATGCCTTGCCCGTCTATTCCCTCTTTGGCTTGAATATTTCTATTTAGTATTATCGTATTTGACACGTCGCGAGAACCCACAAGATAGGAATCTTGTATGGATGCTAATCTATCGTTATAATAACGCTCTATACCTTTTATCCCCTCTCGTTTGATAATACGCCCAATATTTACTTTATTGGTATATCCAATCAAAGGCTCCAGTGTGTCCTTATACGGATATATGCGCATTTCGCCGCTTTCCGTTACATCCATTCCGTTGAATATTACTTTGCCGTCTTGCGGATTTTGATAACTCTTAAAAACTCCGAGTCTAAGTAAAGTTTTAGCGAGAGATCTCAAATGTTCTGCTTGTTTGGAATCTATTCTATAAGATAAAACTACGCTGCCGTTTTTTTTATCTATGGCCGTTCTGACGCTTTGTTCGCTATCTCCGCTGTATATAGAATAAAGTTTGATGAAAAGCTCTTTTTTATTGGGATCCAAATTTCTTGTATCTATGCTTATCTCATAAAGACGCTTTGTTGCGGCCAAAGTATAATTATCTTCGCTCAAAATAACACCTCGCAGAGCAGTGCGAACTTCGCTTGCCTTAAAATTGGGAAGGTCTCTGTCCATATTTGACCATACTAACAACATAGTTGTAAAGACAATAAATCCGAATATTATTAAAACGAAAAATTCGGCAAACTTACTTTTGGTTACTTTATCGCCTTGCGTATCCATTTTCCCATAAACCCTGCTTTTTTTGTGAAGTATATCAACAAACTACTTACAAAAAGGTGTTTTTCAAACCATTTTCAGTAAAATATTGTTTAAAAAAATCTCAAGAGAATTGATGTCAACGGATAAAACGCTTTTTATACTCTGCTCTTTTTGTATATTTGTCGGCATAGTAGCCTCTTTTTCGCTCTCTGCCTACGCTATTTTGCGCTATGATTACCCAAATCCTTACCATTTTTTCATTCGTCAATGCATGGCTGGTTTTTTAGGTATTATTGTAATGTGGGGCATATCGCAGCTAAACCCTGAAAAATATCTTGTAATGATAGGTTTTTGTATATTTTTCGTATGTTTGTTTGCTATGGGTTTTATGCATTATTTACCTGAACATATGGTAACTTCGGCAGGAGGAGCAAAAAGATGGATAAGGCTTCCTGGATTTTCATTTGCGCCAGTTGAGTTTTTTAAAGTAGGTTTTGTCTTCTTTTTAGCTTGGAGTTTTGCCAGAAAAATAAATCACGAAAAAAAGCCGCTTTTGCAAGAAATTTTGCTTTTACTTCCCTATTTCGTAGTATTTGCCGTTTTTGTCATATATTTGATAGCGGTTATGCAAAACGATATAGGACAAGTTATAGTTTTAGCTTTGACATTTTCAGTTATGGCATTTTTTGCAGGTACGAGTTTTAGGTTTTTTTCATTGGTAATACTGCTTTCGGCGATAGTTGCAACATTCGCTGTTATAAACTCTGAAAATAGGATTATGCGCGTGAAAGTTTGGTGGTCGACTGTGCAAAATGCCGTCTTATCTTTTTTACCCGACACAATCGCTAATGCTCTGAGGGTGGAAAATGCGCCCGAACCGTACCAGCTATCACACTCGTTAAATGCCATCAAGCATGGAGGATTTTTCGGAGAGGGTATAGGAAACGGCATTGTAAAATTAGGATATTTAAGCGATGTGCATACGGATTTTGTATTGGCAGGAATAACAGAAGAGATAGGCGCTATCGGCACTATATGTATTACGGTTATTTTTTGCATTATCATTTACAAGATTTTTAAGATTGCAAGCAGATGTCAAAATCGTGTCTACTCGCTGTTTGCTCTTGGTATAGCAATGCTTATAGTATTCTCTTTTTTGATGAATGCGTATGGGGTTACGTCCATCACACCGATAAAAGGTATAGCGGTGCCGTTTTTAAGTTACGGCGGAAGTTCTCTACTTGCCACATGTATCGGAGTAGGAATGGTTTTGATGATAAGTAAAAAGGCGAATTTAAGATGATAGCAATAACAGGAGGCGGTACGGGCGGACACCTTAGTGTGGCAAAAGCAATAGCAAAAGAGTATAACAAAATCGGCATAAAACCACTTTATATAGGCTCTTCATACGGACAAGATAACAGCTGGTTTGAAAATAGCCCGCTTTTTTATAAAACAATATTTTTACCATCGTATGGAGTTGTAAATCAAGGGTTTTTAGGCAAAATAAAATCGCTCGCAAACATCATTAAATTGTCTTTTAAAGTAAAAAAAATACTAAAAGAAGAGAAAATTAAAAAGGTTTTTTCTGTGGGCGGTTACTCTTCGGCTGCCGCTTCATTTGCGGCGGTTTTGAGTTTTACGCCGATTTTTATCCATGAACAAAACGCCTGCATGGGAATATTAAATAGGATAATCTCGCTCTTTGCTAAAGAAGTTTTCAGCTCTTATGATAAAAACTCAAAAGTGAAAGATTATCCCATAAATAACGAATGGTTCGGACTGCAAAAAAAACGTGACAGATTAAAAGCCGTAGCTTTTTTGGGCGGTTCTCAAGGCGCAAAATTTATAAATGATTTAGCGCTGGAAGCAGCTTCATGGCTTAATGAAAACAGTATAAAAATCATACATCAAACAGGGAAAAACGAGTTTGAAAAGATAAAAGAGTACTATGAAAAAAATGGCATAAATGCAGATGTTTTTGATTTTTATTCGCCGCTTTGTGACAAACTTGCAGATGCAGATTTTGCCATATCGCGTTCTGGTGCCGGCAGTATGTGGGAACTTGTAGCCGCTAAAATCCCTGCTCTTTTTATACCCTATCCGTATGCAGCCAAAAATCATCAATATTTGAACGCCAAAATTTTAGAGAGTAAAAATGCCGCCATACTGATAAAACAGAGTGATATGAGCTTAAAAATCCTCACATCAATTTTATGTGATGCAGATATAGATGCCCTAAACAGTGCGCTTGATGATATGATAAAACCAAACGGCGCAAAAAAAATAGTAGAGATAATGGAAAGTTATGATAGACATTGAGACGTTCTGTCTCTTTTTTGCAACCTCTGTCGCTTTGGCATTAGCCCCGGGACCCGATATACTTTTTGTCGTTACGCAAAGCATAACAAGAGGAGCTAAATCCGCCATATTGCTTGCATGCGGACTTTCATCAGGTGTTATAATTCATACAACGCTTGCGGCACTTGGAGTATCAGCTGTGTTTAAAACTTCAGAGATAGCATTTTTTATTTTAAAAATCATCGGCGCAACGTATCTTTTTTATCTCGCGTATCAAGCTTTTATGCATAAAGATGAACTTGTTCGCATAGATGCCAAAAAAACCAAAAAGTTCTTAAACTATAAAGCTCTTTTTATAAAAGGTCTTTTTATGAATGTACTAAATCCTAAAGTCATACTCTTTT
Organism: Campylobacteraceae bacterium; assembly: GCA_031255525.1. Taxonomy (GTDB): domain Bacteria; phylum Campylobacterota; class Campylobacteria; order Campylobacterales; family Campylobacteraceae; genus JAIRKW01. Next base: position 9,626 of record JAIRSJ010000041.1, read on the forward strand.
TTTTAGCGCTTTTCCCTCAATTTGTAAAAGAACAAAACGGATCCGTAGCGTTTCAAATGGTACAATTAGGACTTATTTTTATGTTTAGCGCGCTCATGGTTTTCATCATAATCGCCGTATGCGCCGATAAGGCCTCAACTTATTTAATGCAAAATCCAAAATTTGCCAAACTCGCCAATATTTTAACATCTTGTATATTTGTAGCCATAGGGATAAAATTGGTATTTTCGCAAAGATAAAATTGTATGTATCAAGTATTTTGACGTATTTTTATAATTTTATTGAACAAAAATAGACTTATGAAAAATATAACAAAATCGGATACAGGCATAACAATCCAAACACCATAAACCCCGATATAAGACGGCAACAGTAAAACCATAGGAACGATAAGCCCAAAAGTCCTTATAACGGCGATTAACGTTGAAATTTTGCCCTGCGAGAAAGAGGTAAAAAGAACCGATATAAGAATATTTGTGCCGCTTAAGAAATATTTGAAAGCAAATATTATAAAGCCTATTAGTGCTATATCATATAAAGCGGCATTGTCTTGACTGAAGATTCGTACTATATCAGATGAAAACGACATCATTATTAAAACCGTGATAACAGATAAAATAACAACGCTAACAACCCCTCTTTTCAAAAGATATTCTATTCTTTGTCGATTTTTAGCCCCATAATTAAAACTTATTATAGGTGCGATACCCACGCAGTAACCAAAAAAAAGTGAGTTGAACACATACTCTGTGTAAGATATAATCGTAACTGCCGCTATTCCAAGTTCTCCTAAAAGTTTTAACATAGCTTGATTAAATAAAAATGTTATAACGCCTCCTGCTAAAAAATTTACCAGTGCAGACGAACCGTTTATGCTGCTTTGACCAATGATTATAAAATTCCACTTCGGAAGCGTAAAGTGAAGCGTCTTTGTTTTATTAAAGAAAAATATAATTCCTATAATGGTTGGAATAGCGCTGCTTATGACTGTTCCATAAGCTGCCCCTTCTATGCCCATGCCAAACCAAACTATAAATATATAATCTAATATTATATTTGCAAACCCTGCACTCAAAACAGCAGCTAAACCCATTTTTGGTTCACCTGCTACGATAAAAAAGCTTTGAAATAAAAATTGACCCATAAATACTAAAAGCCCAAACAATATAATTTGAAAATAACTTTTTGCGTAAGGCATCAAAACCTCTGTTGCTCCAAGCCATTCTAAAATTTCGTCCATAAATATGAAACCTATTAATATATCGACAAGAGATATGCCCAAAAGCACAAGAGTAATTATCGAAAAGTCGCTGTTTGCTTCATCATATTTTTTTTCGCCCATTTTTTTGGCTATTATGGCACTGCCTCCCACACCAAACATTGTGCCTATTCCCATAAAAAATAAAATAGCCGGCATAATAATATTTATTGACGCAAAGGCATCTATGCTCACAAAACGCGCTACAAAAATACCATCCACAATTGAGTATAAAGACTCGAAAAGCATCATTACCATTGTCGGAAGTGCAAATAAAAAAAGTGTTTTTGTATTAAAATTTTTTGCTAAATTATTCTTTTTCATCACTAAAGCTTTAGTTTGATTTTTGATTTTATTGTAGTACAAAACGACTGTATTTTGGGTAAATCACAGATAAACTGCACAGAAGTTCAAAATGTAAAGCGATAACATAGAATATTTTTACTTTAAAAACGGCGGTTATCATTTTAGGTTTTGCAAGTTATAGATATAAGCAAAAACAGCGTCTTGAAATAAATAGTGCAAATCTGCTTAAAAATCCTATTTTTGTTGGTTTTACCTCAAAACAGTATACTATCAAAATTTTTTAAAATTGGCGCGCTCGAAGAGATTCGAACTCATGACCTTCTGAACCGCAATCAGATGCTCTATCCAGCTGAGCTACGAGCGCATAAATTTTAAGGGGGTTATTATAACGGCTATTTCCTTAAAATTACGTTGTGATAAAAGCTATGACGCCAAATCAACTACTTTCAAGAAAAAAAATAAATAAAAAACTATAACGAGGTTACTTCTTGTTTTGTATGCAGCATCAAACCGAAAGTTTCACGATTTCATACGACTGTAAAATAAAATCTGTTTGTCGAAATAATCATATCTATCTTAGGCTACTTTTGATAGAATTGCAATATTTATATTGCTGATTTGAAAAGGATTTGCTATGGTGTTCACAACTCCATTAAAACATGACAGTATCAAAATCATGCTGCTTGGAAGCGGCGAACTTGGCAAAGAAGTCGCCATAGAAGCATCAAGACTTGGAGTGGAGGTGATTGCCGTAGATAGTTATTCAAACGCTCCAGCTCATCTTGTAGCGAACAGGTCATATATTGTTGACATGAAAAATAAAGAGGCTTTGTTAGAACTCATATATCTTGAAAAACCCACTTACATAGTGCCTGAAATTGAAGCTTTGAATATAGAAGCTTTGGAGATAGCAGAAAATAAAGGTTTTAACGTGATACCAAATGCTAATGCCGTTAAAAAGACAATGAATCGCAAAAATATTAGAAAATTTGTCGCTGAAGAACTTGGCATAAAAACGAGTCCTTATATGTTTGTTAGCTCCTACGAAGAGTTGAAAAAAGCGGCTGTCAAACTTGGATTTCCTTGTGTTATCAAGCCCATCATGAGTTCATCCGGTCATGGTCAAAGTATAGCTAAAAATGATGCTGAACTTAAAAATTCATGGGAAATGGCAAAAGAGGCAAGAGGAGATGCGAGCGAATTGATAGTGGAAGGGTTTATAAATTTTGATTATGAAATTACACTTCTAAACGTACGTACCGAGCATGAAAGTAAATTTTGCGAACCGATAGGACATATCCAAAAAGATGGCGATTATATACTTAGCTGGCAACCTATGCCCATGAAAAAAGAGATTTTGGAAAAAGCGCAAAAGATAGCAAAAAGAGTAACGGATGGACTTGGCGGACGTGGAATATTTGGTGTTGAACTTTTTATCAAAGGTGATGAAGTCTATTTTAGCGAAGTAAGTCCTCGTCCTCATGATACAGGCATGGTTACTATGATATCACAATCCCAAAGTGAATTTGCTTTGCATGTAAGAGCGATTTTAGGTCTTCCACTGGAATTTTCATTTATCGCCCAAGCGGCGAGTGCAGCATACAAGGCGGAGGTAAAAAGTGAAAATCCTCATTTTGACATACCCAAAAATGCATTTTGCAAAAACTCCTTTATCAGAATATTCGGCAAACCAAATACCCATAAGGGACGCAGAATGGCTGTTGTACTTGTGCAGGACGAAGTAGAAAAAGCGAAACAAAGAGCCGAAGAGATAGCAAAAAGCATAAAAATGACAAGATAAAAAACCTTGGAGTTAAAGTCGACAATAACAAAACCGTAAAAGAAAAAAACAGGTGTTGGCAGTATTGTAGCAAGAGTAAACAATGTTTCTATGTATTCTTCGTTTATCGATAGACAAATTAATTCGAGTTAACTCTACAGTGTCAAATAATTTTGCATTAAAGGATATGTTTGTCAATAATGTATCTTATCTTTATGTTCTTATATAATTCGGTAATAACAGACACATCAAAAAGGTTTCGATTGAAAAAGAGACGACTTGATTTTTGATACAAATCAACATTTATCAAGCCGATGAACAAACGTCATATTATGCAAAAACTACATTAATGAGTTTTATTGTTGCAATATTAAGTTTCAGTAAAAATACTTGTTTTTTCAACATAACGCTTTACTATAGATGTTCCGCACAAACAACGCTTTCGCAAAAAAATTCATCATGAGATAAATGAAAATAACGCAAAAGAGTAGATACTCATTTTAGACAAATGATATGAAATGGAATTTTTCAACTTATGAATACTGTTCGTGCACTTGGCTTGTTTTTGTCAAAAAAATAAGATGAATACTAAAAGATTTTGATTTCTTAATTATGTTGTTACCTTGTTCAAACAACAGATATTGGTATAAATAGCCACGACAAACCAATTTAGGTAAAAATACATTGATGAAAATAATATTAAACACAAAAGATTTACTTGAATTGTCGAATATTCTTATTCTTGATTGCGTCTACCTTCTTTCTATCCAACACAAACACTCAAGTTTTTATATCGTCTTTCTGCGTCTATAGATAAAATAAAATCATTCAATTAAAAACAGATTTAAACTTGCACGTAAATTTCATCTTGTAACCACATCATCTTTTCACCAAACAGATAACATTAACAAATAAGTAATTAAATACACTGTTTTATTAGTAGATTGTTTTGATTAGGGTTGATTGATAGTATTAGTAGAAATTATTTAACTTACGAAGCCGGCAGCGACCTACGTTCCCACTCTAGTAAAGAGCAGTATCATCAGCGATGAGTTGCTTAGCTTCCTGGTTCGGTATGGGACAGGGCGTTTCCAACTCT
>JAIRSJ010000087.1 GCA_031255525.1 Campylobacteraceae bacterium
AGTTAAAGTTGCAAGAAGCGCCAAATCTGTTTTGGTGTGTTCGGCCTTTTATCACTGCTGTAATCGCCCAAATGTGTAATTTTTGATAACTGTATAATAGGATAAATTTGTGTTGGTAATATTACGCCATTTTTTCATAAGTGTTAAAGCTTATTAGTGTATAATTTTAAATTAGGAGAAAGTGTGAAATTTAATAATAAACTTTTTAAAGAAATAGTGACAAAAAATAATTATATCAAGAAAAACCAAAAAAAGAGTTTGATTTAAAAAGCGGCGATTGTTTTTGATTGGTAATAGATTAGGTTAAGATCTAAAAAATTTCAAAGGAGCAAATATGAGTTACTTACAAGAAACTCTTATTAACGGCGAAGAGGTTGTCTACGAGGGTAGACTGAGCATTTGGTTTTTATTGCCAACAATATTTTTGGGCGTAATATTTTTGTTGCTTTCAATATACTTTATATGGTCTATATTGGTGGCTTTAGTTATGTTTGGCTTGGCATATGCAACATATATTTCAACCGAATTGGCATTTACCAACAAAAGAGTAATAGCAAAGGTCGGTTTTATCAAAAGAGTAACTGTAGAGTTGAATATAAGTAAGATCGAAACTATACAGGTAAGACAAAGTGTTCTTGGTAGAATTTTTAACTACGGTTCTATTATCATAGCAGGGGCGGGCAATCCGCAAGCTCCGATAGCAGGAATATCGCAACCTATGGTGTTTAGAAATAAATTTATGGAGTATACAAACAAATAACGGTTTGGGGATAAAAATCCCCACCGATTGCATGATGAATGCAAAAATAACAGTTGATTCCCAGAGACGGAATCGAACCGCTATAGATTTTATGAATTACACGATAGAGTAACTTCTCGAAGGTCGTACTTTTGAGCATGAACCTAAGTTTGGCTAATATGCGATTTATATGGGCGGAAAGTTTATTGCCGCTATTATGGACAACCGGTTTTTATAAAAATTACCAAAGCTTGCTCGCAGTTGCTTGAAAACCAGATTAACATACAACTTATGTACAATGGCGACAAGAAAAGCTTTTATAGTTAAGAACACAGACGAAAAGATTTAATCAAAAGCTTACTTGTGACAAGTTAGGCAGAGTCACCTTTTCCAAAGGTGAAAAGAGTTACAAAATGAATGATAAATTAAAATTAGTCAGCTAACTTTTTCGCGGCACTTTAAAAATAGCAATAGCAAAGTAAAAGTCGTTATAAAAATTGCCGACGATGTTTTGACAACCTGTAAAGAAACGGTAAATTTTGCTGCACGAATTATTATGATTCGTGAGTGTTTCACAAGGTCGACACAATAATTTTGGCGTGCCACCTTTTGGGGTTGGGTTGGGGGCGACCCCAAAAGAAAAACAGAAAAGACGAAAAATTGGTTTAATAATTTGGTAGTTTCGCCACCGTTGACCCCACCGATATTTTTTTAATAAATTACTAACTTTGGGTGTTATTGGCGTGGTACTCCAAAAAATCGCCCGTAAAAGCGAAGATTTTGACTTTTACCTTGAATTGGTGGAGTGTAGGGGGATCGAACCCCTGACCTCAACGCTGCCAGCGTTGCGCTCTCCCAGCTGAGCTAACACCCCTTTTCCGATAGTGAACTTGACTTCTTCATATGTTAATTGCACATTCAAACGGCTTCGCACATTTAATGTCTGCATGTAAAAATTTTTGTGCAACTCTACAGCCAATATATGGCCGTTTATTTTTGCAAATTCATTGATTTGCGTGGCATACTTACACACCTTACTTTTTCAAACCATAATAGTTCAAAAGCGATATTATACAAGCAAAACCTTTAATCTTTTTAATAAAGACGTGATTTACTAAATACCGACGGCGTATTGTTTTAAAATTTCTCTATCCTCGAGTGCGCAAACTTCAAAGATCTCATCCCCAATTTGCACTTGATGAGGTTTGGTTTTATCTATTTTGGTATAAGAAAGAGCGCATTTTGCAGCCAAGATTTTTTCCTCTTGTGTAGCATTTTTTGAAATTTTACCGTAAGGGGCAGGGATATCGTCTTTCAAAAAAATATTCAAAAACGTGCTATTTGCAAGCTTTTCTAAAACGTTATTCTCATTCTCATTTCGTCCGAGCACCATTTTTGCGCCATGTTCAAATCTAAAGTGCCTGCCGATTTTTAAAAGCGCTATATCTTCTGCGCGCAAAGGTTGATATTTGATAAAATCGCGAAGTTTAGCGCTGAAATATATATCTGTGAGCAGACAGCCGCCGCCGGGACTTGCGTACTCCTTAAAATCAAATTCTTTCGCCAAAGCTATCTGTCTTTTTCTGTCTCTACCTTGAATGTCAAGCAGTTTTTCCCTATCTACCCAACCGTTTATCTCAGGTGTTGTAGGAGCTAAAAGTTTTGCGCTCATAGGACGCAGCACAAGTGCATCATCGCCGCTTAACTCAAGTACATTTTTCAAAGCTTTCTGATTTTGGCTCATAGGACGCTGCCCTAATACTTCACCCGTGATGATAAAATCAGCGCCCTCTTTTTCTAAAAGCTCTTTTGCTTTTATCATCATAAAAGCATGACAATCTATACATGGATTGAAGCGTTTCCCATAACCGTATTTCGGATTAAAGAGCACCTTTTGCAAATACTCCTCTCTTGCGTCTATCACCTCAAAATCTGCTCCTGCCGCTCCTGCTCTTTGCTTGAAAACCTCAGACATATCTTTTGTTCCGCCGAAGCCTATGTTTATATTTATGGCTTTTACATGTATACTTTGATTCGTTATGAGCTTTATAGCTATCATGCTATCAAGCCCGCCGCTAAAAAGCGCTAAAGCTTTCATAGTGTACCAATTCTCCTCTTTTCAAACGCTCAATAATATCCCATATTTTTCTAAATAAAAAACTCTTTTTTTCAAATTCAAGCGAAGGTATCTTTTTTATCTTTTCAATCTCTTCTTTGTAAAAAGCAATCAAAAACGGTCTTAGTGCGTTTATCAACTCATCTTCCTCATAAACTCGAACATTATCAAGCACCAAAAGTTTTCTTAAAGATGGGTGTTCTTTTTGTCCTTCGAGCAGTAAAGAGAGTTCTTGGGTGTGCACTTTGAACATAGAAGCATCTATAATGTCAAGCACCATATCAATCAGAGCAGGTTTTAATAACAGCGTTTTTACGATGGACAGTTCCAAAATATCTTCAAAACTATCTTCCGCTAAGCCGTTTTGCGCAGGTTTTTTTGTTCCTAAAACTATAAAATTGGATTTAACGTTTAGCATTGATGAAAACATGCCTACATAACTGTATGCGATAGTGTTCGGCAATGTACGCAGATATGTTCTCCCTTCTTCCAGAGCCTTTTGTTTTTCATGTGCATCTTTCAAATCATACTTTCCCGCAATATGTTCCAGACAAAACTCCACAAATTTTTTTGGATTATTATAAAGAGCGTTTAGTTTGTCTAAAATCCCTTTTTGCACCATATCGGCGGGATCCATATCTCCGCTAAAGAGCACAACCCCACCTTCCACATTATGAGCAGAGAGAAGTTTTGCGGCTTTAAACGCAGCTTCTACTCCTGCATTATCTCCATCATACGAGAGAATAACTTTAGGTTCGTTTCGCGTGATAAGCGGTAAATGCTCGTTCGTAAGAGCTGTTCCCAAAGTAGCCACAGCTTCGTTAAATCCGGCTTGATGCAGCATCACAACATCAAGATATCCCTCACAAATGATGATTTTTTTATTTTTGATAATAGATTCGCGGGCCAGATGATAGCCGTATAAAAGTCTTGATTTGTTAAATATCTTAGACTGTGGTGAATTTACATATTTTGATGGGTGATTTGTGATTGTTCTCCCGCCGAATCCGACAATTTTGCCATTTTGCGAGTGAATAGGAAAAGTGATGCGCTCTATAAATCTTGCGTACTCGCTTCCATTTTCACTTATTCCTACAACGCCGGCTTCTATAGTTTCTTTTGATGTGAAAAAACGCTGCTTTAAAAAATTCAAGGTTGTGTAAGAGTGCGGCGCATATCCTATCTCAAATTTTTCTATGGAAGATTGTCCTATGCCTCTTTGATTTAGATATGAGACGGCTTCAGGATTTTTATCCAGATTTTGTGTAAAAAATAGGTTCAATTGTTCCAAGAGCTTTTTATCAGGTTTTTTTTGGGCGTCATTTGAGATATAGCTTAACGTGAAATTGCTTATAACGGCTACTCTTTCGATGGCTTCAGGATAAGTCAGCTTTTCATACTCCATGACAAATTTTATAGCGTCTCCGCCGGCTCCGCACGCAAAACAGTGATATATCTGTTTTGAAGGACTTACATGCAGACTTGGGGTTGTGTCATTGTGAAAAGGACATATCGCTTTGAAATTTGCGCCGCTTCTTTTTAACTCCAGATAACTGCCGACAACGTCTACTATATCAATTCTTTGTTTTAATGTTTCAATTGAACTTTGTTCTATCATAAACAAATTATACTATTCTTATCTTGTCTTTGCTATAATTGATACTTAAATTTGTGTAAAAAGGCGGCATTTGGATACTCTCTTTTTAGAATACAGAGACCCGATTTTTGGTATTATCATATTTTTTGCGATTGTATTTATCATAGCGTTTTTAAATTATTGGTGGGGTGTTTTCAAAAGTAAAGAGGAGCGTTATAACATAGAGCAGTTTATAAAACGTTTTGAAGTTATGGCAGATGCAAACGAATACAAAAAACTACTTGACGAATTTAGCATTTCAAGCGAATCTTTAGGGCTTTTGGCACACTCTTATTCAAAAAGCGGAGAGTATGAAAAAACTATCGGCATTTATCTGATTGCACTAAAGCGCGTAAAAAGCAAGGAGGAGAAGCAGTATTTTTTATTTGAACTCGGCAAAACGTATTTTAAAGCCGGATTTTTAAGGCGCAGCACAGATATATTAATAGAACTTTTAAGGCTTTATCCAAGACACAAAGAGGCGCTTAAGCTTTTGATGGTGATTTACGAGCAGCTCAAAGAGTACGTCAGAGCGCTTGAAGTAATGGACTCTTTGGAAGAGCTTGGAGTCGAAGTAAATAGTGAAAAAAACTTTGTTAAAGCTTTGCAGGTTTTGAACGATAGCTCAAAAACGAACCAAAAAAAATACGAAGTATTAACAGAACTTACCAAAAAAGAGCCGCTTGTCGGACGGATTTTGTTTGAATTTGCCAAAAAAGAGGTTTTGGATTTTGATATGGATTTAGTGAATGCAAATAGTGTGCTGGACCTGTTATGGGAGAGCGATATAAAAATTATCAAAAACTCTTCCCAAATGCTCTCAAAAGCAATTTTATCGGCAAAAGAGGGCGGTAAAATACCGCAAGGTGCGCCATTTGAACTTGAAATATTGGCAGTACTGAAAAAACAAAACTATACGAAAGCGACAATTGGTTTTGAGTATACATGTACTTGTTGCAAAGGGACATTTCCTGTACATTTTTACAGATGTCCTTCGTGTTATACGCTGAAAAATCCGTACATTTCTATCTTGCTTATCAAAAATGAACATGAAAAATATTACACTTTTTAGCGACGGCTCAAGCTTGGGAAATCCCGGCTTTGGCGGATATTGCGCGATTTTACGTTACAAAAACAGTGAAAAAATCATAAGCGGCAGTGAGGCTGATACCACAAACAATCGTATGGAATTAAAAGCTGTGATTGAAGGAATCAAAGCTTTGAAAGAGTCTTGCGATATAGAGGTAATAAGCGATTCAAGCTATGTTACAAAAGGCATAACCCAGTGGCTTGAGAGCTGGATACTTAAAGATTTTGACAAAGTGAAAAATCCTGATTTGTGGAGAGAGTATATAAAAGTCTCAAAAAATCATAAAATAAAAACCACTTGGGTAAAAGGACACAATGGTCATACGGAAAATGAAAAATGCGACAAAATAGCCAAAGAAGAGGCTGAGAAAATACGCAAAAAGAGAGGAACTGTATGAAAACATCTATCAAAGAGCTTGAGCAGCGTTTGGGTTATAAGTTTAAAGATGCACAACTTATAACTCAAGCTCTTACGCACAGAGGTTACGCAAAAGTCAAAAATAATGAGAGATTGGAATTTTTAGGGGATGCTGTGCTTGATTTGGTGGTAGCCGAATATCTTTATATGAAATTTCCTTCAAAGTTTGAGGGGGAACTTTCAAAATTGCGCGCATCTCTCGTAAATGATAAAAGCTTTAAAAATATGGCGTTAAAGTTAAATCTCGGAAGTTATATATTAATTTCGGTAGCCGAGGAGAACAATAAAGGAAGAGACAAAGCGTCTTTGCTTTCAAATGCATTTGAAGCGCTTATAGGAGCAATCTATCTGGAGGGTGGAATAAAGAACGTAAAAAAAGTGATAATAACTCTCTTGGAAAGCGTGTATCCCAAGATAGATATGGAGACACTTTTTAAAGATTATAAGACGCTTTTGCAAGAATTCACACAAGCGCATTTTGGCGTAACGCCCGAATATGTTTTTTTGCGCTCGTTCGGACCGGATCATAAAAAAGAGTTTGAAATGGCTGTGACACTAAAAGGCAAAGAGCTTTCCAAAGCGCGCGGAAACACAAAAAAAGAGGCCGAACAGAGCGCCGCAAAAGAGGCACTTGAGATATTGGAAAGGAAAACGCAGTGAACAGTTTTGGCACGAAGTTTCGTCTGACAACATTCGGCGAGTCGCATGGAGATGCGATAGGCTGCATTGTAGATGGCGTTCCTGCCGGACTTGAGATAGACGAGAGTTATATTCAAAATGAGATAGATAAAAGAAAACCCGGACTTACAAAATTTGCCACACAAAGAAAAGAGAGCGATAAGGTACAAATTTTAAGCGGCGTATTTAACAATCTAAGCACGGGTGCCCCCATAGCTTTGCTGATATTTAACGAAAATCAAAAATCAAACGACTATAAAGAGATAAAATCGCTGTTTCGTCCCTCGCATGCAGATTTTACATATTTCAAAAAATACGGCATAAGAGATTATAGAGGGGGAGGCAGAAGCAGCGCCAGAGAGACAGCGTCAAGAGTGGCAGCAGGCGCTATTGCCAAAAAACTGCTTGAAAAATTTGATATACAAATTAGAAGTGGCATCTTTGCTATAGGGGGCATCGAGGCTGAAAATTTGGATTTTGAGTATGCGATTACAAGCGAGATTTTTGCGTTGGATAAATTGCAAGAAGGTATGCAAAAAAAGGCTATTTTAGAAGCAAAAGAGAGCGGTGATTCTATAGGCGGCTGCGTTTTTGTAAAAGTTACAAATACTCCCGTTGGTCTTGGAGAGCCTTTGTATAATAAGTTTGACGCAGCGCTTGCTGCTGCACTGATGGGCATAAACGGCGTAAAGGCGGTGGAAATAGGCGAAGGAGTGAACGCTTCAAGATTGAGAGGTTCGCAAAATAATGATCAGATGGACAAAAATGGTTTTATGTCAAATCATGCCGGCGGAATACTGGGCGGTATCAGCAGCGGAACGGATATAAATTTAAAAGTCCATTTTAAACCCACTCCGTCAATTTTTCTAAAACAGCAGACACAAAACGAACAAAATGAAATCGTAAACTTTAACCTCAAAGGAAGACATGATCCCTGCATAGCTGTGCGTGGCAGCATTGTTGCAAATGCTATGGTATCTTTGGTAATTGCTGATATGTTGCTTTTAAATGCTTCAAGTACGTTGGAAAATCTAAGAAAAATTTATAACAGATAGTTGAGCATAACATAAGATGGCGGAGAAAATTATGGACGGCAAATTTGTATCAAGCAAGCGAGAGGCTAAGATAGCCGTACTATTCATACAAAGTTTACTTGTCGCATATCCCGTGATAGTTATTTTGGGTTATTATCTGGAAAATTTACAAGAAATCGGCATTAAGGAGTTATTGTTTGCGCTGTTGATTATTTTGATGTGTATTGGCGTTATAATCGGTGCGTTCGTGATGTTTATAAGATGGTTTTACAGAGCATACTCAAATCTTTACGAAAAAACGCCCGATCTCAAATACAAAAAACGGTGGGTTATTTTATGTTGGCTAATACCTGTGATAAACTTCTATCTTCCGTTTTTGCTAATCAAAAATATGTACTCAAATATTGCTATTTTAACCGACAATGCTGCAGCAAAAGAAAATCTCGAAAAACTGACTACTATCAATATATGGTGGATGCTTTATATTGTTATGTGGATTTTTGATCTTGGGTATTATGCACTCATATATCCGGGTAAATCTATCATGTTTAACATAATCACATATATCTTACTCATTCCGTCCGTTTGGCTTACCATTAAAATTATCCGAAATTATTGCAAAATAGAAGAACAACTTGTCGATTTTGTTTAAAACAAGATCGTTTTCACTCATGCAAAAAGTATGCTAAAACAACCTCGCCTCTAAAGCTTTTATCTTGAAACTTTTGCGTTGAATGGGGCTTATGCCAAACTCTTTTATCATATTTATATGTAGAGCCGAACCGTAACCTTTGTGTTTGGCAAATTGCCATTGCGGGTAGAGTTTATCCATTTCAAGCATATATCTATCGCGCGTAACTTTTGCCAATATGCTCGCAGCGCTTACTTCAGCTACTTTGGCGTCTGCTTTTATCATGGTTTTTACGCCCTTTACCCCGAACGAACAGTTGCCGTCCATGAGTATTTCGCACTTTTCAAAGCATTTTTTTATAGTCAAAATAGCCTCTTTAAGACAAAAGCTCAGCCCCTTTTCGTCTATTTCGCTGTGTGGGAAAAGGAGTATTTTATAAAGAGAATTTTCGATGATTTGCTCAAACAGCTTCTCTCTTTTTTTGAAAGTTAAGATTTTAGAATCCGCAAGTCCTTCAACATTGCTTTTTAAAACACATCCGGCAACCGCCAAAGGACCTGCCAAACACCCGCGCCCGGCTTCGTCGATTCCGCACAAACTGCCTTTGCGCTCAAAGCTTGCTGCGCACAACATTTAGAGTTTTCTCAAAGTTTTATTTTATAAAAGTTACTATTTTTTCAAGAGGCCATCTTATCTTCTCTTTTTGCTTTTCTACCCTGTAACCAAATGCAAGGGTATAAGCTATCTCATAGTTTTTTTTATCAAATGACGGCACATTTTTGATTATAGCTTTTCTGAGCGCTTTGGCGTTAAATCCTTCCATGGGACAAGAATCTATACCGATAAAAGCGGCCGCATTCATCATATTTGCGCCTGCTATATAGACTTGCATTTTAGCCCAGTTTGTGACGTCTGTACCTAAATCTTTTTTGATAAAATTATCAAAAGCTTTTTGTATGTTTTTCAAACTTTTTTCATCTTTTGCTCTTCTATCAAAAGATTCGTCAAGATATTCACTTCCTTTTTTAAAAAACTTCGCTTTTTTTGAGAGTAGTATCACAAAATGTGAACATGTAGTAACTTGAGGCTGATTCCAGCATGCAGCGCCCAGAGCTTCTTTGACTTTAGCATTTTCTATCACCAAAAAATGCCAAGGCTCAAGACCAAACGACGATGGCGAAAGTCTTCCCGCATTCAATATAGTACCGATATCTTTTTTTGAAATCTTTTTCTTGTCGTCAAACAGTTTGCATGCGTGACGAAACTCCATAGCTTTCATAAATTCATTCATATTCCGCCTCCAAAATATCGAATATAATTATAATGATAACACATAGTACATAAAAATAGTGATTAAGATATGTGAAATTATTTTTAAGGTAGGATAATGCCATCTGTTTTTGAAGGAAACATTTGATATATCAGCTTAAAAATGAAGCTTGGTGCATAAAACCGTTTGTAAAATGGACAGGCGACAAAAGAGTACTGCTTGCAAATCTTTTGCAAAGAGTATCGCAACAATTTAATAACTGTTTTGAGTTGTTTATCGGAGACGGCTTGTTACTTTTTAATATGAAGCGATCAAGACTGTTTGGAGGAAAGCGGATTTATCTCACAAATAAAAATAACAAATTGATTAACGCTTATCGGAGTATGCAAAATATACTGCAATTACCGATAGATAAATGGTCGCAGATGAAATATTGTGTATCTGAAAGCAACTTTTATACCAAGTTTGTAAAAAAACTCTACGAAAAGTTTAAAGTGAAATTTGCAAAATCGGACGGATATATAGACTGCAAAAGCGGCGGATGTGGTAAGATACAAGAAGTTTTGATAAGCAATATAGTTAGAAGTTAGATTTGAAGTATTTGCAAGAGGTAAGTTTTGCTAATTGCGCATAAATATCTTTTTGTTTTGCAAAAAATAAAACGAGTTGGAGAAAAATTTTCATGGAAGAGTCTGTAAAACTTTTTTATCTGGGCAGAGATGAAAGCGGCGCGGATATTTTGTACAAAAACAGAGATTTAACGACCCACGCACTAATTATCGGCATGACAGGCAGCGGTAAAACGGGGCTTGGCATAGGACTTATAGAAGAGGCGGCGTTAGATAATATTCCGTCCATCATTATAGACCCAAAAGGCGATATGGGAAATCTGCTTTTAGCATTTCCGTCTTGTTCGAAAGAGGAGTTTTTGCCGTGGATAGATTCGCAAGAAGCTGCAAATAAAAATCAAAGCGTTGAAGAGGCGGCTAAGGAGACTGCGCAAAACTGGAAAAAAGGTTTGAGCGATTGGGGGGAGGGCAAAGAGAGAGTAGAGGCGTTGAAGAACAGCGCGCGATTTACCATCTATACGCCTGCGGCAAGTTTTGGCGTTGGGGTAAATATTTTAAGCTCGTTCAACGTTCCACCGCAAGAGATTTTAAACGATTCGGATACGTTAAATATGCTTATCTCATCGTCTGCTACAAGTATATTAAGCCTTGTTGGTATCAATGCGGATCCGCTTTCAAGCAAAGAACATATACTGATCTCGTCGATATTGACACACTTTTACAAAAATAATAAAAATGCCGGACTTGAAGAGATCATATCATCTATCGTAACTCCGCCTTTCGACAAAGTGGGCATCTTTTCGTTGGAGACATTTTTTCCAAAGGAGAGGCGTATGGATTTTGCTATGAGGCTTAACGCTATCATAGCAAGTCCGTCATTTTCATCTTGGCTTGAAGGGGATGATATGGATATAGACGGATTTTTACTTGATAAAGACAAAAAGCCGAAAGTCTCCATATTCAACATATCCCACCTAAGCGACAATGAACGCATGTTTTTTGTAACGCTTCTTTTAAACAATCTTATATCATGGATGAGATCCAAAGAGGGCTCTTCTTCTCTAAGAGCGCTTATTTATATGGATGAAATTTTCGGATTTTTTCCGCCGAATGTCAATCCGCCTTCAAAACTTCCCATGCTGACTCTCTTAAAGCAAGCACGTGCTTTCGGGCTTGGTGTAGTATTGTCCACACAAAATCCTGTGGATTTGGATTATAAAGGGCTTTCAAATATAGGCACATGGTTCATAGGAAGACTCCAAACCGCACAAGATAGGGAACGCGTTATCTCCGGTCTTAGCGGCGTACAGGGAAGCAATTTGGATAAACAAAGTTTGGTAAACCTTTTATCAAGCTTGAAAAAACGCCATTTTTTGCTTAAAAATATAAATGAAGAGGGGTTGAGAGTATTTCAAACCAGATGGACGCTCTCATATTTAAAAGGTCCTCTTTCTCGCGAACAGATTCGTCTTTTAAATCAAACTCCAGCTCCGGCGCCGGAGCCTTCTCAAGAGTTTTTAAATACAAATCAGGCCGTATCGCGCAAATTTATCTCAACTATACCCCAATACTATTTTTACAAACAATCAAAACCAAATTACCATCTAAGCCCATATCTTGTCTGCACGGCAAAAGTGCGTTTTGTAAATAAAAATATAGACGAGGAGAACAGCGCGCAAGCATCGGCTCTTATCTTAGTGAATAAGCCTGTATCATGGCAAGCAGAAGAGTATATCAGCCAAGAAAGTTTTGAAAAATCTGCGCGTGATAAGAGCAGTTTTGATGATATTGCCTCTTTTGTGGACGAACCGAAAAAGATAAACGCTTTTAAAAAAGATGCCGTTGATTTTATAATGCGGACACAAAAACTGACGCTTTTTAGCATCCCTTGGTTGAAAATCGAGTCAAAACCCAAAGAGAGCAAAGAAGAGTTTAATATTCGCCTTGAAGCTGCACTTGAAAAAGCGTACGAGCAAAAATATGAGAAGTTAAAAGAAAAATATGACAAGATTCAAAGAAGTTTGGACGATAAATTTTCAAAACTGCGTTTAAAGCTCGAAAAAGAGAAAAGCGAGGCGCAAAACAAAACGATGGATACGCTTGCAACCATCGGCACATCGATTTTAGGAGCACTATTTACTAAAAGTAGAGTTGGTGCGATTTCCAAAACTGCAAGCAGCGTCAAAAATGCAAGCAGGGCATTGAAAGAGCGAGGCGATGTGCAAAGAGTAGAGCAAGAAATTGCTTTAGTCGAGAGAGAAGCAAAAGAGACGGAGAGCGAATTTCAGACCCAAATAAAAAAACTCAAAGAGGAGTTTAGCCTCACAAATGCGCTTGTTGAAGAGATTGTGATAACTCCGCGCAAAACAGATATATATGATGAAAAAATATTTATTTTGTGGAGAGAAGCGTAGATTTGGGAGCTATGGTTTTATCATTTTTTTGATATGATTTTAAAAAATTAAAAAGGTAAAAAATGGACTATTATCTGTATATAAAAACTTTTCATGTAGTGGCGATTATAGCATGGATGGCTATGCTGTTTTATCTGCCGCGCCTTTTTGTATACCATGCGGAACATAATGATAAAAAAGAGTTTTGCAAAGTTGTTGAGGTGCAGGAGCGTCTTTTGTACAAAGCTATCGGATTGCCCGCATTTTGGGCTGCTTTGATAAGCGGCGCGGTATTGCTTGTGATAAATCCCGCTCTATTTAAAGACGGTTGGCTTCATGTCAAACTATTGGTTTTAGCGCTTTTAACGGCTTACTCATTTTCACTTGAATACTATAGAAACAGACTAAAAGAGGGTTCATGTAAAAGAAGCGGCAAATTTTTTAGAGCGTACAATGAAGTTCCGACCCTGTTTTCTATCATCATCGTAACATGTGTCGTGACAAAAGAGTTTTATCCTATGTTTACACTGTTTATGACGGCGTTATTTGCGCTTACGGCTTTTATCATTATGAGAAAAAAGCAGAAAAATCAAAAAATAAAAAAGTGACGATAAAAAATCAGCTCCCAAATTTGTTTTTGAACCATACGTAGAGTTTTTGGACATCATTGCAAAAGATTTTAACTTTGATGTTTATCCAAACTATCTTTTATTTTTTTGCTCCATAAACAATTCGGCCAATAAACTCGGATTTGCGTAAATTTTTCATCTATCGGCAAGTGATCTATCGGTAGACAGATAAGCATCTACCACAAGCGCTCATTCGCAAGTATTTTTATCGGCGGTCTTTTCAAAACGGATATGTTATACTTCTTAAAATTATTTTTATTAAGGGTTCCAAGTTGGATTATCTCGCTATTGCTTTAGGTGCGGTTTTGGGCGCATTTTCGCGTCATATATTATTTAACATCGTGAAGTTTGGCTCATTTCCATATCATACCCTTACCGTAAATATCATCGGATGCTTTTTGATAGGAGTATTTGCAGAGTATTGCG
>JAIRSJ010000101.1 GCA_031255525.1 Campylobacteraceae bacterium
GCGTTTTTAAGCCCTACATTTCTGGCTGTTGCAGGACCTTGATTTTCTTGAGTAAAAACTTTTATACGTTTATCTTTTGAAGCGTATTGTTGTAAGATAGAAAGTGAGCTATCTTTTGAACCGTCGTCTATGCATAATATCTCTACCTCTTTTAATGTTTGATTTATTACACTGTCAAGACATTTGTTTAGATATTTTTCCGTATTATATACGGGGATAATTATGGATATTTTGGGTGTTAACATTGCTCATGCCTATTGTTTTAAAAATTCTCCGGCATGATACAGCTTGTTTTTAAATGTTTTCTTTTTTTCTTTATATTTTTTTCTTATCTTGCCAAAAGTGATTTTTGATAAGATTTTATATCGCCAATACTTTAAGCGATTTTTATTGTAATTTATGACATCTTTAACTTGATCAATATTTTGTTGCTGAAAGTTTTTGTACAGTATTTCTTCATAAAATGGCGTATTTCTTGCGTACTGCCACCAAATGTACGATTTTGGTAAAGATATATCTGTCCATGGTTTTTTGCCTGATGTAAAGTGAATTATATACGGTTCCGTTTCGGCACTTAAATAATATTCCATATATGGCGACGGCAAGTAAGTTGAACAGTCCTTGGTGAGCGAAAGATGCCAGGTATAATTCCAATTATTTTGTATATATTTAACTTGACCATGGCACACAGCGTTAAGTATACACTGATCAACAAATTTTGGTTTTTTTATTTCACACAATTTTTTTATAAGTTTTTCTGTTAAATTATCTTCCCTCATTTTCTTCATATTGCATATCATACAACCCGCATTAAAATAATTTTCATGTTTTTTAAGCCCTAATATTTTGCAATAATAGTCAGATTGAGTAAAATTATTTTTCGCAGCAGAATATATTACATATATATCACGGGTTACGCCCAAATAGTTATCGTCGATATCTATATCAAACAGCTCTTTTACATCTTTTAAGATCAGCATATCACAATCAAGATAGATCAATTTATCATAATTACTAAAAATTTTAGGCATAAAAAATCGATAGTATGTATTTATGGTGAAGTGCGAATTCAAGCTGAAAATACTTAGGTCAATATTTTCAAGAAACGGTTTTATGTCTATGAATTTGATAGATATGTTTTTTATTTCCATAGATGAGATTTGATTTTTATGATTTTTGCTAATGCCACCATCGATTATGAAAATCTCATAATTGTTGAACGGTGTTGAGTGTCCAATCAGTGACTTTATGCATACTCCAAGATAAGGTGCATAATTATCATCAGATGAAAAAACTACCGGTATGGTATTTTTTGGTCGCATTTTTTTATCCATTTTTATTCTCCAATATGGCTTTAGCCAACAAATAATCTCTCATGTCATTGATATCTAAAAATTCTTCATCCGGGATTACAAATAAATAAGGTTTTTTGCCAAAAAAATATCTATTCATCGCCATTTGTTTATATGATTGAATGAAAATACCACCATCTTGCATGTAGTACGAAGGAAGTTCGCAAGCGAGTACATGTCTTGCTTGATACGGATTGTAATTTAATGGTTTTTTGTCTTCACCCCATAAATGTTCTTTGAATTCTCTTACTGACAATAGTGAATCATATCGCGCCTGATTACTTTGAAAAACAGATACTGCCCTATCGTAAGTTTCGGAAGATAGTAGTGGATTTGTACAGTGTGCCCAAACAACTATATCTGTTTTTATTAGAGATATCATATTCTCTATCATATCATTTGCTGAAGCTTTTGTTTCGTCGCAATAAAAATCTGGGCGCTTAAAAACTTCTGCCCCATATGATTTTGCATGTTCAAGCATCTCATCAGAATCTGAACCAAAAATTACTCTGTCGATATGTTTTGCAGCTTGTAATTGTTTTATTTTCCTACTTATTAAGGTTTCATTGCCAAGTTTTAACATAGATTTTGATTTCACACGGATAGAACCTTTACGTGCAACAATAATAGCAGACACTTCGTCTTTCATTTTTCAGCCTTTTTAAAATAGTGAATTATAGTTAATATTAAATTATAAAATAATGCTATATGTTCGTTTTAAACTTAATAAAATTTTTTAATTTTCTTCTAAAAATTCTTTCGTATAAATTTCATTTTTAAACAGACCTTTTAGCCCAACAGGATTTACTGATATTACTTCTGTATTAGGGTACATTTGTTTGACAAATTGTTTAAAATCTCTCCATCCGTTTTTAACTATTGGAATGCTTAACTCATACTCTCCTTGAAAATTATCAAAATTACCCAGATTGTTGCAATCGCATCCGACTATATAAATTCTTTTCGGGTTTGTATAAGCGGCAAAAGAGAGAGCCGGAAAGATGACCGAATGATAAGAAGGTAAAGGCGAAATTGATATATCGCTAAAAAAAGGAGTAGTGAAACTCCCCTCAAAGTATCTTAATGCTTCAGCCTTAACCGCATATTGTTCCGGAATCGTGATATTTTCAAATGTGGTTATTCCATAAAATTTTATACATTTACCTTGTAAATATTTATTTGCAGCATCTATATAATGCTTTGCACCAATGTAATCTTGCAAAAACAGATAATCTAATTTATATTTATCGTACAAAAAAGTTCTGTTTACGCCAATATGAACGGCATTTTTTATTGGTTTGTAGTATTTTAATGTTGGCCCAGAACCGACTACTACTACATCTTTTCCGTTATTTGTATTTTTAAACTGCGGAAATACTTCTTTATGCAAAGATGTTGCTGATATTTGCAGTGATATATAATCTTTCAATACTCTTAACTCATTCGTGAGATTAAGTTCAAGAACGGGTTTATGTTTGTTTGCATAGCAAATTCCCAAAAAATATTTTTTAATCTTATCTTGCATTATCTTTTTTTTGAATATCTCTATTCCAAACAAATATATTGCTTTTCTATTTATTTCTGTCTTTTTTGTGATAATTGGGATGCAAAAAATCGAATAGGAAGTTTTGTTGTTTTGGCTTTTGTTTTTTATGATCATATAATTTTCAAAAAAATACCTTACATAACTCATATTTCTAATTTTATTTATTAGATCAAAATTGCTTGCAAATTTTAAAACCTCATCAGTATATAGATCTTTTTGTTCTATTAAAAGTTCGCGTAATTTGATATGAAATTTAAGTTTATTTAAATTTTTTAACATTTTATAATGAGCATGAATTCTGCTAAAATCACGTTTTATTAAATATTTTGAAGTGTTGGGGTTAATATTATTTTTTCTTATAAGACTGTTTGTTTTTTTAGCCATGATGAGAGAATAATCATAATATTTGCATTTGAAATAAGTAAGTTTGGAGACCACGGAAGTTTTTATATCTATGCGATAATTATATAAAATATCTTTCAGAATTACAATTTTCGCGCCGGATACATAACATTCTACATTTAAAAAACAGTCATCCCCCATAAGCAAATCAGTGTGTAGCCAAATATCATGTTTAGTTAAAAAATCTCTTTTGTAAAGTCTGTTCCATAGTTCCATTGGAACATTGAGCATCCATTCTCTAGCTTCTTCAAAAATAAATAATTTATTATTATATTGATTTGGTATCATGTCTAACAACCATATATGTTGATTGTTATGTCCAAATCGATCTGTTCCAGCAAATTCTTTTTTTTGGTCGTCATAAGAACGTGCCGCAAAAATTATAATATCAGCATTGATTTTTTTGATTTTTTCATAGGCTGTCATTGCTGCTATAGGCTCGCACCAATCATCGGCATCAACAAACCATATATATTCACCTTTTGCGTTTTTAAGCCCTACATTTCTGGCTGTTGCAGGACCTTGATTTTCTTGAGTAAAAACTTTTATACGTTTATCTTTTGAAGCGTATTGTTGTAAGATAGAAAGTGAGCTATCTTTTGA
>JAIRSJ010000052.1 GCA_031255525.1 Campylobacteraceae bacterium
TATGTCATGAGAAGCTATATTATCTATATTTGCAAGCAATCCAAAACCGCAGCTGTCTTTGTAACTTTTGTATAACTCCATTGCCCCGCCTAATATTTTTTTCAAAAAAAGTTCACGAATATACCAAAAAAAAGCTTTAATATCAATTATTATGCATAATATGAGATTTATGCATTTCTTATTATCAAAATTAAAATTAATTTTCAATAAAATTCTATATTTTTTATTGCAAAAACAGTTTCAGATGTAACGAATAACTTTTTGCTAATTTTTGAAATGTAAAAATCAAATTTTTACATCTGAATACCAAAAATAAAACAAACTTTAATGATTAAAGTGATAACATACCAAATTGACTTTTGTCAATAGATTTTTTTAAGGACTTATAACGTGAATATTTACGTTGGGAATTTGTCATATAAGATGACTGAAAGCGAATTGGAGGCTGTATTCGGACAATTTGGTACGGTATTAAGTGCAAAGATAGTAACGGATAGAGAGACAAACCGATCAAAAGGTTTTGCATTTGTAGAGATGGCAGACGAAGCGGCTGCACAAGAGGCTATAGAGCAACTTAACAACAAAGAAGTAGGCGGAAGAAATCTTCGAGTGAACGAGGCAAAACCTCGCGAAGAAAAACCAAGAAGAGCAGCTCGCTATTAATAATATATAGATGTAGTTTAATGCCCTTTGCATTTTTATGCAGAGGGCTTTTTATTTTAGTATGTGTAACTTAACAAGGATCGCTCCGACTCCAAGCGGTTTTATTCATACCGGAAATGCCATCAATTTTATACTAACCTATGCTCTTGCGCGCCATACAAATGCAAAAATAGAACTTAGAATTGACGATATTGACCAAAACCGTTCAAAAGATATCTATATAGAAGATATTTTTGAGACTCTTGAATGGCTTAGACTTGATTGGGATTTGGGCGCTATCGATAAAAATGATTTTTTGAAAAATTATTCGTTTATCAACAAACAAAAGACACTTTTTGAAGCCATTTCATCTTTATGGCATAAAAATCCTGATATTTTCTACATTTGCAAATGTTCAAGAAAAAAGATCGGCGGCATTTATCACGGCGATTGCATTAAGTCCAAATTGAAATTGAAAAAAGGAGAGAGTGCTTTAAGGCTGCATATAGATAAAAATACCGGCATAACACTTGGGAATAAATATATTGATCTTTATAGTATATTCGGCGATATAGCGCTTTGGCAAAAAGAGGATTTTTGTTCGTATCAGTTTGCTTCGCTTTTTGCTGACGAGAAGCACAAAACAAATTTGATTGTGCGCGGAGATGACCTTTTTAATTCAACAGCATTGCAGCTTTACATGGCGCGGCTTTTCGGATTTGAGAATTTTTTAAAAACAACATTTGTGCATCATGCTTTGATTTTTGACAAAAGTGGTTTGAAGTTGTCAAAATCTAATAGCTCAAGTGCGCTTTTATCATGGAGAAAAAATGGTAAAAAACCAAACGAGTTATTTCAAAAAGCAGCTCAAATGATGGGTGTTAGAGAGTTTTGGAAGATAAATACAAAAGAAGATATTCTTGCATGTGGTAATGAACTGGAGCTATTTTTAAAAACAAACGGTCAAAGATTGAATTTGGCTTGAGCAGTTTATATTTTTGCAGTAAAATTTTGAGGTTTAATAGTTGGAGTTTGGAAAAACTAAAAACGAAAAATAGTAAAACTTTTTTGTGAAACTCTATCATATCAGCAAACATAATTTTACTGTTTTTTCAAGTATCTATCGATTTAATTTATTTATGTAAATAATCATAATATTGATAAAAATACATGGAATACATACAAATGGCATAGAATCATTTATCTGCCGCACTTCACAGTTTTTCACAATATTTTGTCTAAATTATTTGAGTTCATATAAGAATAAAAAACTGTAAAATTTATAGTTTAATAGCATCAAATATTAAATAAGACAGACCACTAATATACTCGGATGTTTATCATCTATATTTTTAATTTTATCCTTGATGGAATAAAAAACTAAATATATGCTTAAAGACAGGTGGTTTAGACTCTGCAATAGTTACCCGACTAATTATGAAAAACGGTTGGTTTTAAATATTGCTTTTCGGTGAACGTCAATATGCGGAATATTTTACATTGCAAAAGAGTAATTTTAAAATTTACTTAAACTGTCCAATATTCTCTGTGTAGCATCGAGCGGATTCTTTGCCTGATATATTGGGCGTCCGACTACTATAAAGTCACACTTATTTTCATAAGCTGTTTTTATATCTGCCACGCGTTTTTGGTCATCTTTTTGTTTGTTTCCAAACGGTCTTATACCCGGAGTTAATGTAAGAAAGTTATCACTGGTGTGTCTTTTTATCATTAAACTTTCATATACGGAGCAAACAACGCCGTCAAGCCCGCTTTCATGGCTTTCTTTTGCAAATTGCAACGCTTTTTTTTCTATATTTTCGTTATATATTGATAAAAAACCGTCTTCATCGAAACTTGTAAGTGCGGTTACGGAGAGTACAATCGGAGGATTTTCGATATTGCTTAATCTATCTTTTACCATCTTCATGGCCACTTTGCCGCTACTTGCGTGTACATTAAACATTTCAACATTAAGCATAGCTATGGATTCGGCTGCGTCAGCCATAGTATTTGGTATATCATAGAGTTTCAAATCAAGAAAAATATTAAAATTATCACTTATGTTTTTCAGCTCGTTTACGATATTTTTCCCATCTCTTATGAATGAGCGAAGTCCTACTTTAAGCCAAATATCATGGTTTTTGAGAGATTTTGCCAAAGATATATTCTCTTTTTCATCAGGCAAATCCAAGGCCACACAAAGTTTCATACAATACTCTTTTTTATAGAATCTAAAACACCGTTTACAAATTTTGAGCTTGTCTCATTTCCGAGTTTTTTGGCAAGTTCTATCGCTTCGTTTATAATAACGGCGCTGTCCAACTTGGTATATAAAAGCTCGTAAGCTCCAAGCCTCAAAAGTGCGCGTTCTATTGCACCGATTTTTTCCAGCTCCCACTCTTTTAGATATCTGTTTATGGCTTTATCTATATTGTCAATATTATCCGAAATTCCCCGATAAAGTTCTATAGCAAACTCTTTTTGCCGATTTCTTATCTTTTTTTCCTCAAGTATCTCATCGCGGAATTTTACAATATTATCATTTCCGATATCATACGCATATAATAGTCCTACGACAGCCTCTCTGACTTGATGACGTGTTGCCACATTAAGCCTTGAATTTGCTAAAAAGGTTTATAAGTTCTATAAGATTTGTCATGCTCTCGAAGCCCTTGTTTCCCGCTTTACTCCCTGCTCGCTCTATTGCTTGTTCTATAGTGTCTGTTGTTAAAACTCCGAAAGTTACAGGTTTTTGATATTTTAACGTCGTATTTGCAATACCTTTTGTAGCTTCTGCCGAAACAAAATCAAAATGCGGAGTGGAACCCCTTATGATGGCACCTATGCAGCAAATGCCGTCATATTTTTTGCTAAAAAGCGCTTTATCAAGCATAAACGGTATCTCAAATGCACCGGGTACTAAAATCAAATCAAGATTTTTTTCATCTCCCCCATGCCTTAAAAAAGCATCTTTTGCCCCCTCAACCAATCTATCTGTTATAATGTGATTAAATCTTGCACATATGATGGCTATTTTTTCATTTCCGCTTAACGAAAGCTTTCCTTCGATTATATTCATAATTTTTCCTTTTATCTGTAAAGATTTGTTCAATTATAACAAATTTAAAATCTCTTATCTTTTAAAAACTGTTTTTTCCTAAAAAAATAATCGGCGCCTATATGCACTGATTTAAAGAAGTTTGAAAGATTATAATATTTTAAACATTTGTAAAATTAAAATACACCTACATTTCGAGCGCATTTTGTATTTTTTTGATGGATTGTATCACGATGTCTAACTCTTTCAAATCAAGCATATTTGGTCCGTCGCAAAGCGCCTCACAAGGATTAAAGTGTGTTTCAAAGAAAAATCCGTCTACTCCTACAGCTGCTGCAGCTTTGGCAAGAGGTGCTACAAACTCTCTTTTACCTCCGCTTTTTCCCTCAGCCATTCCGGGCATTTGAACCGAGTGCGTCGCATCAAAAATGACGGGCGCAAACTCTCTCATGATCCCTAAAGCTCTCATGTCAACTACCAAGTTTCCATACCCAAACGTGCTTCCTCTTTCTGTCAGCCAAACCCCATTTTTTTTAGCTACTTCAAAACCGTTTGCTTTAACGTCTCTTGTATCAAGAACTTTTTTGACCGAATATTTCATATCGGCAGGGTTCAAAAATTGTCCTTTTTTTATATTGACTACACATTTTGTTTTTGCTGCTGCTATAAGCAAATCCGTTTGCCTGCATAAAAATGCGGGAATTTGTAATACATCTACTACCTCGCCTGTAGGTTTCGCTTGAGTATAGTCATGAATATCTGTTAAAAGTTTGAAGCCAAACTCTTGCCTTACCTCATCCAAAAGTTTTAGTCCATCATCAAGTCCCGGACCTCTGAAACTCTCTATGCTGGTTCTGTTTGCTTTGTCAAAACTTGACTTGAAATAAAAGTCTATATTTTTATCTTCATGATATTTTACAAGTTCTTTTGCAACGCGAAAAAGCGATTCTCTGCTCTCTATAACACAAGGACCCGCTATTAAAATCATACTTTCTCCTTAGCGACCAATACGCCGCTTAAAATGACGAGTATTATACCAAAGAAACCAAATAAATCGGGAAATGACCTCCATAATATCACACCAAATACAACTGAAAATAGTATATCGGCATAACTTATTGCAGAAACTACGCCTGCCTTTGCAGCTCCATAAGCTCTTGTCATAAAAATTTGCGCAATAGTTGCGAAAACCCCCATACATATTATGTAAAACCAATTTATCCCTTTAGGCACGCTAACATCCCCAAAAAGTCGACTAAAAAAACTCACATGTAAAAGATTGTCTGCCAAAATCATCAAGAGCGGACATATAGTTCCTGCGCACATAAAAAATAGTACAATCGTTCTTGTATCGTAATATTTTTTGAGTTCTCTAACGCTTGTATATGCCAAAGCAGCTCCTATACCGCTGAAAAGTCCCATCATATCAGTTATTTTAAGGCTTAATCCGTTTGGTTTCATGATAAAAATTACCCCTATAAATCCTATGAAAATGGCTATCCATCCTTTTTTGCTCAATCTTTCGTTCAAGGCAAAAAATGCTATAACAGCAGTAAAGATAGGAGCAGTTCTTGAAAATGTCATAGCATCTGCCAAAGGTATATGAGCTATATTGTAAAACCATGCAAGAAGTGCTAAAAAACCGATAATTCCTCTAAAGAATAAAAGCCCCGTTTTGCCGCCTTTATTCTTTAGAGGCAGATTGAATAATGTTGCGCCAATAAGCACTACGCCAAAAATATTTCTAAAAAATGTTATCTCTAAAATTCCCAAAGAGTTGCTTAAAAGTTTTACAAAAACACCCATGAGCGCAAAACAAAACGACGCAATTAGCATATACAAAACCCCATCGTTTATCTTTAAAAAGTTCATATTGGTTCCTAAAAAATGCATTTAGCGATTTTATATCAATCTGCCTTAGGGAGTTGTTATAAAGTTTCAACAAAACATAGCTTGGCCGTTTGATTTTAAATAGGGTTTGCGCTTTTATTTAGGAAAAAAAATGTAAAATCTCATTTTAGTTTATTTGTAAGGTTTTATTTGAAAACAATTGTGCTCATAGGGCTTCCGAATGTGGGAAAAAGTTCGTTATTTAACCGTATAGCAAAAGAGAGACTTGCTATAACTTCCGATATTGGCGGAACAACAAGAGATATACGTTATAAGGATGTTGAGATAGAAGGCAAATATTGCCGTTTGGCCGATACCGGGGGGCTTGACAATTCTACGACACTTTTTGAAAATGTAAAAAAACAGTCGCTTAAAGCGGCGCAAAAAGCTGATATTTTACTTTTTGTGACAGACGGGAAAGTTTTGCCATCCGATAATGAAAAAAAGCTATTTTTTGAACTTCAAAAACTTAAAAAACCTATTGCTCTGGTTATAAACAAGATAGATAATGAAAAAGAGGAAGATAGAGCTTGGGAGTTTTATCAATTTGGGGCGCAAAATATTTTTACCGTATCTGTTTCGCACAATAGAGGAGTTTTAAAGCTTCTATCATGGGCAGCCTCATTTTTGCCTTCGCCAAAAAAAGAGTTGGTTTTAAAAGATGAAGAGGATATGCCTTTAGAGGAGTTTTTAAAACAAGATGATAAAAATGTCGATGAACTTATAAATATAGCGATTATAGGACGAGTAAATGTCGGCAAAAGTTCGCTTTTAAATGCTATTTTGGGAGTTGAAAGGTCAGTTGTAAGCGAAGTTGCCGGAACTACAATAGATCCGGTTGACGAGATAATGATTTATGAAGATAAAAAACTAAATTTTGTTGATACGGCAGGCATTAGAAAACGAGGCAAGATAGAGGGTATCGAAAAATATGCTCTAAATAGAACTTCATCTATGCTTGAACGCTCCGACATCGCACTTTTGGTACTTGATGCAAGTGAACCTTTTACAGAGCTTGATGAAAGAATAGCAAGTCTTATAGACAAATATGAGCTTGGTTGTATTATAGTTTTGAACAAATGGGATAAAGCAAAAGAAAGTTTTGAGAAAATCACGCAAGAGGTGAGATATAAGTTTAAATTTCTCTCCTACGCTCCTATCATTACACTTTCTGCATTATCCAAACAAAGAGTTCACAAAGTAAACGACTTAATAGTCAAAGTGTACGAAAACTATGCTACAAGGGTATCCACATCAAAATTAAATGAGACTATAAAAGAAGCGAGTAAAAAACATCAATTGCCTTCCGATAAAGGAAGACATGTAAAGATATATTTTGCTACCCAGTTTGATACAAAGCCGCCTAAATTTGCGCTTGTGATGAATAGACCAAAAAGTCTTCATTTTAGCTATAAAAGATTTTTGGTCAATAGGATAAGAGATGAATTTGGTTTTGAAGGAGCACCCGTTATTTTGATTGCAAGAGCAAGAGGAGAAAAAGACAATGATATCAGCCAAGAGCGGTAATTTACTGCTCGTAGGATTTATGGGTGTGGGCAAAAGCTCTCTGGCAAAAGAGTTGGCAAAAAGCCTCAAAACCATATGCCTTGATACAGATAAAATTATAGAAAATATGGAAGGCAAAAAGATAAAAAGGATATTCGAGCTCAAGGGTGAAGAGTATTTTAGAAAGCTCGAACAAGATATTGCTTTTTGGCTTGAGAAAAATGTAAAAAACTCCGTTATCTCTACAGGCGGCGGATTTGTAGCGGTTGAAAATTTGAAAGAAATCGGCAAAGTCGTATATCTTAAATCAAGTTTTGAAAATATCATGAAAAGGATAGAGAGTCATCCTAACTTTAAGGAGAAGCTGGCAAAACGTCCTTTGTTGCAAGATAGAAAAAAAGCAAAGGAGTTGTTTGAAAAAAGAGGTGATATATATAAAAAGTCGGCGGATATCACCATAAATATTGAAAAATATAAAAATAGAAAAGAGATAATAAAAGAGATTATGCAGTTTATTTAAAAAGTTACATTTCATGTTTTATTGAACGCAATTTAATGATATTTAGTGAAATTTAATACAAATATTTTGAAATTGGAGGATTTTTATGCCCAAAGTTTTAATAGAACAAGATAATTGGACGCTAAGAGATATAAACTACAAAATAGCAAACAAATATTCTAATGTAAGATTTTTGTTTGAAATTGATTTTTCGAAATAAGATTATTTGCACATAAAAAATCTTTTTTGGCAAAATAAGATCAAAGACATCTTTTTTGAGCGAAATTATTTAAGAAAATATTTTGCAGACAAGGGGCAATCAGCGGTTGCGTGATTGCATGGAAAGAGAAATGCTAAAAAGAACGTTGAAAAACATTCTTAAAAGCTTTTAGTTTGTTTTGATATAATAACAAATTAGTTTGTATGTTTTAACTAAGGAGCAAACAATGAAAATCTTAGTCGTTATTGTTTTAGTGCTCATCGGTATCTATTTTTTTAGGCAAGAGATTGTAGGTAAGATAGAGGGCGATTTGAAACATATTCCCGATATTGTCAAACAGTATAACGATGAAATAATGGGGATCGATTACCTTATCGGTGAGCAGAGGATTGCTTTGGAGTTAAAAGGTATTTGTGCTCAAAATAGCGCTTGGTTGAATTATAAAGAGACTAAAATATTTGCTCAAAACTGCGCTGATGCCAATAGCGCTTTAAAGTAAACTAATAAATTTTAGGAAAATATATGAGAACGTTAACGGGTATTCAGCCATCGGGTGCATTGCATCTTGGAAACTATTTCGGTGCAATAAAACAGATGCTGGATTTACAGCAGACGGATGAGTTGTTTTTGTTTATTCCGAATCTTCACGCATTAACAACATCAAAAAATCCGCAAATTTTAAGAGAAAATACGATTGATGCGGCAGCCACTCTGCTTGCTCTTGGCGTAGATCCCAATAAAACTATATTTTGGGTGCAATCTGATGTTAAAGAAGTGATGGAGCTTTATTGGATATTATCTGCCTATACTCCAATGGGATTGCTTGAGAGAGCTCACGGTTATAAAGACAAAATTGCCAAAGGTATTTTGCCAAATCACGCACTTTTTTCATATCCTGTTTTGATGGCGGCTGACATTTTACTATATAGTGCAAACAGAGTTCCCGTAGGCAAAGACCAAATTCAGCATGTAGAGATTACGCGTGATATAGCCACAAAATTCAATAACGACCACGGCAATATTTTCACTATTCCGGAAGCCAAAACAGAAGAGGATATTGCACTTGTTCCAGGAATCGACGGAGCAAAAATGAGTAAAAGTTACGGCAATACCATAGATATATTTTTAAGCGAAAAAGAGTTAAAGACAAAAGTCAGTAAAATTATAACGGATTCAACACCTGTAGAGGAGTCAAAAGATCCATATACCTGCAATGTTTTTGCACTTGCAAAATTATTTTTGGACAAAAATGCTCAAGATGAATTGGCAAAGCGCTATCAAAAAGGCGGCGAGGGGCATGGTCATTTCAAAGCATTTTTGAAAGAACTTATATGGGATTATTTTGCTTCGCATAGAGAAAAAAAGGCTTATTACAGCGAACATTATGATGAAATAATAGACATATTAAGAGAAGGCGCATATAAAGCCAGAGAGATTGCTTTGCCGATGATAGACAAAGTACGTCAGTGTGTTGGAATTTACCGCTAAGGATAGATATGCTTGATTTAAAACTTTTGCAAAATGATTTTGATGGTGTGTTTAGGGCTTTACAAAAAAAACATGTAGATATTGAACTGCTTGAAAAATTGAAAAACATATCACTTGTTTTGAAGACAAAAAAACAATATTTGGAGTCTTTGCAAACCAAGCAAAACGCTGATAGTAAGCTTTTTGGTTCATTGATGAAAGAGAAAAAAGATACAAGCAGATTGAAAATTGAGCTTGATGCCAATAAAGAGATGATAGCTTTTGTTGCCGAAGAGCTAAAAGATATAGAAAACAGTCTTTCAAATATAGCTTCGGCTACGCCCAATATCCCGGATAGCGATGTACCGGAAGGTAAGGACGATAAAGATAATGTAATTTTGAAGAATATACTTGATATACCAAAATTTGACTTTGTCCCCAAAGAGCATTTTGAACTGGAGTCAAGCTGGATAGATTTTGAAAGGGGTGCCAAACTTGCAAAAAGTAGATTTTCTGTTCTTGGAAATGACGGAGCAAAACTCGAGCGAGCTTTGATAAACTATATGTTGGACTTTAATACAAAAAGAGGATTTAGAGAAGTTAATGTTCCTTATATCGTAAATCGCGAGTCGCTTTTTGGAACAGGACAACTACCGAAATTTGAAGAAGACTTATTCAAAATAGAGGGCGAGGAGTTATTTCTTATACCAACGTCCGAGGTGCCAGTGACAAATCTTTTCAGAAATGAGATATTAAACGAAGAAGATTTGCCGATAAAACTTACATGCTATAGTGCATGCTTCAGAAAAGAAGCCGGAAGTGCCGGACGCGACACAAGAGGAATGATAAGACAGCATCAATTTGACAAAGTAGAACTTGTATCAATAACAACTCCCGAACAGAGCAAAAAAGTATTTGAAGAGATGCTTTGCTGTGCTTCGGATTTGCTGACTTCCCTTGGATTGCCGCACAGACATCTGCTTTTGTGCGGAGGAGATTTGGGATTTAGCGCAGCAAAAACTGTGGATTTGGAAGTTTGGCTTCCGGGACAAAACAGATACAGAGAGATAAGTTCCGTATCAAACACTAAAGATTTTCAGGCAAGACGTGCAAAAATTCGCTACAAAAGTGACAAAAAAAACGTTCTTGTGCACACGCTGAATGGTTCATCTTTGGCTGTAGGAAGAACGCTCATTGCGATTATGGAAAACTATCAGCAAAAAGACGGTAGTGTAAAAATACCTCAGGTTTTGCAGGACTATATGTGAAAGATTTTTTGACAGCGCACTGATTTTAATCTGCCAAATATAGCAATAGATAAGCGCGACCGCAAAGTCAATATGCACCAATTAACCGAAAGTAGTTCTAAAATTTTAAATAAATCGGCGTGCATTTTTACAAATAACATTGCTTTTAATATATTTGCAGTTTTTATAGCATATTAGTTTTCTCGCGTAGCGCTGTTTTTAATTGATATAAATAGTTTGCATTGCTATATCCATTCTTCAGAAATGATAAAAAAAACCGAGATGTTATGCGAAGAAACAAATATGGGGGGGTTTGATAAATTAAAGTTTTTTACATGCACTTCAAGCACATAATCATAAAATACCAAAGATAATCATTTTTTGTACGCCTGTTCTTGTTGTTTTTTATTTGACGGGCGAATTTTCTTTGGATAAAAATTTCAAAAAAGTCAAAAATAGCTTATTAATGATCCCGTTTTGTACTTTTATCCTATTGGTTCTAATCAATAAACCGCTTTGTTATCTGTTCATAAGCATCTATGCGTCTGTCTCTCAAAAACGGCCATATTCTTCTTACATTTTCGCTTGTTTTAAAATCTATCTCGCAGTATAGGATCATCTCGTTTTCATTATCTGCTGTTGCCAAAAATTCTCCTTGTGCTCCTGCAACAAATGAATTTCCCCAAAAACGGATACCATTGGCACTATTTTTATCATCAGACTCTTTTCCGACTCTATTTACGGATATGAGCGGCAAACCGTTCGCTATAGCATGTGAGCGTTGAATCGTAATCCACGCATCAAGCTGTCTTTTTTTCTCTTCATCTTCATCTTCATCAAACCAACCTATAGCAGTCGGATACACCAGCAAATCAGCCCCTTTTAATGCCATAAGTCTGGCAGCTTCCGGGTACCATTGATCCCAGCATACCAAAAGTCCTATTTTTCCAACACTTGTATTTATCGGTTCAAATCCCAAATCACCGGGGGTAAAGTAAAATTTTTCATAAAACGACGGATCGTCAGGAATGTGCATCTTTCTATATTTTCCTGCTATTTCGCCGTTTTTTTCAAAAATAACCGCAGTATTATGATAAAGTCCCGTAGAGCGTTTTTCAAACAAAGAAGCAATTAAAACTATGCCGTTTTTTTTAGCCGTAGCAGACCAAAAACTCAAATCTTTCTCATAATCTTCAGCCAAATCAAAATTATCCGTGTTTTCGTTGATACAAAAGTATCTATCTTGATGAAGTTCTCCTAAAACTACAAGTTGTGCGTCATTTTTTGCAGCTTCATGGATAGCTTTGGATGTATGTTCTATCGTGGCTCTTTTATCACCGTGAAATTTTTGTTGTATAAGCGCTGCTTTCATCAAAACTCCATAAATTTTTGCAGGTATTATATCATTAAAAGATTCCAAGCGAATGTTTCGTTATTAAAACTCTTGTATCTCTTTTTGTTGTTTTTTACAGTAACGTCCGACATGCAAAGCTTGTTGTTATTGTGAGTGCGATACAAAAGATAAACCGGAAGCATTCGGCATCAATCATAAAATATTGGTTTTGTCAAAATCGTCTTTTTGGTTTTTCTAAATAATATACATTATATATCGATTACATCTGTGACTGAGGGTAGTATTATAACTAAAAGTTACATTCTTGATTTAAGCAGATAAATATTAAGTGTTTAATTGACATTTATAAGTGAGTATAAATATTACATATGTTACTAAAATACTCATATAAATATCACTAATGTTACTAAAATACTCATATAGTAAATATAAAATATCAGAATACTATTCTAAACGTATAATCTAAATAGCAAACAAGCGATTTCAATATAAGGAGTGTTACAAAATGTCACTAATTTATGAACCAAGTCGCGCTTTCAGTAAAGAAGCGCGCATTAAAAACATGTGTGAGTACAAAGAGTTATGTTTGCAAGCCGAAGACGACTATACCGGTTACTGGGCAAAATTGGCGCGTGAAAAGATAGATTGGTTCGAGCCGTTTCATACCGTATTGGATGAAAGCAATGCGCCGTTTTACAAATGGTTTTTGGGCGGTAAACTAAATGTAACCCATCAATGCTTAAGACGGCATTTGAAT
The DNA here is from genome assembly GCA_031255525.1 of Campylobacteraceae bacterium. Lineage (GTDB taxonomy): Bacteria > Campylobacterota > Campylobacteria > Campylobacterales > Campylobacteraceae > JAIRKW01. The sequence continues at coordinate 12,644 of JAIRSJ010000052.1, forward strand.
GTCAGAAAAAACAAAGCTGCAATTATTTGGGAAAGCGAATTTGGCGATAAGCGTATCATTACATATTTACAATTATATTATCGCGTAAATCGTATGGCAAATTTGATGAAAAACAAATTTGATATCAAAAAAGGCGATCGCGTGATTTTATATATGCCGATGATCCCGGAAGCCGTATTTGCGATGCTTGCATGTGCAAAAATCGGCGCAATTCACTCTGTGGTATTCGGTGGATTTTCAGCCGAAGCTTTGAGGGACAGGATAGAAGATTCCAAAGCAAAACTTGTTATAACTGCAGACGGCGCATTTAGACGAGGGAAGCCTTACATGCTAAAACCCATAGTAGATGAGGCGTTGAGTATAGGATGTGAATGTTGCAAAAAAGTTTTAATGATAGAAAGAAACAAAGAACCTGTTAACTATAAAAGAGGTAGAGATTATATATATAACGAACTCATCATGCAAGAATCTCAATACTGCGACCCAGAGCCTATGGATAGCGAAGATCCGCTGTTTTTGCTATATACCTCAGGCAGTACAGGCAAACCCAAAGGCGTGCAGCACTCAAGTGCCGGATATATTCTCTGGGCGCAATATACTATGGAACATGTATTTGATGTAAAAGAGAATGACACGTTTTGGTGTACCGCTGATATCGGCTGGATAACAGGACATACATATATAGTATACGGACCGCTTGCTATGGGCGCTACAACTTTTATATACGAAGGTACTCCGACATATCCTGATGCAGGACGTTTTTGGAAGAATATAGAAGAACATAGAATAAATCAGTTTTATACATCTCCAACAGCTATTAGAATGCTTCACAAAGAGGGTTCTAACGAACCTTCAAAATACGACCTTAGTAGTTTGAAAGTTTTAGGAACTGTCGGCGAGCCGATAAATCCTGATGCTTGGTTATGGTTAAGGGAGAGTGTCGGAAATAATAGATGTTCCATCGTAGATACATGGTGGCAAACAGAAACCGGCGGACATATGATATCTCCACTGCCCGGAGCTACTCCTCAAAAACCGGGATATGCTACTTTCCCGCTTCCAGGAATTTGTGCGGAGATTGTGGACAACAACGGCAATCAGGTACCACGAGGTAAAAAAGGACTGCTTTGTATCACAAAACCATGGCCTTCAATGATAAGAACTATCTGGGGCGATTCAAAACGTTTTGTAAAAGCATATTTTAGCGATGTCAAAAAAGACGGTAAACCTGTGTATTTTTCAGGCGATGGTGCGATAATGGATGAAGATGGATATATTATGATAACGGGGCGAACCGATGATGTTATCAATGTGTCAGGTCATAGATTGGGAACAGCGGAAATAGAGGCTGTTTTAGCGCATCATGAAAACGTTTCCGAAGTTGCGGTTGTAGGTAAGCCAAATCCTATAAAAGGCGAAGGAATATTTGCATATATTGTTCTTAAAAATGCAAGTGACAATATAGGTGAAGAGATAGATATGATTAAAGAACTTAATAAGTTGGTAGTTAAGCAGATAGGAGCTATAGCAAGACTTGATGCGATTAAGTTTGTGCCAGGACTCCCTAAAACAAGAAGCGGTAAGATAGTAAGGCGGATTTTGCGCTCCATTGCCAGAAACGAAGAGATAAATCAAGACACTTCAACATTAGAAAATCCTGCTATAGTGGAACAAATTCAGATGTTGGATGCAAATTAATCTTTTAAAGCGCGTCTATATTGGACGCGCTTGCTATATTTATCTGCTTTTTGTTCGTTCAGCAGAGCATATATCATTGTGTAAATATTTAAATACGGACGAAAAAGTCAAAAATACTTTTTATCTATGCAAAGATATAAGCATATCTACTGTCGATCGTTTTATCTATATTCTTTAACATAATACCTATATAAAAGAAGTTTTACTCTCTTTTGATATTTTAAAAAAACAATATGGGAATATTTTAGCTTAACTGTGGGGCAAAATTAAAATAACGTGGGAAAGAGTTAGGCAATATAAGCTGACAGGGTAGAGTGTCAGCTTATGTAGAAAGAAAAATGTGTTTTAGGAGATTAGTCCATTTTATTGCGAAGCCACGAAGGCGTATCTAAGAAATCAACCTCTATGCCGTTTACTACTTTTGCATTTAAATTGTCAAAAGACCTTTCGCGTACAATATTTTCGTTTACGATGCCGTTTTGTTTTAATTCGTCAATGCTATTTGCTTTATTATCAAAGCCTGTTGCAACAATAGTAACCCTGACAAAGTTATCTTTTACTTTTTCATCGGATGTAACGCCAAATATGATATCGGCGTTTTCGTCCGCAGCATCATATATGATAGACATAGCCTCATTTATCTTGCTAAGCGAACAATCTTTAGGGTGAGAGTAAAAATGCACAAGTACACCAAGTGCGCCGTTTATGGAAACATCGTCTAAAAGAGGCGATTGCACTGCATTTCTCACTGCTTCGTTTGCTGCGTCCTCACCCGTACTTTCTCCAACGCCAAGCAACGCCATGCCGCGGTGGCTCATAACTGTTTGAACATCCGCAAAGTCAACATTTATGATACCTGAAGAGAGGATAACGCCGCTCATGCCGCTAACAGCTCTGCTTAATACACTATCAACTATTTTGAAACTATCTTCAAATCCTAAATCTTTATCTATAATATTCAAGAGTTTTTCATTTGGTATAACCACTATGGAATCACTCTCTTTTTTGAGTTCAATCAGACCTTCTTCGGCATACTTAGCTCTTTTCCTGCCCTCGAATGCAAATGGTTTCGTTACGACAGATACGGTTAGAGCGCCTACTTCTTTTGCAGCTTGCGCAATAATCGGAGCAGCCCCAGTACCGGTACCTCCACCAAAACCTGAAGCGATAAATACTATATCGGCGCGTTCAAGAGTGCTTTTGATCTCTTCGTAATTTTCGAGTGCAGCTTCTTTACCGACTTCCGGACGCATTCCTGCGCCTAAACCTTTAGTCTTTTTTTCACCAAGCTGTATCTTCGTATTTGCTAACGAATATTCCAAAGCTTGCGCGTCGGTATTGGCAGCTATCAAATCAACGCCGCTGATACCCTCTCTTACCATATGGTTGATCATATTGCCGCCGCCGCCGCCAACGCCAATCACCTTTATTTTTGCACCGTGCAGATGTTTTGTCTCTTCAATTTTGAAACTACCCATTTTCTACCCTTTAAAATAATTGCGTAAAACGCTGCCAGATATTTTTAAAAAATATCACAATCTTACTGCTGCTTTTTTTGTCGGTGTCACTTATAGTAGCTATTTTGCATCCATCTAATAATATATCATCTTTTTTGATAACAGGAAAATCATCTTCGTCATTTTGAAAAGTGTTGATATTTTTGCCGCCCTCTAATATCTCATCTTTATATCTTAATTTTTTATTGGAATCAACTTCATAAGGTGTAAAATATCCCCCGCCGTACAGCACAAGTCCCACGGCAGTAGAAAATCCTGGATCTCTTAATATTTCAAAAAGCCCTTCCATCTCTTTTGGTTTTGCAATTCTAACAGGCATATTGTTAAACAATGCGCTTGATAGCTCTCTTATGCCTTCGAGTTTTGTCATACCACCCGTGAGTACGATGCCCGCACCCACTTTATCTTTATATCCGCTCCTATCCAACTTATTTGACAAAATTGCTAAAGTCTCTTCAACTCTTGCATAAATCACATTAGACACTATTTCAAGCGAAACTTCGCGCGTAGCATATTCATCTCCTATGAGTGGCAATGTTATAAGCTCGCTTGAGCTGTTTTTCAAGGAACCATACTTTAATTTTGTATCTTCCGCCGAGTTGATAGGTGTATGAAGCGTCATGGATAGATCGTTGGTTATATTAATAGAGCCTACAGGCAGAAAATCGTTATATCTTATGGAGTTCCCGACGTGAATAGCCATATTGCATGTAGCGCCGCCTATATCTATCACCAAAACACCCAAATCTTTCTCATCTCTGCTTAAAACCGCTATGCTGGAAGCATAACTGTTTAGTACAAGATTATCTATTTCCACTCCGGCTATCTTAACAGCTTTTTTTAGATTAATCAAAGATGATTTTTGCGCTGTTATGATGTGAACTTGTACTTCTAATCTTCCGCCGTTCATGCCAAGAGGATCTTCTATAAACTCTTGATCATCTACTATAAAGTTATACGGCAATACATGCAACTTATCATGTTCTTGAGGAATATTGGCATTAGCATTATAGTCCGCCATTTGCATAGCACGGTTAATCTCTTTGATGCCTATTTCACGGCTTGGTATATTTACAATACCACTGCTGTTGATGCTTTTGACATAAGAGCCGGATACTGACACCAGCACTCTTTCAAATTGCGTTCCTGCCGCTCTTTTTGCTTCATTTATAGCGCTTTTTATGGATTTTGCAGCAAACTCTATATTGGTGATGACGCCTTTTTTCAATCCTTGCGATTTGACAACGCCCACACCCAATATTTTTATATCTCCAAAATCACTTTTTTCAGCTATAATCGCACAAATTTTAGTAGAGCCTATATCAATACCTAAAATTGTCATATGGCGTTATCCTCTGTGCTGTAATATTGCCTAATTTCATATCGAGGTCTTAGAAGTTCTATGATTTTTCGTCTGATTTCCGTGCTTTTTATCTGCTTTGCAGTTTCGGTTATAATGCTATCATTTGTAGTA
>JAIRSJ010000027.1 GCA_031255525.1 Campylobacteraceae bacterium
TTCTGCCGTTTAGTTCGGACTTTGATTTGATACCTTTTAGTTTCAATCCGTATGCGATATTGTCCCAAATAGACATCGGGAAAGAGGTAGGTTTTTGAAAAATCATGCCTATTTTTGTGCGCAAATCAATCAAGTCTGTTTTTGACTCAAGTATATTTTGATTATTAAAGATAATTTTTCCTTTATAAACATTTCCGGCATATAAATCATGGATGCGGTTAAAACAGCGCAGCAAAGTAGTTTTTCCACAGCCGCTGGGACCTATTAGGGCGGTAATTTTATTTTTAGCAATGGGCATATCTATGTTTTTCAAACTACTTTGTGCTGTATTTGCATAAGTAAAAGAGAGATTTGCCACTTCAATGGTTTTGCTTTCTTTGATATTTGCAATGGTTGCCAAGTTATCTCCTCTTTTTGATTATCAGTCTGCCGATTATATTTATTCCAAGAACAAATATTGACAATAAAAATGCCGCAGCCCAGCCAAGAGACTGCCAATCGGCATAAGGGCTTGTAGCATAGTTGAACATAGTAACCGTAAGTGATGATACGGGTGCATTTAAGTCGGTGCTAAAAAAGTTGTTGTTAAAAGATGTAAACAGTAGCGGAGCAGTTTCACCGCTGATTCTCGCGATTGATAATAATGCTCCTGTCAAAATGCCTATTTTTGCGCCCCTATAGACAACTCCTGTTATGACTTTGTGCCTTGAAGCTCCAAGAGCAGCCGCAGCTTCTCTTTGACTTTGGGGAACCAAAGAGAGCATATCGTCCGTCACTCTTAAAACTATCGGTATCATTATAACTATCAGTGCCGCTATGCCTGCCCAGCCTGAAAAATGTCCTACGGGGTGAACCAAAATCGCATAAATAAATGCACCTATTACTATTGAAGGAGAACTCATCATTATATCGCTTATATCTCTTATAATGTCGGCGATTTTATTTTTTTGTCCGTACTCACTTAAAAAAGTACCTGCTAATATGCCTATCGGAATACCTATGATAGAAGCAAAGAACACAAGCATTGCTTGACCTATCAGGGCATTTTTAAGTCCTCCGCCTTCAATGCCGGCAGGCGCTGTGTTGTGCAAAAATATGTCCAAATTGAGCGCAAAAAAACCTTTGTAAAACAATACGAAAAGTATCCAAAACAAAAAAGCTATACCGAAAATAGCGCTTATAACGCAAAGCGTTAAAACAATACGATTGATGATAACCCTTTTTGTTTTTGATGTCATCGAACAGCTCTCAACTTTCTGAAAAATATAAATTTCGCAATACCTATTACAATAAAACTGATTATAAAGAGTATAAGAGCCAGATAAAAGAGCGACGAATAATAAAGCGCACTGTCGGCTTCCGTGAACTCATTTGCCAAAGTTACGGGAATAGAGGTTGCTGCAGATGTTATTCCGCTTGGTATTTTATGTACGTTTCCCATCACAAATGTTACCGCCATAGTCTCTCCTATCGCGCGTCCCAAAGCTAAAACACCAGCTCCTAAAATGCCGGCTTGTGCATATGGAATTATCACGCTTTTTATCACATCCCACTTTGTGGCTCCTAAAGCATAAGCGGACTCTTTTAAGATATCAGGAGTAGTATTCATCGCATCTCTTGCAACTGATGCCATGAACGGCAATATCATTATTGATAGCACTATCCCGGCACTTAATAATCCAAGTCCGTTTCCTCCGAACATCGCTCTTAAAACCGGCGCAAAATAGAAAAGTCCCCACATTCCGTAAATTACGGACGGAATTGCAGCCAACAGTTCAATGGCCGTTCCAATGGGTGTTTTTAGTTTTTGAATAGTTATTTCGCTTAAAAATATCGCTATTCCAAGAGCTAGCGGCACAGCCAGAGCCATCGCTATAAGAGTGGAGAGAATAGAGCCGGCGATAGCAGGAAAACCTCCGAAAATTTCAAGATTTGGCGCCCATTTTGAAGATATCAAAAAGTTTACTCCAAAAGCGTCTATAGCAGGTTTTGCCTCGATAAATAAAATCGTAAATATCGCTAAAAGTATAACAAAGAGAGCAAAAGCCGCAAGTCTTGTAATATTGAAAAATATAAAATCGCTTATTTTGTTCACAAGAAGCCTTAGATTTGTACTTTGCACCTTCATTCTAACGCCTGCTTATTGCAAAACGGTTACAGACGCTTTTACTCTTTATTAGAACAAACTAAGTATTTTTGATTTGTCGAAATGTTTTCTCGAAAATGGATTGCTCGCTATAAGCGGCGCTTACAATGACAAAAAAATATAAGCAATACAAATTTCCTTCAAATTTATTTTTATACTAATTTTATAATAAATCATATACAATAGTATGATTTATTATATAGATACAATAAATAAAAGGAGTTTACATGGCAGGCTTAACAACCAAAACAGGTACTTTATATTTGTTTAAGTTCAAAGCGTTCTATCTCTCAACAGCTTTTTTTCTTATTTTTTTCTTGATCGGTTGCGGTGGAGGAGGCGGAGGCAGTTCCGACAACTCCGGTGGTCCTGGTGGAGGGGGTAGCAGTGCACTGTGTGGCGATATAAGTCTTGAGGGTGTAAAAAATACAGCGAATTTCCCACTTTATGATTTGCCTACGAATATTTTTTCACAAGACCAGGTATTTACTTACTATCCTATTGTGAATGTTGAAGCGTACCACAATCTTCTTTTGGATAATGGATTTGCTTTAGATTTCGACAGTTCAAATGATACATACAAAAACTATATGCATTATTTGGGCACTATAGGTGTTGTTATGAGAAATACGAGCAGTGGTTTTTCTGAAGCAGCGATAATTTACGTAGCAAATCAGAATCTATTAAACGCCATTACACCCTCTAACACACCGCTTGTACAATATCAGCTTGTAGATCATTATATAGGTGAGAGAAACTTTGTGAATAATCATATAGATCAATACAAAAGTGCTCTTTATAGCTCTGATTTTACGGATGTTGACAACAACGCCTATGGAGGAATGGACAAAAAGGTTGGCAATTGCGTATATCACTGGTTTTATCAGCATTACGATCCTTATCTTAATGCCAATGATGGAGTTATAAACTATAATTGGGTGGTCATCGATAAAACTTACTTTGATCTGGACTTATAAACTATAATTGGTTAGTCGTCGATAAAACTTACCATGATTTGTAGTAATAAAATTTTTTGCAAGCGGTTTGGTAAGATTCGCCAAACCGCTTAAAATCCTCATTAATGCACACAGTAGTCATTTACGCTCATTTTCACAATTTTTTGTTATCTCATGAGCTAAGAGTATCTGCTCTTTCCCTCACTTCCATGCAAACAAATCGTTTTTACGAAGTGGAATATTTCCTTAAAAACGATATGTGCTAGGATGGATAGGCATGTTAATTATCTCAAGCCATTATCTTTCCAATACTCTCTTATCAGGTTTTTGGTCTCGATGGGTAGCGGAACATATCCTAACTTTGCTATCATCTCGTCACCCTTATCAAAAGCCCAATTGAAAAAGTTTATAATCTTTTTATTTGTGTCAGGCTTATCGGCAGGCAGTAAAATGAAAGTTGCAGCGACTATCGGATATGCATTATCGCCATCTTGCAATACTAAGATTTGATAAAAATCATCGGCCTTACTCCATTTTGCCATTTTTGCCGCAGATTTAAAGTTATCATCATTTGGTTTTACCCATTTGCCGCCTTTAGTGGTTAGAGTAGTTCTTGCAAGATTGTTTTTAAGTGCATAAGCATTTTCCAGATAACCTATAGAATTTGGGGTTTGCGCTATCATAGACGTAACGCCTTCATTGCCTTTTGCTGCGATTCCAACAGGCCAGTCAATTGCTTTGCCGATGCCATAACTATCTGTCCACTCTTTGCTGACACCTGCCAAAAAGCTTGTAAAATTATAAGTGGTTCCGGAACCATCGCTTCTTCTGATAACCGTTATAGCGCTATTGGGAAGTTTCAGACCAGGATTGTCTTTGGCTATCTTTTCATCATTCCATCTTGTGATTTTACCAAGATAGATATCGGCTACGATCTCATTTTTCAATTTTAATTCACCGTCTTTGATTCCGTCAATATTGTGAGCCAAAACTATTGAGCCTACAAGAGAAGGAAATTGCAAAACTTTTGCTTCCACGATACCTTTTTTATTTAGCGGTTCGTCGGTTGCCCCAAAATCAACAACTCTTGAAGTTATCTGTTTAATACCGCCGCCTGAGCCTATGGATTGGTAGTTTATCTGGCTGCCGGTATCTTGTTGATAAGAGTATGCCCAGCCAAAATACGCAGGTGCCGGAAATGACGCGCCGGCTCCATTGATTTTATCAGCGCCAAAAACGCTCATAAAGCCTAACAATAAAAATACAATAACTCTTTTTAACATAGTCTCTCCTTTGAAACTTTTTAAAGATAAGAAATTGTAAAAATGTTTAATTACAAATCGGTTACATATAAAGAGTCAGATTATAAGATATCTTGTTATTGTTTGGTAATACTTTTAAAGTAGCATAAATTAATTAACACAAAAGGAGTATTTGATGCTTTCACGAAACGAAGAAAAATTGGACAAAATCAGAAAAGATATTGAAAAATCGGGTCTTATTATCATAAAAGCCGGAGAAATAATTTTTGAAGGCCTTAAGAAATTTGACGCTAAAGAGTTTGAAAATGCCAAAAATATGCTTAAAAATATAGAAATTAATGCAAATGCTATTGATAATGATATAATAACATCTTTAGCGCTTTTTGGGGCTGAAGCTAAGGATTTGCGCTCCCTTGTGTCATACCTTAAGATTACAAACGAGATGGTGAGAATTGCGGATAATATGAGAGGTTTTGCAAAAAATATGACGATTTATATAACCGATGCAAGTTATTTTCATATATTTAAAGAGTATGCCCTGCAACTTTACAAATCTTCAATCAGCGCCGTTGCTATCGCCATTGATATGATAAACAGTCAAGATGACGGCGAAAATGCGTATATGAAAGTGAAAGTGGAGGAGAGCAAAAGCGATGATTTGTACTCCATTTTGGAGAAAAATATATTAAGTGTGCTTGGTAAAGAGCTGGATTTTGGTGCAAGTCACATACAGATTTTGAGTACTATGAGGAAACTTGAAAAGATGGCTGATAGATGCGTAGCCATAGCCAAACTCGTTTTATATGCCAAGAGCGGCGGCGAGCTTAGATTGTACTAGAGGCTTTATGAAAGATACTGTAGTTATCATTGAAGATGAGCAGGATTTATTGGAATTGATAGAGTTTCATCTAAACAAAGTCGGATTTGATGCGATAGGGTTTTTGTCTTCAAAAAATGTGGAGAAGTTTTTGAGCGAAGAGAGATGCTCTCTTATGATAGTGGACAGAAATCTAAAAGATACTGAGGGCAGCGAATTTGTAGAGTATTTGCGTAAAAAAGGGATAAACATACCGGTCATTTTTGTAACGGCAAAAGATAAAGATAGCGAAGTGGAAGAGGGGTTTTTAAAGGGCGGAGACGATTATCTGAAAAAACCATTTAATATGCAAGAGCTAATTTTGCGCTCTAAAGCTTTGATAAACAGAACCAGGCATGAGGCAAAAAACATAAGTTTTAGGGATATTTTATTAAATCTCGAATCCCGCGAAGCTTTTGTGGAAGATGAGCAGATCGATCTCACAAAGCTTGAATTTGACCTTCTAAAGTTATTTATACAAAATAAAAACAGCGTCTTAAATCGTGATTTTCTGTTGGAAAACATCTGGCAAAACGATGAAATGTTTCAAGATAAAACAGTGAATGTAGCAATAAGCAGACTTTGCAAAAAGATTGACCCTAAAAAAGATAAAAGATATATCAAGCCTGTATGGGGAGTGGGTTACATATTATGCTAAGACTTCACCAACATGTAGCAAAACAGCTGAGTATTATGGTGATTGTTTTAATTTGTATATTCGGCACGGTAAGTTATTTTATCTGTAAACAGCTAGAGATAAACAGATATGAAAATCTTCTCAAAATAACGCTTAAAATCATCGAAGTATCTATTGCAGATGAAAGCGATTCGGACAGTTATATAAAAAAGATCGGCAAGAGTTCAAATATACGAGTGACGCTTATTGGCGATAACGGCACAGTTTTGGCTGACAGTATAGCCGATGCGGAAGCTATGAAAAATCATAACAACAGAGCCGAAATAATACAAGCAAGATCGCAAGAATACGGCATAGCTATCAGATACTCAGATACTCTAAGAGAGGATTTTTTAAATGTAGCAAGCATGGTGCAAACAACAAAGAGTGCATATTTCATACGCGTTACAACGCCGCTTCATTTGGTGATGAAAAGCTTTTATATTATTTGGGCAATTATTACTGTGATTTTTATTTTTGTTCTGCTGATAGGCCTTTTTTGGATAAATAGATTTAGCAAAAATATAAGAGGTGAAGTGTTAAAACTAAACGGCGCTTTTGATGCGTTAGCCAAAAAAGAGTATAAAAAAGAGTTTCATTTCGGTTTTGCAAGAGAGTTTGCAGAACTTGGCGCATATCTGAAAAAACTTGCAAAAAGGCTTGAAAAAAGAGCAAAACAGAAGAGAAAATATACAGCCAAAATAAAGCTCATAAGTCGTCAAAAAAGCGATATTATATCGGCTATCAGCCATGAATTTAAAAATCCGATAGCAGCTGTTATAGGATATGCGCAGACATTGAACGACGATGAAAGTATAGATATAAAGATAAGAAAGAAATTTCTGGAAAAGATATTGAAAAACAGCCGAAAAATCTCTGATATGATAGACAGACTCTCGCTTGCATCCAAGCTTGAAAGCGGCGATTTGCTTCCTAAGATTAATGAATTTGACTTTAATACTTTAGTACAGGAGGTTGTTTCATCATTTCGTGTATCGGAACCTTCGAGATTAATAACATACGAAGGCGAAACAATGATAATCAAAGCAGATGCACAGATGATGGAAATAGCCGTCTCAAATCTGATAAGCAATGCATTAAAATATTCTGAAAACACAGTACATGTAAAGCTGAAAGACGGAATATTCAGTGTAACGGACAGTGGCGTGGGAATAGCCGAAAGCGAGATAGATAAAATTACAGATAAGTTTTATCGCATAAAGGGCAGAAGCTGGGACAACTCTTTGGGACTTGGACTGACATTTGTCTCTTATATATTAAAAATACACGGATTGGAACTTGACATAAAAAGCGCTTTTGGCGAAGGATCTACATTCTCCTTTTATCTAAATAGTTTAGAATAAAAATCTTCGTATATATGATAAAAATTTATGACAAAACAGCTCTTATTAAGTATAATATATTTTTGCGTGATTGGGAGATAAGTATGCGGCATTTACATGATACGGCGGATTTTACATCTGATGAGATGACAAGATACAGTCGTCATATTATATTGCCTAATGTTGGTGTAGAAGGACAAAAGAAACTAAAAAAAAGCAAAGTTTTGATAATAGGCAGCGGAGCTTTAGGTTCGCCCGTCGGTTTATATTTGGCGGCTGCCGGTGTTGGAAACATTGGTATTGTAGATTTTGATAAAGTAGATATAAGTAACCTTCAAAGACAGATTATTCACAAAACAAAAAATGTGGGTAAGAAAAAAACTATTTCGGCAAAAGAGGCGATACTTGATGTAAATCCTCATACGAATATTTTGATTTTTAACACAAAACTTACAAGTCAAAATGCGCTTGAAATTTTGAAAGATTTTGACGTTGTAGTCGATTGTACGGACAATTTCCCTGCGCGCTATCTTGTAAATGATGCTTGCGTGCTTTTGGACAAACCTATGATTTATGGTTCTATATTTCGTTTTAAGGGGCAATCAAGCGTTTTTTGGGGTAAAAAAGGGGCTTGTTACAGATGTGTTTTCCCCACCCCTCCACCCGTCGGATTTGCACCAAGCTGTGGTGAAGCGGGAGTTTTTGGAGTACTGCCAGGAATTATCGGCTCTATTCAAGCCAACGAGACTATAAAACTCATATTGGGTGTCCAAGAAGAGACGCTCATCAATAGACTTTTGACACTTGATGCGTGGAAAATGGAGTTTAAGGAATTTCGCTTTCAAAAAGACGATAATTGTCCGGTTTGCGGTAAAACCCCGTTTATAAAAAAGCTTATGGATTATGAGTTTTTTTGTGGGCTCGAAGATAAAAAAGAGATTACTGTCAAAAATATTTGCGTCGAAAAGTTAAAACAAAGAGTTGACAATAATGAAAAACTCAATATAATAGACGTTCGCGAAGAGTATGAGTTTAAAATAGCTCATATTAAAGGCTCAAAACTTATTCCTTTAGAGGAGATAGCGGCAAGAATGGACGAGATTGACGATAGCATTCCTACGGTAGTGCTTTGCAAATCAGGAATAAGAAGCATTTATGCTATAAAGGAGCTTAAAAAAGAAGGTTTTAAGGGTGAACTTTTAAATTTGAAAGACGGCATTGTAGCGTGGGCTCACAAGATAGACAAAACAATGGCAAAATATTAAATTGGAGCAAAAACAGTGAAAAAAGATATACAAAACAGGCTAAAAACCATCTCTTTATCAATTATTGAGAGCTATAAAACATATAAGCAAATCAGCCATCTAAATAGCGAAGATCTTCCAAAAAGAGAAGAAGTTATAGATGTAGTGCTAAGATTAAGAGAGGTTTTGTTTCCAGGTTATTTTTCCAAACATGGGTGCAACTCGAAATCCGTAAATGCGATGGTTGACGAGGAGATAGATATCATTTATAAAAAACTTCACAAACAAGTGTATTGCGCTTTTGTATTGTATGCAGATAAAGAAAATGCAGACAAAAGCAAACTTTTAACATCTGCCGAAGAAAAAACGCTTGCTTTTTTGGGCAAGATTTCATATATGCGTGAGATTTTGGCTATGGATGTGAAGGCTGCATATGAGGGTGATCCCGCAGCTTCGAGCACAGATGAGATTATATTTTCATATCCAGGAATTTTTGCCATCATGACTCATAGAATTGCCCATGAGTTACATCTTTTATCAGTGCCGTTGATTCCGCGCATTATGAGCGAATATGCTCATGCGATAACAGGCATAGATATACATCCGGGCGCAAAAATAGGCAAACACTTTTTTATAGATCACGGAACAGGTATTGTTATAGGTGAGACTACGCAAATAGGCGAATATGTGAGGATATATCAAGGAGTTACTTTGGGGGCGCTCTCTTTGAGAGCAGGGCAGTCTTTAAGAGGTACAAAAAGGCATCCGACTTTAGAAAATAATGTCATAGTGTACGCCGGAGCTTCAATACTCGGCGGAAATACCGTGATAGGAGAGGGTGTTGTGATAGGAAGTAATGTTTTTATCACAAAATCCGTTGCAGGCAAAACAAATGTAAGCATGAAAACTCCAGAGCTTCAATATATCGACAAAGCTTCCAAAAAGTCGAGAAAAAAAGATGAAGACATGATGATAGATTGGGTTATATGATGCAAAATTATGGGAAATTAAGAACAAGAGTAGTGGCTATGCCGAAAGATACAAATGCAAGAGGCAATATATTCGGCGGTTGGATAATGTCGCAAATAGACATAGCCGGTTCTCTTACGGCAAGAGATTTGGATTCCGGTAATTTTGCTACTGTGGCTGTAAATTCGCTTGAATTTAAAAAAGCTGTAAAAGTAGGCGATACGGTAACTTGTTACGGTAAAATCGTCAAAATCGGAAAAACTTCAATCCAAACGCAAATAGAAGTATTTGCCGAAAGAGTTATAGAACATGAGGAGATTTGCGTGCATGTGACAAGTGCGGTGATTACATATGTAGCCGTTGATAATGATGGCAACAAGAGATTGCTGAAAATTGATTAGATTTTTAAAAACATACGTATTTTAATTTATCCGCAAAAGTTTTTTAGAGTTTTTATCAAATATAAATCTAAAGATAAAACATTTATCGTTTTAGAGTATATAAATATTAAAGCAGGCGATATAAAAGCGGTAAAACAGAAAAAGTTTTGAAATTTCTAAAAACACGTCTGCTTTAAAAACACGATATTTTCTATAAAAGATAAAAATAGACACCAAAACAAAAGTTATTTTTACGTCTTGCGCAGATTGCTACAAAAAAATATCAACGGTTTTTAAGCCGTTGATATCAAAAGTTATCCTAAAAATTCTCTTTTAAAATACTCTTTTGGAGCTTTGCAAAGCGGACAGGCACCGGGAGCTTTTTTGCCTCTGTGTACGTGTCCGCATACTTCGCAAACCCAAGTCTCTTCATCCTCATCTTCAAAAAAACCGTCTTTTTCAAGCTTGTCTTTAAGTGCAAGATATTCTCTTTCATGTTCAACTTCAACTTTTGCTATAGCTTTGAAAAGCCTGGCAAGTGCGCCGTGTCCTTCCTCATTGGCAATGGCTTCAAATTCCGGATACATTATGGAGTGTTCATAATTTTCTCCCTCTGCTCCGTAAATTAGATTTTTTGCAGTTGTGTCAAGTTCAAAGCCATGAATCAATTTATTGTACTCTTTGTATTCGGCTCTCGCATGCCACATTTCGTTTAATGCTGCTTCTCTGAAGTGAGCCGCTATTTTATGAAGTCCTTCTTGCTGAGCTACGTCTGCAAACAAATCATATTTATTTCTTGCCATAGATTCGCCTGCAAATGCTTTCATCAGATTTACGGCTGTCAAATTTTTTGTCTTCAACTCCATCTCTTTTGTGCAACATGTGAGTTTGCCTCCTCCTACGTTTTGTACCTCTACTTCATTTCCACATACGCTACAGCGGTACGTCTCATATTTTCTCATAATTACTCCTTGAAATAAATAAGAATTATTATTACATAGTTATCTTTATCATTTTATTAAATTTAGAAAAATATAACCAAACTAAGTACAAGGTAAAAAATAGTTGCAAAAATAGCTCAACTGCTTAAAGACAAAAATCGTATAAACAGTAATCAAATATTTGCAGCGTAGCTTTCATTAAAATTATCTAAAAAGAGCGTTGAGAGTGGAAGTTTATAAAAAGATGAAAAGCCGTATACTAAAAATCACTATATTTACGATACAAGCGTAGACGCTCTATGTGATAAAAGCGGATGCGGCTTTTGATTTATTTGTATGACTCTTCTAATTTTGCGTAAAGTTCATCTATGGTTAGATTTTTGTATTTAGTTAAAATCTCCAGCATCACGACATTATCCTCTTTGCCGCTCCATACCTTTTTGTAGGTACCGTCTTTGTAACCGTGATTTTGACGGAAACGGTTCAAAACATTTTTAGCAATGTAGTATTGATAAAGATAGTGCAGATTTACTCCGCATTTTAAAGATAAAGCAAAATACTCTGTGAGCATCGGGTCAAATACAGTCAAATCTTTATTTGTAGACTTATTTATGAGTGTCTCTATGTCGTTTATAATCTCAAATGAGTTTACACCCTCAGTTTTAAACGGCTCATTGCAAAACTCTTTGAAACCTTTGATGTTTTCTATGTATGATATTATGGCATCCAAGTTGCCGAAATTATTTAATTTGTAGTGTTCAAGTATTAAGCTCATAATAAAGTGCCATATATCGACAATTTCAACACGTACATTTTCCCAGTCTATCGGCTTATTTAAATCTTTCCAATGTTTCCAATTAAAGCTATCCACGAGTTCCGCACACTCCATATATATACATCTGCGCCAGTTTATAATATTATTTGTCTTTGTATAACCTCTCTCCCATCCGATACCATTAGTGTCGTCGTTTAGTGATTGTTGAAGTTCAAACATAGCTCTTACATAATCTTTATTTGTCATTTACATTCCTTGCATGCAGATAGTTTTAAAAAAGCAGATTATATCATTAATATATGAATATGAGGCCAAGCTACGTATCATCAGCGGCAAAAAGATTTGTAGCTTTCTTGATAAACGGATGCTCTTCCATATTGGGTTGCTCGTGTACTGTCTCTTGTTGTTCGTACGTCTGTTCCATATCTGTTTTTTGAATCTGATGAGGTTCGTCATACTCTTTTTTTTGTTCGCTCTGCTCTTTTGCAGGTGAAGTTTGAGGGATTTGCTGCTCTTGCTCGTTTTCGGTCTGTATTATTGAAAATTTGGTCTCAAAGCCGAAAATATCTCTTACAAAATGTTTTATAACGACGGAACTTTGCCGTAAAAGTTTTTGGCACTTTCCTTGCGCATTAGAACTTAGATATAAAGTATCGTCTTTAAATTCTACAAACTTTACCGACTGTTCAAAACATTCGCCGAGTTCAGCATTTCTATCTGTAATTTTGGCTATTAATTCTTCAAATTTATCATTATGAGTTTTTTGGTTTGCAGCAGGTTTATCGATAGTAATTGTTTCCGATTTTTTCACTATCAACGGTTCAAATTTGACATTTTCCAAAGAAGCTATCATATCGTCTACTTTTTTGATATTTAAAGCTTCTATCATTTTGAAAAAGACCAAAGTTAAAACAAAACCGTTTTCAGCATTTAAAAACAGCAGACTTTTGGCTTCGCTTAGTATCCTGAAAAATCTTTCGCAAAGCATAGTTGAAAAGCGGGCGTCTTGTTCGAAATACCTCTCTTTAAGATACGATATCATTTCATCTATGACAGTGTCGCACTCATAACTTCCAAGCTCTTTGATGATTTCAAGCATTCTTTTTTTATCTTCATTTAGTATTACGGCAAATATTTCATCAAGTCTTACCGGATCCAGTAACCCTAACATAGAAGCTACTAAAGAGGGTGTTAAATCGCTTTTTGAAAAAATTATAGCTTGGTCAAGCAGTGTCAAGGTATCTCTTAAAGAACCGCTTCCCGCTCTTGCTATCATCTCAAGCGCACCAACATCATATTTTATGCCTTCAAGATTTAGGATATGCTCCAAATGCTTAACGGTATCATTTCTTGATATCTGTCTAAAACGAAAATGCTGTGTACGTGAAAGAATAGTAGCGGGCAGTTTCATAGGATCTGTTGTGGCAAGTATAAATTTAACAAATTCCGGCGGCTCTTCCAATGTCTTTAAAAGCGCATTAAAAGCCTCTTTGGTTAACATGTGAACTTCGTCTATGATAAAAATTTTAAAACGCGCTATTGAGGGTTTATATTTTGTATGTTCTATCAAGTCTCTTATATCGTCTATCTTTCTGCTGCTTGCCGCATCCATCTCTATTATGTCTATATGGCGATTTTCATTTGCCATTTTGCAATTTTCGCAAACTTCGCAAGGATTTTTAGTCGGTCCTTGGTCGCACACTAAAGCTTTGGCAAAAATTCTTGCAGTCGAAGTTTTGCCGCTTCCTCTAAGACCGGAAAATAAGTATGCATGAGAAAGACGGTTTTGCGAAAGGGCGGATGAAAGCGTTGTAATTATCGCATTTTGTCCTATCAGCTTGTCAAAATTTGAAGGTCTGTATTTTAATGCTAAAACTTGCGGCACAAAAAACTCCACATATAAATATAAAAATAGATTTTACTACGCGTTTGATTAAATTTTGATTTTTGAGTTTTTACATTAGACTATGTGCAGTGGTTCAAACCGTCCAAATAACAAAAATCAAAAAAAATCTTAAATTTTTAACGGCAAATTTGTACAAGCCAAGCGATCGTTGTGATTTGCTAATTTTCAATGATAATATCAAAAAATTTAAATGCAATATTAATTAATTTTGATATATTGTTTCTTTGATTTTTATGATTTATTATGTTATAATTTTTGAAAAATGAAATTTATATTTGTGCGTTGCATAATTAAGATGCATTATTGTTTATAAAATTAAGAAAATATTTTTTCATAATTTTTTAATTTGTATCGTGTAAGGTTTGAGCCAAAAGTTATATTTTTAGTTGAAAAATGATAAAAATAGATAAATAATGACAAAATTTGACTAAAGCAAATTATATCATTTTAGAAGTTTTGGAGGGAAAATTATGATTAGGTTGGCAAATATGAATGTCTCTCGATTTATAAATATTAAAAACGAACTCATTAAGTGTGAAGTCCAGTTTGTTACGCCCGCATTTTTAGGCGGTGCGAATCAAAGCGCGGAGCTAAGAACCCCTCCATTTAAAGCGGCTTTGCGTTGGTGGTGGCGAGTTCTTTTCGGAGCACAATATAATAACGAGATATATAAAGAAGAAAGCAAGCGGTTTGGTTCAACGGATAACGCTTCAAAGGTGAGGATTGAGATCGTGGGAAATTTTGATTCTGCAAAAACAGAATATTTTAAAGGTAGAGATATTTTTGTAACCTCAAGGAGTAGGAATAATGGACAGCCTTTTAAGATAAACCTTATTGATTATCTTGCATTTGGCCTTTGTGATCGCAAAAATTATACACGAAATTATTTTTCACCAAATTCAATATTTGATATGAATATATCAATACACAAATCTTATAAACAAGAATTGTTGTTATGTTTACATGCATTATTTATTTTTGGCGGAATTGGTTCGCGTTCTAGAAATGGGTTCGGATCTATTTGTCTCGTAAGTGCAATAGAAAAAAGTTGCTATGACCTAAAATGGCAATTGGAAAAACCGCAAAATTATCCAACGCTAAATTGTTTCAGCAAGCTATATGAGACTGGTAAGCGAAATAGTTGGAATGAAGCATTATCTGATATTGCTGAAGCATATAGAAAGGCAAGATTATCGTTAGAGAATAGACATTCTTTTGATAAAAGAGCTTTATTGTCTCTTCCTATTATTGCACAAGGTATCTCAAATAACAATCGCAGTCCAAAACAATTTATGATGCATGTTGCGAAAACCGCAAACAATCAATTTATCGGGCGAATCTTATCGCTTCCAATTATTCATGAGCAACAAAAAGAGTACAATGATATGGTTCAAAATATGCATTTAGGATTTGCCAAAGCGGGACTTATTGACAAAACAGACGATATCTCAAAACTTTTAGGAGTAGAAAAATGAAATACTTAGTAGTTTTTTCAATAACTCCAGTACAGGCATTTATCGCTAGAGCGAGAAAATTAAGAGACTTTTATGCTGGCTCAAAGATTTTATCTTATCTGGCAAGTGTTGGCTTTAATGCTATTAAAGGTGAAAAACTTTATCCATCGGCTGATTCCAACTCAATGCCGAACAAATTTGTCTTTAGTATTGATGCAGAAGATACCAAACAGGTTAAGAGTGAAATGGGCAGAATAGAAGAGGTGATTAAAAATGCATGGCTTGAACTCGCAGATATAACCGGAGTTTCAAAAAATTGCGTTGATGATTATTGGAATTATTCATGGGCTGCGGTTCCGTACAAAAAAAATTATAAAGAAGCACACTCTAAAGTGCAAAAACTGCTTGCTGCCATGAAGCTAAAACCGCACAAAATCCGCAAATCGCAGGCAGGTGAAAAATGTCATCTTTGCGGCGAAAACAGCGTATGGAAAGAGTTTGATGCAGATAAGAAGGATAAAAGAGAGAAATTGTGTGGAGTGTGTACTATAAAGCGGGATTTACCTGACCTAAAAACATCAATCCCAAAGAATCATCAATTACTTAATTTACTTTCAAAACCAGAATACTCTTCTACAACAAAAATTTCCGCACATAAATTTATTAAAAAATATAATTTAGATAAAGATGAAATAGCAAAATTAAACGATACCAATAGTGATGGACGCGGAAATTCGCTGCCAAATAAAGAAAGATATTATGCTCTTTTAGCAATGGACGGCGATAAGATGGGTGATCTTGTTAATACCAAAATAACTTCTGAAGAACATTTAGAGCTATCGAAAAAACTTGATAGTTTTGATAGAAAAGTAGAGAATTTAAGTTGTTTTAAAGGTACAGCAAAGCTAATTTATGCCGGCGGAGACGATGTGTTTGCTATCTTGCCGTTAGAAGAGGCTATCGCCATTGCGAAAGAGATTCGTGAGCTGTATACAGATATTGTTGCTAAAGAAGAAAAAACGACCTCCATTTCAGCGGCGATTGTCATAGCGCATCATAAAGAGCCTTTGCGGGAAGTTATCCGCGATACACATGAAGTTTTGGACACTATAGCAAAAGAGAAGGCAGGCAGAGACGCTTTAGCCATCAGACTTAAAAAACGAGGCGGTGGCGATAGAGATCTGTTTTTCAAAT
>JAIRSJ010000089.1 GCA_031255525.1 Campylobacteraceae bacterium
AGCGCGGACGTCCGTTTACAATAATACCGCAACTACCGCAAATTCCCGCACGACAAACAAAATCAAAATTAAGGTCTGCATCAAATTTTTCTTAGCGATTATTTACTATTTTTTATCGCTAAAAATGTGGCGAAATTGGCATATTTAAATATAGTCTGCACTTCATCAAAACCAACGCTTTTCATCAACTCTTTGTTTTCATCTTCGCTGTAAGGTACAAGCACATTTTCCAAAGCTTCTCTTTTTTGTGCTATCTCAAAGTCGCTGTAACCATGCGCTTTTTTGAATTTCAAATACAAATCGATTATTCTCTTGTTGAGAGTTTTGTTCTCATAAATTATCTTTTCGCTGAATATGCAAATACCGTTTTTTTGAAGACTTTCATAAATCTTTTGAGCCAATTTAATCCTTTGCGGCGGACGAATAAATTGAAACGTATAGTTTGCTATAACGACGGAATTAATACCAAAATCGCTTTTTGTGATATCGCCCTCTATAAAATCTATATCTGCGCCATATGCCTGCGCTTTTTTTCTTGCCTGTTCTATCATAGCTGCAGAGTTATCTATGCCCACAAGCCTCAAGGCAAAAGAAGTTTTTTTGTTGATAGATAAAAGAGTATTTGCCGTAGAGCAACCAAGGTCAATTATAGATGAATTCGGCGTAGCGTACTTCACGGCAAGTTCGCAAACAAGATTTAAAACTTCACCGTAAAATGGAATGGAACGACTCAGCATGTCATCAAATACACTTGCGACTTTATCGTCAAATTCAAACTGCTTATCTATCTGTTTTTCAAATACTTTATCTTTCAATTGTAACGCCTTGCGGATATATTTTGCATATTTTAAGAGCCTCTTTCGCCTCTACTATATCTTGTTCTATCTGCTTTTTTAACTCTTTTATCTCTTCAAATTTCCTGTTTTCTCTCAAATATTCGACAAAAAACAGCTCTACCGTATCTCCTTCTTGTGCATCTATCTTGACGTCTATCGCATGAGCTTCAAGCGAAAACAATCCGTCTGTACTGATACGCTTTCCTACAAATGCAACGCTGCTGTATACATCATCTGCTATTTTGATTCTGCTTGCGTATACTCCATCTAACGGAATAAAATAACCTTCACTATTTAGATTTATAGTAGGGAAAAGCAGTTTGCCGCCGATTCCCTGACCTCTTTTTACTTCTCCCAAAATCGAATATTCGCGTCCTAAAAGTCTATTTGCCTGAAATATCTCACCCAAAGCCAAAAATGCTCTTATCTTGGACATATGAACGGATATGCCGTCGTAGCAAAATTCAGGCACAATTACCACTTTGCCTTCGTATATCTCATCTAACTCTTCCACACCAAACATTCTATTTTTGCCGAAACGAAAGTCGTACCCTACAACTATCTTTTGCAAAGATGGAAAATCTTTTTTTAAAAGGGCGATAAACTCTTCTCCGCTTAAGTTTTTAATATCCGCCAGGTCATAATAAAAACAAGGATGCGAGACATATTCGTCTCTTCTGTTTCTTGGCATAACAGCCGACTCGTTTTTATCTATCACCAATATCCCGCCGCGCCTTCCGAGCTGTTTAAAAAGTTCTCTATGTGCCCTGTGTATACCGTCAAACTGACCTATTGCAAGCGCATGTATCTCGTTTTTGTTAAGTTCGTGTGAAAACATATATTTCTCTTTATAAACCGTAGAGATTATTCTCTTTTAAAAACTGCTCAAACTCATTTTGATCCATGAGTTTTACGCCGAGCAAAATCGCTTTTTCGTATTTGCTTCCCGCATCTTCACCAAAAATAACCAAATCCGTCTTTTTGGAAACAGATGAGCTTACTTTTGCACCGAGATTTTCCAACATATTTTTCACTTCGTCTCTTGGACGATTTAAAGCACCTGTCAAAACTACGGATTTTCCCTTTAAAGGATTATCAATGATATCTTTTTTGGCTGCTTCAGGTTCTATAATCTGTATTAATTTAGCTATCAAATCTCTATTTACATGCAAAAACTCTCTTAAAGAAGCTGTCATTTCTTTGCCAAAACCCTCAAGCTCCAAAAACCGTTCTTCGTCTGTACTTATAAAATCAAGTCCGAAAACTTGCGCTATTTTTTTGCTTGCCGCTTCACCTATATGCTCGATGCCAAGAGCATTTATAAAACGCCAAAGCTCACTTCCTTTTATATTTGCGATAGCTTCTATCAGATTTTGCGCCTTTTTTTCTTTAAAACCTTCAAGCTCTAAAAGCTGCTCTTTAGTCAAAGAAAAAATATCCGAAATGTTTTTTACAAGTCCGGAGCGATAGAGTGTTCGAACTATCTCTTTTCCAAGACCATCTATATTTAACGCCTGCTTTGAAGCAAAAAATATCAAAGACGCCTCAACTCTTGCATCGCATGTAAGATTTTGGCACTTTATCAAAGCTCCCTCGTCCAAAAGCTCGCTATTGCAAATAGGACATACGAACGGGCGTTCCAGCGCACTCTCGCTACCAATACGCTTGCTTATCTGCACATGTATAATTTTAGGTATAACATCGCCGCTTCTTATGATAGTAACGTGATCACCTACTCTTATATCTTTTCTTTTTATCTCGTCAAAATTGTGTAAAGTCGCGCGTTCCACAACAACACCTTCAATATCTATAGGCTTTACATTGGCAACCGGAGTTACGACTCCTGTGCGTCCGACCTGCAAAGATACACTCAAGATCTGCGTATTTTTTTCCACCGGCGGAAATTTAAACGCAACCATCCAACGCGGATATTTTATCGTGTAACCAAGCTCTTCTTGGAGAGCTACCTCATCGACTTTAACTACCATTCCATCCATCATCATCAAAATCTCATCGCGTTTTTGTATAAATTTGATATATAGTTTGTGCACATCATCAAAATTTTTAGTAGTAAGTCTCATCGGCGGCTGCGAAAAACCAAGCGAATAGACAAAATCCATTTTTTGGCTGAGATAAACGAACTTAAGACTGTTTTGTCCGATTCCCCATGGATAAAATATAAGCTTTCTTGATGCGGTGATAGAAGGATCAAGCTGTCTTAGACTCCCCGCAGCGGCATTTCTCGGATTTGCAAAAAGAGGTTCGCCGTTTATTTCACGCTCTTTATTAAGATTCTCAAAATCACTCTTTTTTATCAGCACTTCGCCTCTTATCTCAAGCACTTTGTCATAATTGATATGAAGCGGAATAGAGCGAATAGTTTTGATATTGTTCGTCACATCTTCGCCGACAGAACCATCCCCGCGCGTTATGGCTTGTTTGAGAGCACCATTTTCGTATATGAGATTTAAGCTTGCGCCGTCAAATTTCGGCTCGCAGTAAAATGTAAAATCTCTCTTCGTTTTTGAAACTCGCCCAACCCAATCTTTCAAATCCTGTTCGTTGAAAACATCCTCCATGCTCCACATACGAGTTATATGCGAAGCTTTTTCAAATCCTTCCAAAACTTCTCCGCCAACACGCAAAGTTGGCGATGAAGGCTCTATCTGCGTTGGATTTTGTTTTTCAAAATCTATTATTTTATGGTAGAGTTCATCATACTCGCTGTCGGTTGCCAACGGTGTGTCCAAAACATAATATGCATGCGCCCAAATATTTAATCTCTCTACCGCACTTTTATACTCAAATCTATCCATTATTACTTTATGACCTCGTCTTTATAACTGTTTTCGTTAACTCTTTTTAATATCTCAAGCCTGATAATTTTCAATACATATTTTCTATCACCGCCTGTTATTCTACTTTTTTCCACTTCACCGCATTTCTGGCATATAAAATAGGTTATTTTATTGGCAAGCACATTACTTGAACGACAAGATTCATCATCACATGTAAGTTCGCTTCCACACTCCGGACAATAACACCAAAGCGAAACGACTCTTTTGTTGCTCATCCAGTTCCATCTCCACACTATATTGTAAAATTTGATTGATCTAAATCTCTCGTACTCCTCCGTTTTGTGCAGTATAATGTACAATATGCTTATTGTCAAAACAGTAAATCCCAAAATGATACAAAGCATGAGATTGTCATAATCTATAAAAATCTTCTCTATAAAACTCACTGTAAAGCCTCAAAAACGCGAATTGCCTGTACATGCTCTTTTACGTCGTGGCATCTTACTATGGAAGCTTTATTTCTGACAGCTTCGATATGAATCGCTAAAGTACCGCTTAATCTATCTTTGATAGCTGAAGGAGAAATGCTATCTATCATAGATTTTCTGCTCGCACCTATCAAAAGCGGATATCCGAAATGTGAAAAATAAGAGTGATTTTTAATAAGAGCTATGTTGTGCTTTAAATTTTTACCAAAACCTATACCAACATCAAGTATTATATCCTCTATGCCAAAACTTTTTGCCTTTTCCACTCTTTGGGTGAAAAATTCATCTACCTCTTTTATCACGTCTTCATAAAAGGGATCTGCTTGCATATCTTTCGGGGTTCCTTTCATGTGCATTATACAAACGGTCGCTTTGTGCTTTTTTGCTACCATGCACACATTATCGTTGCTCAACCCCGTTATATCGTTTATTATCTTAAAGCCGCAATTTAGCGCATAATCTATAGTCAGAGGCGAATAACTATCGAGACTAAACTGCACTTTTTCATAAAATCTATTTTTTTTGACTATATTCAAAACACTGCGAATCCTTCTTAGCTCCTCTTCATCGCTTATCATTTTACTTCCCGGACGAGATGACAATGCGCCTATATCTATCATGTCGGCGCCATCTCCTATCATTTTTTCAATTCTATTTTTAGCGCCAAAAATATCTGTTCTGCTGCCTTCAAAAAAACTATCCTCGGTGATATTTAAAATTCCCATTATTTTTGTTTTCATCTATATCGTCTCTCGTATATGCAAAGTAGTGCGCATAAAATTAAATTTGCACCTTTCGAGTTTAATTCTGCCAAATGTATCAACTTTCTGAACTCTTCAAGTTCCTCTTCGGTAAGTCTTATATTTTGTTCTATCGCTTCATTCAAAATATTCTGAAGCAGTGATTTTATCTCCTCTTTGCTCAAAAAATTATGCTCTTTTAAAAAAAAATATATATCTCCTATCCCCATTTTTTTAAAATCAATCCCGCTTTTCACACCTGTTTTTTCAGCTTCTATCGTTTTTATATAAAGACGCGAACGTATTGTCGGCAAAAAAATAGTTTTAGATGGAGCGCACAATATAAAAGTTATGTTTCTCGGCGGTTCTTCCAGTATCTTTAAAAGCGAATTTTGAGCATAAATATTATAGCTTTTTGAAAGAGTTACTATGATTTTTTGCTCGCTTTCAGCTATATACGCTTCTTTTATCACCGCTTTGGCATCATCAATCAAAAAATCGTCCGGCGCAAAAAGTTTAAGATTTTTGGACGGATAATTTTCAAAAATGTAAGATTTTAGTTTATCCAAGTCCCTGCATACAACAATATAACTTCCTTCAATCTTCAAGCGCAACCTCAGCAAATAAAACCGCATTTATGCTACGATTTAGCAATTTAAAAAGCTGTATCAGTTTGGTATCCAAAAAATCATCTTCAGATTTAAGATAGAAGCTGTTTTGCACTTGTTCATCCATAATCCATAAAAAACTGTCATACTTTCGCTTTGATATCTTGCACTTGACATCGTTATTTTTGCCAATATAAAAAAAGGTATAGCCATTTTGAAAAGAGAGCGACAGCATATCTTCCAAAAGCTCAAAATCCTCTTTTGTTTTTAAGTCATTGACATGCGGAAAAAGCGCGTTTAAGCAGATAAATGAAATAAACGGGCGATTGAAATGCGTTTTATTGATAGAATACATTATATATTCACCAAACCATTTTCTTTCATCATCTGTGGCTATTATAAACGTATGTCCTTGCAATATTTTCTTAAGCATCGGAACAACAAGCGGCACCCATTCTAATCGCTTCTCCTCCATCCAGCTAAAAGACGAGCCCTCTTTTCTTATAGTATCAAGCGTCCATTTTAAAAATTCCTGCATATACAACCTACCATATTTAACTTTTAAATTATGAAATTCACATACAACCGTCTTTATTAAATCAATCGCCGACAAACCAAAATGCTTAAAATTTCGAAGTTTTTAGAAAACTCACAACGCACGGCTTTACCGCAAATGCAACAAGCGATGTTTAATTTTTAATTTTTATCAAGCTTATACGCTTTATGCAGCGTTCTTACGGCAAGTTCACCGTATTTTGCATGTATAATCATAGAAATTTTTATTTCGCTGG
Organism: Campylobacteraceae bacterium; assembly: GCA_031255525.1. Lineage (GTDB taxonomy): Bacteria > Campylobacterota > Campylobacteria > Campylobacterales > Campylobacteraceae > JAIRKW01. Next base: position 6,262 of record JAIRSJ010000089.1, read on the forward strand.
TGCTTATCATCTCTATATTTATATTTTCATTTGCCAAAGTACTGAACGCCAAAGCTGCCACGCCGCTGTGAGATTTCATGCCAACGCCAACAATGGATACTTTTACTATCTCGCTGTTGTACTCCAGCTTTTCGGAAGATTGCAGCTCTTCCATTATTTTTTTAGCAAAAGCAAGCTCGTTTTGAGGAACAGTAAAACCAAGATTTGTCGTACCGTCCACGCCGACATTTTGAATGATCATATCTACATTTATATTGTTTTCGGCTAATTTTTTAAATATATTGGCAGCAATGCCTGGTTTATCAACCACACCTCTTAGAGTAATTCTCGCTTGATTTTTATCAAGCGCTATTCCGCTTACTATCGGTTGTTCCATGATATTCTCTTCCTTTGTTATTAAAGTTCCCGTATTGTTATTGAAGCTGTTTCTTGTTACGAGATTAACATTTAGTTTTTTTGCAAGTTCCACAGAACGGTTTTGTAATACTTTCGCTCCCAAACTTGCCAACTCTAACATCTCATCGTAACTTATCTTTTCAAGTTTTTTAGCCTTAGGTTCAATTCTCGGATCTGTCGTATACACGCCGTCAACGTCGGTAAATATTTCACACAAATCAGCCTCCAAAGCTCCTGCAATTGCAACAGCCGAAAGATCGCTTCCACCGCGTCCTAACGTAGTGACTTTACCGTCTTTTGTTGTGCCTTGAAAACCTGCAACAACGGCTATCGTACCGTCCTCTATGGTTTCTTTCAAATAAGTAGTGTCTATATGATCTATGTGGGCTTTTGTATGGAGACTATCCGTTATGATACCGGCTTGTCTACCGCTCATGGCAACAGACTTGTATCCAAACTCATTCAAAGCTATCGCCAAAAGCGCGCTTGTGACTCTCTCGCCTGCTGATAAGAGCATATCCATTTCTGCTTGGCTTGGAGTTTTGCTGAAAAATTCAGCATACTCTATAAGTTTGTTTGTTTCGCCACTCATAGCCGATACGACAACAACCAAATTATTACCCTCTTTTTTTGTCTCTATAACTCTTTGAGCGACAGCTTTTATCCTGTCTAAAGTTCCTACGCTAGTTCCACCATATTTTTGAACTATCAGCATTACAGATATCCTTCTTTTTTAAAGTATTCTAATACTCTTTTATAAATTGGTTTTTTAAAATATACAATATTATCTAAAACCTCATTAAGGCTTACAAATTTATACTCTACAAACTCAGGGCACTTCGTCTTCAAATCTATATGTGCGCTCTTTTTTAATCTCACTAAAAAATATTTTTGCATTTGACCGTCATAAGGATACATTCTTTTGACGATCTTTTGCGGAAAATCGTATGAAAGCCATTCGGGATATTCGGCTATAATCTCCACTTTTTTTGTGCCTATCTCCTCTTTCAACTCTCTAAATAACGCCTCTTTAGGACTCTCTCCGTCATCTATGCCGCCTTGAGGAAACTGCCATGCACCCTCGATATCATGTCTTAACGCAATAAATATACTGCAATTAAACGGATATTCACAAGATACAATGACTGCCGCCACATTCGGACGATATCGTTTTTCCGGCACTTTCAAAACCTTATTTTTTTATTCATTATAGTAACCAACAAGTTATTAAAAAAGTTTAAATTTTGCATACTTTTTACAATTACTATATTTTGTCACTATTATGTTGCATCTTTGCTGCGCGCTATTTGCGCTTTTTAATATATTAATTGCCGCTTTACAGAACTAACATCGCATCGCCGTATGAAAAAAAACGATACTTTTTATCCACTGCTTCTTTGTAAATCCGTAAAGTTTCATCAAGCCCGATAAAGCTTGCCGTGAGCATAATGAGTGTTGATTTTGGAAGATGAAAGTTTGTCAAAAGATAGTTTGCTCTAATCGGAGGATTGAGAGGAGTTAAAAAAAGATCACACTCACCTTCTGTTTTTTCTGTGCGAACAAAATACTCTACACTTCTTGCAACCGTAGTTCCAACGCACAGTATCGATTTATTGCTTTGTATAATTTTTTTTGCATTGTCTGAAATTATAAAATATTCCGAATGCATTTTATGTTCGCTTATATTTTCACTCTCCACACCCTTAAACGTTCCTGCTCCCACATGCAAAGTTATAAATTCTATCTCAAAATATTTTTCTAGTTTAGAGAAACTCTCCTCACTAAAATGCAATGAAGCCGTAGGAGCGGCAACAGCCCCTCTGTTTTTCGCAAAAAGCGCTTGATAATCCTCTTCATCGTCCTTTGCATCTTCTCTTTTTATATAAGGTGGCAGCGGTACATGTCCTATTTCGTCCAAAATATCAAAAAGTTCGCCTGCATGCAACGGCCTCTCATCTTTAAAAAAACTTACAATTCGAGCACCATCATCAATCAAAAATGACACAATCGCTCTTAATCCTTCGCCAAAAATAAGTTCCGAACCGATCTTTACTCTGCCTTTGATATAAACTTTAAATTCATGTTCCCCAACGACCGAATTAAACAGCAACTCTACTTTGCCGCCACTTTGCTTAAAACCGAAAATGCGTGCTTTTATAACTTTTGTATCATTTAACAAAACGCTTATATCTTTTGGTAAAAATTCAAAAATTTCCCCAAATTTAGCATGAAAAATACTCTTATCACTTCTCTTGTAAACAAGCAGTCTTGCGTCCTCTTTTGGTTTTACTGGATACGAGGCGATAAGAGATTTCGGCAAATAATAGTCATAACTTGAAATTAAAAGTGGATCGAGCTTTCGCATGCTTTATTCTATCTCTTTGTAAGGATTTACCATACGCACTATAGCTATGGAAAATGCGTATAAAAGCAAAAGCGGAATAGCCATCAAAACTTGCGAAATAACATCAGGAGGCGTGATAATCCCCGCAAAAACAAATATAATAACAACAGCATATCTAAAAAAATCTTTCAGCGATTTATCCGTGATAAAACCTATTTTAGCCAAAAAGAAACTCACAACAGGAAACTCAAAAGAGACGCCAAATCCGAACATAATTTTCACAAAAATGTCTACATATTCGCTTATCTTTGGGATATAAACAAATATATTTTTACCAAAATTTATGGCAAATGCAAAACTTGTCGGCAATACGACATAGTAACAAAAAGTGCAGCCCAATACAAACATAACGGTGGCGAAAAATACAAACGGAAAAACATATTTTTTTTCGTGATCATAAAGACCAGGTGCTACAAAAAGCCAAATTTGCCATAAAATAAGAGGCAAAGAGAGTATGAAAGCCGATAAAAACGATACTTTAAATACTGCAAAAATACCTTCAAACATAGACGTTGTTATCATAAATTGACTATTTTTCATCTGTTCCGGCATTTTATAATTTAAAACCGCTTCCATCGCAGTCTGATTCGACATCTCAAAGGTTATCCCTTGTTCAACGCCCATAACTGAAAAAATCGGATATATCATCCATGTCACGATGAGTTCCCAACATGCAAAAGTGATAAAGAATACGACAAATAAGATGCAAACTGCAATAATCAATCTCTTTCTAAGCTCTATCAAATGGGGTTTAAAATCTTCAAACATTATTTGCCCTGCTTAGTTTTTATCTTCAAGCGTTTCAGACACGCTTCTTGCGTCGTCTGTTTTTATATCGCCAAGGTTGTCTTGATTTGCTTTTTTAATGTCTTCCAATGCTGAATTTACCTCTTTCGCACTCTGCTGTAAAACTGAAAGTTCATCTGAGGATATTGTTTTTTTAATTTTCTGTGTATTTTGCTCCAAAAGAGCACGGTATTTTTTTGAGTCTTCTTTGAGTTCCTCGATATTCAACTCCTGTTCTATCACCGTTTTTGCCTCATTGATACTTTTACTGAAAGTTTTGAAAGTTTTTATAATCTTTATAATGGCAGATGGGAGTTTATCGGGACCTAAGAATATAATAGCGACAATAGCTATCACGATAAATTCAAAAAAGCCTATTCCAAACACGCTTTTCCTTAAGATAAATGATGAGGGATTATTGTATCTAAAATTTCTTGAAACATCTTTACGTAAATACCTCAAGGATTTAAGAACAGCGCTATCTCATCAGCTAAAAAAAAGTTTGAATTGTAAAATCTTTCATCTTTTATAAAACCTTTTTTTCCGCGCAATAAAATCTCTATCTTTTCCATCATGCCCAAAGGAAGATTTGCAAGTTCCAACCCAATATTCGAACGAAGCGATAAAAAGATCTTTTCAAAAAATAAATCTTCTTCGCTCAA
>JAIRSJ010000068.1 GCA_031255525.1 Campylobacteraceae bacterium
TAAGATAAACACTGATAAGTGAAATGTTTCCTGCCTGAAGAGTATTTGGAGTGGCTTTAATATAACTCTTACCGTTACTACCGTTTATATCTATATTACCTGAGTGGGTAAAGGTTACCGTAACATTACTTGTTCCCAAGTCGCCGTTTACCATAAATGTTATATTTGCCAAACTTGCAACAATCGAATGGATATACACTTCATACGTCCCATCACCATTATCTGCGGCACTAATATTGGCCGTTGTCGATGTTTCCGAAATCATGCCGTTTGTCAGCGTCATAGCATTTGCGGCATTCATAAATACAACAACATCATCTCCGCCTGAATTTATCACATTTCCGGAATCATCTTTTATGCTAACCGTTATAATGGAACTGTTGCCGGCTACTTGAACTAAAGGTTCGGCTTTTATATCAGAAGTTGTGAAATCCGCAATTATAGCGCTATTTTTAATTTCACATTTTATAGCGTCGCCATACTCGGCATCGATCTCAAACGGAAGTGTATCGCCTTCAAATACAAGAGTATTGTTTTTCAGGTTGATACATTTTATGTCTTTTGTGTAATGACCCGAACCGCTTGCGCTTCCTTCCGTCATAATTTGATTAAACAGGTATTTTCCCGTTGCAACACGAAAAACATCTATCAAAGCGTTTGATTCGCTTGCCGTTGTTTGATTTGATTTTAGCGTAACATTAGAGGTATCACTTATACTTATGTTAAAGTTATCATCAGTCGAAACACGATTTATAATATTTGTTCTAAACTCAAGAGTCGGTTGCACTCCATAAACTATATTACAAACTATATTTGACTGTTCCGTAATTTGGCTGTTCGGTACAATTATATCGTTGCCGCTGAAACTTATAGACAAATTAGCAGAAGGTTCGGAAGAGCTCAGATCAACACAATTAGTTTGAGATTGAACCAATCCGAGATTTGACGGAATCGATACTTCTGATATCACAATATCATGATTTGCAGAGTTTATAGCATGAACAGTTCCATCGTAAGGCTGAGAAACAAATTCATCTTGAATTGTAGTATTGATAGTTCTTGTATCAGTTGATGGAAAAGTCGTATATACATTTGAAAACTCAAATGAAAAGCTACCGATATCTCCGATACTCTTTACATTTAATCTTATCTGTTTTCCGGCAATTACAACTTTATAATCTTCGACTTCGCCGTTAATGGCCAAAGAGTAGCCACTTGCGCTTACATCGTCTGTTGCAGTCAAACCCATGACAGTGCTAAATCTCGCCCTTATAAAAGTATTAATTGTTGTAGGATTGACTTTTGGTGTATAGACAAATTCTATAGTATCACCGGAAGTATTTTGCAAATTGTCAGCTATTTTTGTCTCAAACGTATTGCTAAGCCCGCCATTTGACGTTGTTCCGATCCACGCGTTTAAATAACCGCTATTTTTTAAGGTTCCATTTATGACTGCTTGTATAGTATACGGTTTTCCCATTATTAAAACGGCATCTTGCAAAGAGACTGCAGCGCCGTCAATCATCACAAACATACCATCATCAAAATCATCGCCGTCTGCATTATTGCTTATTTTTGAGACATTATCAGCGCTTACACCATCTCCGAGATATAAGACAGGTTGAGCTAAAATATCTTTAATGCCAAGGCTGTGCAACGCTTCGCCGTAACTTGCTTTAGCATCGCTTCTATCAACAAACGTTGTAAAAGCGAAATCAACATAAGCTGCGGCGTTATTGTTGTTCATAGTGATTTTTGAGTAGTAGTTGGCATTTGTTATGCTGTCATTTGCAGAATCAATACCATCCGCTCTTGCACCATAACATGTGCGATCCTGATTGCTTCCCGTCACATCATTGTTTATCAAATCCGTACAGTAGTTTGTTACGGTATTTGAAGCACTACTTCCAGACGCCCAAGTTTGAGTTGCTATTAGACCGTTTTTTTTTGGATTTTTTACTCTTACATAATACCCTGTTATGTGGCTGCCGGCTACAAAATTATATCCCGAAGAAGTTGTTGTTTGCGTATCAATCAGATTGTAATTCCCATCATAAAGCTGCACCGTGATACCGGTTATACTGTCGGCATTTTTCTCTTCGGAACTTAAAACTCCATCGCCATCGGCATCATCGTAAACCTTACCCCTGATAACCGAAACCATTTGACAAGACGACAAATCGCTAAAACCCATATAAGTTTTACCAAGCAATGTAGAGCTGCCTGTTGCAATATTTACCTTGTAAATATTACCATCAAGGCTATCGTAAGTATATAAATAACCATCCAAAAATGCCATTCCGGCATACGCGCCACCTATCTTCCCGGGTATATCGCCGGTCAAGTTTTTAAGAACGTAATATTTTCCTTCACTTATATCCAGCCGCACCAAATAAACGGTTGAACTTGAAGCTGCATCTTGCGATACAACAAGAACATTTCCTTCGACATCTATCACCAAATCGGAAATCATCTTGCCAAGAGTGGGTCCTGAGATGTCGCCTTTTGAAAATGCAATAGTTCTTGCAGCTCTCGTACTCGGATTGATTATGCTTAAACGATAATTTCCCGAAAGATTGTCATTATAAGCAGACGACAGATATATCTCGCCTGTAAGTTGATTTACACCTCCGCCGGCTGAATCGTGCACTCCAAGACCACTGGCACTATAATTTATATATGTATGGGTACTACTTCCTGAAACATAACTTGGTCTTCTTATAGATGTGTTTGCGTTAACTTTCCATCTCTCAAGAGCCCAACCGTATAGTCTAAGTGTTGTGCCACCGGGAGAATACCCAAGAGCAATAGTAGAATAGTTGCCCAAAGTATCATTGTAAGAAAACCTTATGCCGGTATCTTCATAGTTCTCACCGTACATACCACCAAAAGCTGTAGGTATAAGCTCTTTGATTTTATACACTTTTTGATTATCCATAGCATATATAGAGTTACAATCAAAATTATAGGCATTTGCATACGCAGTCAACATCAAAAAGCCAAAAAGAGCTACTATAATCTTTTTATTAAAACGACAACTTGAGTATCTGTGTCTCAAATTATTGAAATTAAACATCAATTTTATAAACTTCATCAAATTTGAACAAAAGCAAATCATTAACCACCCCTTCACTTTTGTAATTTTTATTGAAACAATCTGTCCATCTAATGCACACAAAATAAATTACATATAAGTGTTTTAGTAATTTTTATTAACGTAACTATACAATATAAATTATCTATTAGTATAAATTACCCATTAATAAAAATTAATTAATAAGCTAAATGATTCCGAATTTTTAAAATTGTAACGATAGGTCAAAAGCTATATATTTGGGGATGTATGAGCATAAAAGAAATTTGGATAGTATAGCTATTAAATCTATTTAAAAAGTAAATATTAATTAATCATATACTAAAAATTTCTGTGAAAAAATAGTAAAAAAAGTAAAGAATAAAAATTCTAAATTAATGTATTGCAAAATATTTTTAGCGTTTTATACCAAAAATAGTAAAAGAAATGATGATAAAAATCAAAGATATTTTAACATGGACAAAGCGCATAATACAATCTTTATCTAAAATGATAAAAGCAGCTTATATTCGCTTGTTCTCTTATGATTGTCTTTGTCCGAATTGTTTAATATGAAAATTAATAAACAATGTTTTTTTGAGTTTTATAAAGCTAATTTTTATTATTTTTTCGTCAATTTTTATTTTAATTATCCTTTTCTTTTAAAAATAAATTTCTTTTATGTACAAAGGTAAAATTAAGTGTTCATTTTTAACTATTTATATTTATTTTATCTATTTATTACCTATTCTTTAAAATATATCGATAGATTTGCCGTTTTCTTAATTATTTCTGCAAATAAGACTCTTCGGCAAACAAAAATACTTTATCAACTCTTCCTCTTTTGTTCTCATTTGTCCGTTGTCACATTCGTGATCATAGCCTAAAAGATGGAGCACTCCATGAATAAAAAGCAGTGCGCATTCATCTTTTAAAGAGTGGTTTAGCTCTTTTGCCATACTATTTGCAAGCTCCAAATTTATCACAACACTTCCGATTGGCGTATGAGGCAAATCTTCCAAAGGAAAACTTAAAACATCTGTAGTTTTATCTTTTTGCCTCTCTTTTAAATTTAGCTGGCGCATATCTTCGGAATCGACAAATATACACTCTATATCTTTTTCGCTCAATTTTGAAGCTATATTTTCAAGCAAAAGCGTATCTATTTCGTATTTAGTCTCATTTTCAATTATCAGCATAAAAAAACCTTTTTTCGCGATTATACCAGTTTTAAGCGCTTGTTTTTGCTATAATCGCAAAAAAATAAAGGATAATATTTGAAAGCAGTATGTATTATAAGCGGCGGAATGGATAGCGCACTGGCCGCATTTATAGCTAAAAAAAATGGCAATGATATAATAGCTCTGCACTTCAACTACGGACAAAGAACGCAAAAAAAAGAGTTGGAATGCTTTCATAAAATTGCAGATGCACTTGGGGCGAAAAAAGTAGTTTTGGATACATTTTTTATAAAAGAGATAGGCTCTTCTTCGCTAACTGATGCATCTTTAGACATAAGAACGAGCGGTTTAAAAAATGATGTTCCAAATACTTATGTGCCTTACAGAAACGGGATATTTATCTCTATAGCAGCATCTTTAGCAGAAAAAGAGGGTGCACAAAATTTATATCTTGGGGTTATGGAAGAGGATAGCAGCGGATATCCGGATTGTACGGAAGCATTTATCAAAAAAATTGAAACCGCCGTAAATGAAGGTACAAAACAGGAAACAAATATCAAAATACATACTCCGCTGATCCATATGACAAAAGCTGATATTGTAAAAGAGGCACTTTTACTCAATGTGCCGCTTGAATTTACTTGGAGTTGCTATAAAAATGAAGATATGGCTTGTGGGGTTTGTGACAGTTGCAGATTGAGACTTCGCGGATTTAAAAATGCAAATATGCACGATAAAATACCATATATGCAAGAGTAAATAAATCTTTTTTCTACTGCTTTATGTAAACTTTTGCTCTGTTTATCTGCAATGCAATAAAAATTGAAAACTTGTATGCTTAAGGAGGTTATACGTTGCTATGATAAATATTGGCATCCGATAGCAAACTATTTTTGGAGAAAAACTTCTCTTTTGCTAACTAAATTATAAAATTATTATCGTCCCAATATCTGTTGGTACAAATAGAGTTTTGTCAATAGATATAAAACTTTACAAGTTGAAAATATCAAGTTTTTCTCTTATCGCACTATTTTCTGCGCTTTAAAAAAAACAGGTTTTGCTATAAATTTACACTAAAAGTTGAAATTTTTACCGCTTTTGCTCTGTATGCAAAGCTAAAAAAGCGTTCCTTGAGTCTGTTTTGGCTCTTCCAAGGCTGCAATTATCTCCTCCTTGTTGCCAAGTACCAAAACATATCTGAGTGAAGAGAGACTTATGGTTTGAAGCGATTTCGCAGAAGTGTATCTTTTGCACGATATCGAAATTTTGGCATTATGCGGGGCCAATACCAACAGATAATTATCCGAAACATGCTTTTTTATCCACTCTTCCTCTTTTTCAAAAAGCTTCTCGTCTGTTTCTATGATAATAGCTTGATGCGTCGAACCAAACGGACGCGCTTCTAAAGCTGTGTTTACAAATATCGGCTCAAAATGTCCGTTTCTTTCTATAGAATCTACTTTAAACTCAAGCGATTTATCTTTCAAGAAAGTTACAACGGCAGCGAATTCCGGTATAAAAAGATTTGGCATCATAAAATCTTTAAAATAACTCTCGGCACATACAAATGTGGTTTTAAAAATAGAGTGCGATTGCAAAACTGTAGCCTCTGCACTTTTATCTATGCTCTCAAACTGCGGCGATATCTGTTCTAATAGTTCTCTGTTTTTTGAAAAGATATAACTTTGTGATTCCAAATCCGTAATTTTCAAAAAAACTTCCGAAATGTCGCCGTCCACGGAGATATTTTTGAATTGCAATTTGAAAGAATTTAACATATCAAATTGCAAAACGCTCATATATACGACATTTATCTCATTTGTTTCAACCAAAAAACGCATAAAACGAATCATCGCTTTTTTGATAGAATCTACTTTTATCCATGCTATTTCATTGTCATCAATTTGTATGTTTTGTTCATGTATTATGGCATACGCCCCGTTTTCCAATGCTTCTGCGATCTCCTCTTTTGTGCCTTTCAGCGCAAAAAAAGCTCCTCCACTTACTACCTTATCGCTTTTGCACGTAAAGCTTGTAACGGCTTTTACTAAAGGTTCTCTGAGCAGATGCCCAAAGCAGATTTGCGTGAGATTTTCGATAATCATTTAACTGTTGCGCCGACACTTTTTACATTTTGAGGAGTGATCAACGTGATACCGTCTTTATCTTCCGCCGTTAAAACCATTCCGCAAGACTCGAGCCCCATTATTTTGATTGGCTTTAAATTTGTAACTACGCAAACTTGCATGCCTTCAAGACTCTTTGTATCATAATATACTTTTATACCGGAAAGTATCTGGCGCGGTTTCTCTTCACCGATATCTACGAAAAGTTTTAAAAGTTTGTCGCTTTTTTCTATCGTTTCGGCTTTCACAATGGTACCGATTTGTATTTTTGAGGCGAAAAATTTATCTGCGTTTATCAACTCTTTTTTTATCTCTTTTATCTGAACTGCAGGCTCCGGCGTACTCATCAACTCTTTTTCTATACGAGGAAAAAGAGGCGCTATAGGAGTTATGATGGTTTTATCCAAAAGTCCTTCGTTTATTATAAGTTGTTCGTATGATTTCGCATTTAACTCAAATCCGAGACTTTTTGCTATATTTTGCGCCGTTTTTGGCATAACAGGCGAAAACAGTATACTCACTTTAGCCAAGAGATTTGCCGTAAGAGCTATTATTGCCGATACTTCTTCTATCTTGCCCTCTTTCATTTTAGTCCAAGGTTCGTATATAGTGATGGATTGATTCGCGATAGTCAAAACTTTCCAAAGTTCTTCAAGATATTTATTTGTTTGAAGCTCGCACATATAGGACTCTACATTTTTCAAAATGGCGTGAGCCGTACTTATATCTTTTTCGTAAAATTTTAAAACCGACGAAGAGTCAAGTTCATAATTGTTGTACTTGCCACTCATACCGATAATTCTATTTAAAAGATTTCCAAGTTCATTTCCAAGATCAGAATTGACCCTGTCTATCAAAGCTTTTTGGCTAAAATCACCGTCTTGCCCAAACGGAACCTCTCTTAACATAAAATATCTGAAATTCTCGAGCCCGTAAGCTTCGGTGACTTCGCGCGGATTTACGACATTGCCTTTTGATTTGCTCATTTTTTCGCCGTTTCTTGTCCACCAGCCGTGAGCTGCTATATGTTTTGGCAACGGAAGATTTAAACTCATCAAAAAAGCAGGCCAGTAAATACTGTGAAAGCGCAAAATATCCTTTCCTACAAGATGAAACGAGGCAGGCCAGTAAGAAAAATTTTTCTCATCAGTACCGTATCCAAGCGCGCTTATATAGTTTACCAGAGCGTCAAGCCATACGTAAAGTACATGTTTTGAATCATTTAGAGAAGGTGGAAGTTTTATGCCCCAATCAAAGCTTGCTCTTGTTATGGACAAATCGCGAAGCCCCTGTTTTACAAAATTTATAACCTCGTTTTTCTTAGCCCTTGGCATAACGCAATCATCCGCATCTTGATACCATTTTAAAAGCTTATCCTGATATGCGCTCAAACGAAAAAAATAGCTCTCCTCTTTCACAAGTGTTGTTATTTTGCCGCAATCAGGACAATACTCGTCGTTTATCAATTGAGAGTCGGTAAAAAACGTTTCGCAACTTACACAATAATGCCCTTCGTACTCGCCTTTATATATATCGCCGTTTTTAAACATTGTCTCAAACGCTTTTTGTGCGCCAAGTTTGTGGTTTTCATCTGTTGTTCTGATAAAACAATCATAACTTATATCAAAATCATCCCACAACGCTTTAAATTTCGCGCTTATTTCGTCTGCATATTCTTTCGCGCTTTTGCCCTTAGCAAGAGCGGCTTGTTCTATTTTTTGCCCATGTTCATCCGTGCCTGTCAAAAAAAACGTGTCATAACCTTTTAGTCTATAAAATCTTGCCAGCGAATCGGCGATAATAGTAGTATACGCATGACCTATATGCGGAATATCGTTTACATAATAAATAGGCGTGGTAATATACGCTTTGTTGCTCATCTTTTTCCTTTAAAACTCAAATCCGCCGCCTTGTCCTTGCGACATGCTTTCATAAACGGACTCGACATATTTTTTTCTCTTCTCGCACTCAAAAGTTTTATCACATATAAAGCAGCTATCGATATTTTTCTCCCTCTGACACGCGAGCAAAATTTCACTCTCTTGCTTTAGGTCTGACTTATATTCATCTGCCTGTTCGTTAATGTTTTGCATATTCATCCAAAACTCTTTTTATCTCCTCATTTGAACCGAAAAAACAAGGACTTGTATCATGAATATGAGAAGGTTTTAACTCTAAAATCCTTTTTTTACCGTCTATCGCCGCTCCAAACGCTTTTTCAAATACAAATGCAAACGGAAATACTTCAAATACCAGTCTTAATTTTCCCTTTGGCGTATCTGTAGTCGCAGGATATGAAAAAAGTCCGCCGCCTTTCAAGAGTATCTGATGCAAATCAGGCACCATTCCGCCCGAATATCTCAGACGATAACCATCTGCAAATATCTCATCAATCAGTTTTTTGTGGTATGCAGACCACCCTTTTTGAGTAGCGCCCGTAGCGTTTAATTTACCTTTTCGGTTTAATTTGATCGTCTTTATCTCTCTAAATTCACCATTTTCACTAAGTCTATACAATCTCACATCGTCTTTTGCTACAACTATCTCGGTACGCGGTCCGTAAACAACATACGCTGCGCCTACTATATCCGAGCCTTCCGTGCCGTTTTTGTAAATACCGAATATTGAACCTACGGCAAGATTTACATCTACAAGACTTGAACCGTCAAGCGGGTCATATCCTATGATATAACTGCCATTTTCATGAAGTAATTTGCTCTCCTCTTTTTCTTCACTGATAATACTCTTGATAGAAGAGACTTTTTTGAACTCTTCTTCTATTATCAAATCGCTCGCTATATCAAGCTTTAACTGCGTGTCTCCGGTTTTATTGACGTGTTCGCTATAACCGGTATCACCAAACTCAATGACCTTTTTTATACGCGCGGCAGCAACGCTTATGGCGTCTATTATCTCTTTCATAAATTCCTCTTTAGAGAATTTTCATACCAAGTACTTTGCAGATTATAACTTTTTTCATATTGCTAAAATCTACAGACGTTCGCTCCAAAATCTATACTCTTATCAACAATAACAGTCTAAATGCTCAAGCGAACAGCTTTTATCGTATTTTCCAAATATATCTGTTCTTTTGACAACAGCGAATCGCTCAAACTATCGGCAAAAAATGCATCGGACAAACAGATTTTAAACTCGACAAAAATTTGACCCAACTGCCATGTTTTTATGAAAACAAAAATTGATTATATCAAAAAAACATTTAGCTTTAAATAAGGCAAACTGCGTAAAATTAGCGCACTTTTTATATATAAAAGGTTTTTTGTGAAAAAATTCTTCTTTTTGATATCCTTAGCGGTAATATTTTTTTCAGGATGCAGCGGCAAAAACAACATTAATGCAAATATTCGCCAAGAACAAGCGATCGTAAGCACTCAAAAAGCGATAGTTAAAGCAGCGGACGAATCAATATTATTTTTAATGGCGACATATTTTAACAATATGCAAAAGTACTCTGATAGTAAAATGGATATGATTATCTTTAGTTATTATTACTCACCTTCTTCGCCACAGACAAAATTGGATTTAGGCAAGCCTGCAGTAAAATTAAACGGGATAAGCATTGAGGCTGTTGAACTTGAAAACGATAACGAATTACTAAAAGATGTGCCTATCAACAATGTATGGAATAGATACTACCTTGTGACGCGAAAAGTAAACAATGAAACTCTTAGGCTTAATATCGAAATTTATCCGTTTCCTTCGGCTCTGTTAGAGTTGTCAAAAGAGCTTTGATATTTATCTTTTTCCCGAAATACCTTGAATACATTATATAGTTTGCCAGCACCTTTTTACCGTACTCTCTGCTCTCTTCATATGCTATAGTCTCCATACTCAAAAAAGGTTCGTAATCTTTGTTGTTAAAAAAAACGCCGCTTTGAAGCATTCTTTTTGCAAATCCTATGCCGCCGTTATAAGCGTAAGCGATAAAAAGCGGATGATGCAGATATTTGGTCAAATAATTCAAATGAATATTTGCAAATCTATAAGATATATCCGGTTTAAACATATCATCTATATCAAAGTTTTTGATTTGCTCGTCTTTTGCAATATTACGAGCCAAAAACGGCATAAATTGCATCATGCCAAGTGCATAAGATGTGGATATTGTGGCTGTAATAAAATGACTCTCTTGTCTTGCTAAAGAGAGTATCATAATCTTCTTTTCATCATCAAGATTAGTAAGATACTTGCTAAAAGGTATCACAAAGTAACTATGACGGTATTGCGAAGCACGCCCCAGTAAAAATGCGTATACAGGCAGCGTCTCTTCCGCATCAAATCTCTCTGCCAAACTCTCCAATTCATCTAAAGAGATCTCTGTTAGTATATCCAAAAACTTTTTCCATGCAAACGGATCTTGCATATCAAAGTTCTCTTTGGATCTGTTTTGCGAAGAAGTTATAAAAGTAGCACTTAGCACGGGTAGATCCAAAGCCTCTTTTGCATAAAGCGAATAGATATTTATATCATGGCTTTCCGACAAAGTTTGAAGCGTTTCACTGCGTTTGCCTACTAAATACTGCCAAAACAACGCTTTGTCTTTATCGTACTTATAATACGCTTTTTGTTCTGCTTTGTCAAAAAATATCTCAGCAAGTTTTGTTTCACCAAATTTTACTGCATTAATTCCTAAAAAAAAGTAACTCTCATGTGACAAAGAACTATTTTGAGTATCGTGGAGTAGGGACTTTGGTAAAATTTTAAGATACGGTTCGCCCACAACTACATTTTTCACAAACTTCTCATAACCGTTCTGCTTCTCAAGAAGCTCAATAAAATCATTAGTCAAATTTCGATCAAAATGGCTCTTTCTATAATTTTGTGGCATTGAGTTGAAAACCAGTAAAAATTCTTCTGCGCCTATTTTTTTCAACGCTTCAAAAACATCTTGTTTACTCATAGCCTCCACCCATTTTGCGGTAAAGATGTTATCGCTTTCTTGAAGTCTTTTTATCAATTTTATTTTTGATTTATTATCAAGCGAAGCTACAAACGGCGGATGAACTAAAAGCTTTATGCACTCTTGATTCAATAAAGCCAAATCTTTTTGTGCGCTTTTTTGACAAGCAAGTTTATTCTGCGTATCTTCACTTAAACCTATCTTTTTCTCAAACTCTTTTTCAAGATTGTTATTCATACGGCTTATCTGCCCATAAAGCGTTTTTGCCTGTTCGGTCGTTATATTGTCGGTCTCGGTAAGCAGTCTGTAAATATAATAATCTTTTGCTATACTTTTCGGCTTTTTTATCAGCTCTTCGTAACTTAAAATTCCTCCGAAAAGCGATGCAAATGTAAAGCAAAGAACGAAAAAAGTTTTATACCGCATAAATAAAATTCATTATAAGATTGTCTAAAAATATTAAAATTATACACACTATTAACGGCGCAATGTCTATCATGCCAAATGTAGTCGGGATAATTCTCCTGATAATGGCATAAACCGGTTCGGTTATACTGCGCAAAAACTGTACCAGCGGATTATATGGATTTGGTTGCACCCACGATATAAGAGAAGAGATTACTATTACTAAAAGATAGATTTTTATAATAATTTCCAATGTTTGAAGTAAAGATATCAAAAGAGCGTTCATCGCGCAATCTCCTTTATATATGTTTTTATCACAGGATACAGTGCTGCAAGCTCCGGTCCATGTTCCGAATTTGTCAAAAGAGCACGCAGCGGCTTGAAAAATTCTTTACCTTTTAAAGACGATTCTTCAAACAGATAAGCTTTAAAGTCATCAAATTCTTCAAAATACGGAACATTTTGCAAAATTGATTTTAATATATCAAACTCCTTTTCAAATCCTTGCGGCGCAATTTTTGGCGCAAAAATGGCTTTAACTTTAGGCTCTATCTCTTTTATACTACTTCCCTCTTCGGTGTATAGTTTGCCGATTTTACCGATATTTTCATCTTTAAAACCCATAAGATTTGCAAATTCTTTATCACTTAAACGCCTTAAGTGTTCCCTATTTATCTGTCTTAGTTTATCTATGTCAAACTTCGCGGGAGATTTAGCGACTTTTTTTATATCAAACCATTCTATCGCTTCTTCCATCGTAAAAATCTCGTGCGGAGCTTTGTTGCCCAAAAGAATAAGATAATTTGCTATGGCACGCGGAAGAAATCCCTCTTCCAAGAGCCATTTAACACTTGAAGCATCGTCTCTTTTGCTCATTTTTTTGCCTTCGTGGTTTAAAATAATCGGAAGATGAGCGTAATTTACTTTTTGAGTATACCCTAAAGATATCCTTATATGTTCCTGTTTTGGAGTATTTGAGACGTGATCTTCGCCCCTTATAATATCAGTTGTATTTTCCAACATATCATCGACTGCACAAGCAAAATTATACATTGGAGTTTTGTTGTGCCTTAAAATCACAAAACTGTCAATATCTTTGGGTTCAAACGTCAAAACCCCTTTTATGTCATCCGAAAAAGTTATGGACTGTGTAGGCTGTTTTAAGCGTACAACAAAAGGCTTTTCATTTGTCAAAACCTCCTCGTCGCTCAAATTCAAACAAGTATTATCATATCTGTAAGCAACGCCTCCTCTTTTAGCCTTCTCTCTTTTAGCCTCTATCTCCTCTTCTGTACAAAAACAGACAAAAGCCTTCTTTTCGCCTACTAATTGCATCGCGAGTTGCTGATGGAACCTTAAATTTTTGCTTTGATAATAGAGATTTTCATAAGTAATATCAAAAACATTCAGTATCTCCAAAATTTCTTTGTCCTTGCCTTCTATATTGCGTGTCGTGTCGGTGTCTTCTATGCGTATATAAAAACCCTTATTACTCTTTTTCGCGCATATAAAATTGAAAATGGCAGCTCTTAAATTGCCTATATGCATATCGCCGGTCGGAGATGGTGCAAAACGGTACATAATATTATCCTCTCCATTTCATATTAAAAGTTTTAATTTTAACACACATAAGCTTATCAATGCGTAAATAACGCTCTTTTTACTTTTATATCCCAAAAAAGAACTGTTTAATTTTGCAAATTTTGGCTGCATGCAAAATGCAGATATTTTTCATATAAGCAAAGCCTGTTAATTACATTTATCATATTAAATATCAGCAAATATAATATCTGCAATATCACCTTTTTGTAAGGATTTGAGCAAAATAAACGTCTTGTGCGTTGTTTTTAACCCTTACCAAAATAGCAAAATATATTTTTTTATTTTATCGCTAAGTTTTTAAAAAAATCGAGTCAAAAAATATCTACATGTAAAATATTTGCAAAAATTTATATAAAGCAGTTTTTATTTTCCAATCTGTTTTTGGTGAGTTTCTAAACATTTTAAAACTCTATATCTAAAATTTACACAATAAAAAACATGAAATTTTCATATATCTTGCGTGTTAAATACAAACCAAAATGCTTATATTTTACTTTGGATATTTCGTTTGCAATGTGCGTCAAAACACCGTTTTTATTGTGATATAAATCCAAAACTATTTTTAATTTTTACAGATGATTTTTTGGGAAATTTTATATTTGACGCTCACTGTCACAGTTTTGTATATATGGAATTTAACTGTACATTGCAGAATTTATCCATGTCAAACTCACTATTTCATATAAATAATACGATTTTATTATATTTTAAAAATTTCTTATAAAAATTGAGCTTATTATCATTTTTTTAAAGACTTTATAAGGCAATTATTTTAAAACTTTAAATAATTTGTCTATCTTCTATTTCGTTTAAGATAATAAAAAAGCTATTTTAAACTAATCTGTGATACAAATTAGTTAATACTTATTGTGTTTACTTTTTGACTGCAATCTCCTCGAAATGAACAATTAGTCTTTCTCGCATCAGCAGAAAATTTTTAATAAATATTTTTGTCGCAAACCCGGAAAATTGACAAAATTATATTTTCAGTACACTCTGTAAATTACTTATGATTATAAATTAACGTCAAAATTTACTCTACATGCAAAATACTTTTTATCAGATTGCCTTCAGTATCTTTTTCTATTCTGCGCCAGCTTGAGTTGTCATTTAAAGTTATCCAGCGCCTTTCTTCCGCTCTATAAAACCAATCTTTGTCATTTTGATAGAAAATCTGTTTATTTGTAGTCTCATGAATGTTTAAAATCTCATTCGAATGAGAATTTTTTTCGTCATAATCAACAGTTGCTCTCTGTCCCATTTCCGAATATATCTGATGTAAATCCAAAAGTAATGCATTCACCTCTTTTGCCATTCTTGCTACATTTAAACCTATCTTTTTAGCTTCTTCGTAAAGTATAGGATATGCATGAGAGGGATATTTTGAGTTTAATGTATTTGCGATTTGCTTGACGGTTTCTTTATCTTTCATGTGAGTCGTTAAAATCTCTTCACAAAGCATTATAGAAAGACTCTCTGCTCTGTCTACCGCACCTATTACCAACGGATGAACATGTTCAAATAAAAATTGGTAAGGATTTGTAGCTATATCATTTTTTGTAGCATGTTTTTCCCATAGTTTAACGGTTCTGTTGAGTTCGTCCAAACTTACACTTACACGGTTATTGTCCCTATCAAGCGGCGACAAATCATGTGTTAAAGATGTATCCACAGCTGTTAAAAACGCAAGTGGTCCCATTTGTATTTCATCAGCACCAATAGCAAGCATAGTGGCGGCAGATGTGCACTCAAGCGGAACAATCGCCACAATATTATTGGCATATTGTCTCAAAAGATTTATCATTCTCGAAGATGATTGACCATTCCCGCCACTGCTGTTTATAAAAAGGTAAATTTTTTTCTGCTTTCCGATACTCTCTAATATCTCATAAAGTACAATGACATCGTTATGACAAATACTGCCTCTGTAGCTATTCCAATATGTAAGAACAGGTGCATCCAAAATGGCTGAGAGTTTGCTGATAATATCTTGTGTTTTATCAAACAAGACAGGCGGTTCTTTGATTTTTGCCTCTCCGTTTTTTACATCTTCATTAGTCATTGCTTACTCCTTGGGATTTATTTTTTAAATTGTTTCAAAAAATTTTTATACCAAATGCCATATAGCTAAATATCTTTTGAAGTTTTTGTTATATATTGGCAAAATTTTTATCAGTATAACGAGTGTGGTATTAATATGAGCTTTACACTTTTTGGCAAAAATGCAAAAAAATTTAATAAAAAATAAAATCGGAATCAAATTGTAAACTTGATCCCGATTTTCTGTGCAGTTAATCTTATCTTAATTTTCGTTGTTAGTAAATAATATATCGACTCTTCTATTTGCAGCTCTGCCTTCTTTAGTCTTATTTGATTTTACAGGATAAGCGCTGCCAAATCCTTTTGCCTCTATATTATTTGAATCAACACCATATTCAATTAATCTATCTCTTACTTTATCGGCTCTTTTTTGGGATAATTTCAAGTTGAGCAATTTGCCTCCTGTAGAATCCGCATGACCCTCCACTTGGATTATAGTCTTGTCATATCCCTCTAATTTTTTAGCTATCGCTTTGAGAACCTCTTCTCCTTCTTGAGTTAATTCCGCACTGTTGGACTCGAAATAATAAACAGGAGCTATAAACACGATATTGGCTCTTCTGTTTTCCGCTCTTCCTTCAGAAGTATTATTTTCTCTTATAGGTTTGGTAGAGCCGTATCCTTTGGTCTCTATCTGACTCGCTGCAACTCCAAACTCAATCAATTTATTTTTGACGGACTCAGATCTTTTCTGGGATAGTTTCAAGTTGTAAAAATTGCTTCCTATCGAATCCGCATGTCCCTCGCTGCGAATTCTTATGTCTTGAAATTCACTTAAATCTTTGGCAATTCTTTGAGCTATCTCTTCATCACCTTTTAATATCTTTGCACTATCGAAGTCAAAATTAAAATGTTTTTTTCTCTTTGCAGCTTCCCCGTCAAATCCTTGTATGCTCAAAGACATTATTTTAGTAATACCTTTTACGATTTCAGACTCTTCAGCTTCCTCCGCAGCAGGTACAATCTCTTCTTCTATTATAATTATATCCTCTTCTTCTATCTCAATCAGCAGGTCCTCTTCGGTTATATTCTCTTCTTCTATGATATTTGCAACAGGCGCAACTACTTCTTGCTGGGTAGATTCT
>JAIRSJ010000059.1 GCA_031255525.1 Campylobacteraceae bacterium
GTGGACAATGATGAAAACACTTATATAGATATAAATGAGATACGATGTGTATTGCCGCGCAAAAACCGCATTAAAGGTGAAAAATTTAAGGTTGGAAATGTTGTAAAAAGCGTAATCAAAAAAGTTTTCATAGATAAATCCAAAAGGATAAACGTAGAGCTTTCTCGAACAAGTCCGCGATTTTTAGAAGCACTTTTGGAGCTTGAAGTACCTGAGATAAAAGACGGCGCGGTTATCATTCAAAAATCTGCAAGAATTCCGGGGGAGAGAGCAAAACTTGCAGTTGCTTCGCTTCATCCGAATGTAGATGCAGTCGGTGCTACGGTTGGGACAAAGGGCGTGCGAATAAATGCCATTAGTAAAGAACTGCACAATGAAAATAGAGATTGTATAGAGTACTCTATCGTGCCTGAGATTTTTATAGCCCGTGCGCTCAATCCGGCGGTGATCTCAAACGTAAAGATAGAAGGCAAAAAAGGAGTGGTTACGCTATCTACCGAACAAAAATCAAAAGCCATAGGTAAAAGCGGTATAAATATTCGTTTGGCTTCTATGCTGACAGGATATGAAATAGAGTTGATAGAAGAGAGTTCGCAAAAAACGGGAGAAGCGCAAGCGACAACTATTGACCCGAATGCTTTAAAAGCTCTTTTCGGAGAATAACCAACGTTATAACTCCAAAAAGATTTTTTGGTAAATGAAAGTCTATTTCACAACAACACTAACGGATACATTAGGCGGAACTGTGAATGACTCTGTGTATGTATTGCCTGACGTTTTTCTCAAAAACGGAAAATGACCGTTTGCTTTAAGTGTCGAAGGCGACGAAGTAGGCAACTTGCGTATATTATTCCCATCAAAAGCTTTTAAATAAAAACCTTCTTTGTTAAGCTCAGGATATCCAAAACCTGCCGGAGATGTGTATTGCGGAAACAACGCTATGCTAGCTCCCCAACGTTGCAAGGCACGCCCTAAACCTCCGTTTATGCTTCTATCAAGGATATTTAGAGATTTTGCGCGTTCATTACCTGATGTATTGCTTCTTGTTTTAAATAAATTTTTGTAAAAATCTATACCGTGTTGACGTAGTAAAAATGCTCCTAAACTGCCTGCAACATCATAATTTTTAACAGATTTTCCATCGCAATAATATCCCTCTTTCCAATATGTAAAATCACAATTATAGGTTTTATCTCTAAGCCACGAGTGATATCTGCTCTCAACAGAGTTATAATAGGCATCTATCTTGGAAGCTAAAATATCCTCCATCATTATGGCGCTCATTTCGTTTAAAAAAGTATCGAAACTATCTTCCATTACGACACTACGCTGATAAAAATGAATCGCATGAGTAAGTTCATGTGCCATTGTGCTTAAAGTATCAAGAATACCGTTGTTACCTAAATAAAGTGTTTCTGTGTCCACAAACAGAACTAATGCCTCATTGGATTTATATGGAAGTTCGTTGGTATCTAAAAAATTGTTGATATTCCAAAAGTATCCTACAACCCCATATGCTTCGCCATCTTTGTCAAAATTTGCAAGAACTATGTTGAGCGGTTGATCGCTTTCTATGAGAAGATTGCTGTATTGGTGCGTTCCCCAAGGCTCTCCTGCCAAAGCAACAATGTCCGGATATATATCATTAAATCCACCCGCAATGTTATCAAGCATTTCATCGGTTACTTTGTTGTTTGCAAATTCACTATCTTCTACCCAAAAGTTGATGCCGCGTCCACTAGAAGTTATTTGTTTTTTAAGAGTTGTTGCGCGACCATCAAAAATTTCGTATGGTTTCATCCACCAAGTTTTTGTGTTGCCTATGACATAATTGGGCGATATAGACCTAAATCTTTGGTTTTGATTTGCAAAAAAGTCTCGCTTTAATAATTGTTCGAAATCAAACTCTCTTTCAAAATGAATAATTTTTTTGGAGTCATCTTCGATATTTATCTCTTTACCCAAAGACGTATCTACGCTGATGGACGGCAAAGAGACATCGGTACTGCCTTCATTTGTGAACACGACCGTAATTTCTTTGTTTGCTACATTAGATAAAGCTACATTAAGACTGGCATAAGAGGTTCCGCTATTTTTGGCGCGCCAAACTCCAACTCCGCTACCGGTATAAGCATTTCCGTTATTGCCGCAATCGCTCCCGCTACAATCTGCCGAAAGCTCTATTTTTGATGATGATGGTGGCGTTCCGCCCCCGCCCCCTTTATTGCCGGTACCAATGTTATTAATATCGCCTTGACCGCAACCTGACAATAGAATGCCAAAGAATACCAAGAAAGAAACTATTATACGTTTGTTTTGCATATTTTTTCCTCTAAAGTTATTTTTAACCAAAACAATTAAAAAATTAATGCAATTGTATCATATATTTTTAAGTATGGGTTATCAACGGCTATATTTATCAAAAATTTTAATTACATTTTATCTTTAGCATTAATACCTATCAATATAAGTCCTGTTCTAATGCAAAGTGCAACTATTTCCAAAAGTTTCAGATATCTGTCTTCAAATTCGCTGCCGATGATTCTGTTTTCATTGTAAAATTTATGCACAAGAGTTGCCAAAAATTTTAAATAATCTGTCAATTTTTGTATTTGACGCGATTCAAATGCATCCTCTAAAACTTCAGGCAAAATCAAAGCATTAAAAAGCAGATTTTGTGCCTCTTTGTTTAATCCGACAAGTTTTATATGCAACACATCGTCTCGCTTTTTGCCGCTTTTCCCAAAAAGCTGATTTATTCTTGCATGGGCGTAATTTATGTAGTATATCGGATTTGAACTGTCCGAATGTTTGAGTGTGTCGATATCAAACTCTAAATGAGTATCGGCTTTTTTACTCAAAAATATAAATCGCAGAGCGTCACTTCCTATCTCATTAACAACTTCGCTCATTGTTATAAAGTTTCCGGCCCTTTTGCTCATTTTATACTCTTCACCGCCCTTTAGCAAAGAGACCATTTGAGCCAAAATCACCTCCAGCTTGCTTTCATCATAACCCATAAAATTTATGGCCGCTTTTACTCTGGCTATATATCCGTGATGATCTGCTCCCCAAATATTTATATATTTATCAAAGTTTCTATCAAATTTATCGTCATGATAAACTATATCGCCCGCAAGATAAGTAGGACGTTTATCCTCTCTTATGATAACTCTATCTTTCTCATCGCCGAATTCTTGAGATTTTATCCAAACTTTACCGTCTTTTTCATAGGTTTTGTTGTGTTGTTGCAATTTGTCAAAACTTTTTTGCCATTTCGGATAGAGGCTTTTTTCGCTTACAAAATTATCAAAACTTATGTGAACTTCGTCTAAATCTCTTCGAATTAGCTCCATCATCTCATCTTTGCCCCAAGCACTGAGTTTTGAAATATTGCTCTCATTTTCAAATATATCTTTGCCGAACTTGCTTTGAGCTTTTTGCGCCAAATCTATTATGTATTCACCGCGATAAAACTCTTCAGGCCATTTGACGTCTTGTTGCAATATATTTTCGCATCCTGCCAAAAAGATGGAAAGTCCGAGCAGATCTACCTGATTTCCTGCGTCATTGATGTAGTATTCGCTTGTTATTTTATACCCCAAATGTCTGCCGATTCTGCACAGACAATCCCCTATGACAGCGCCTCTTGCGTGTCCTACATGCAAAGGTCCTGTGGGGTTTGCGCTTACAAATTCTATCAAAATCGTTCCGTTTTTCTTGTCTTGATAAAAGCCTTTTTCAAGTACATTGGCGCCGTATATATCCAAAAACTCTTGTGAGAGTTTAAAGTTTATATACCCGTTTATAGCCGTAACACTTTCAAAAATAGTTTCGTTTTGTAGTTTTTGCGCCAACTCTTTCGCGATATCTACGGGCGAACGTTTCAACTCTTTTGCTAAAGAAAATGCCACAGGCGTAGCGTAATGTCCCAAAGAGACATCTTTTGGTTTTTCAAGATAAACTTCTTTATTGATGCAAGTTTTTATAACTTCTATAACTTTTTGTTTCACCAAACTATACTTTGTCGGCTGTTTTTTTCGTTTTTCTTTTGGCAGTTGTTTTGGTCGAAGACGTACTTGCTTTAGTTACTCTTTTGGGTTTTTTGCTTTCTCGTTCAACATCTGCTTTATCAATCTCTTCACTGCTATCTTCTTGAACGGCTTGCTTGAAATTTTTAAGTCCTGTTCCAAGACCTTTTGCAACTTCGGCGATTCTTCTGCCTCCGAAAAGAAAGACAACAATAAGCAGTATTATCAACAATCCGGGCCAACCAATATTAGCTAACATTAAAACTCCTTAATGGCAAATAAAGCGCTAATTATATCACGATTATTTTAATTTTTTAACCAGCGCAAAATAAATTCATCTTTGTCCGTAAGAGCACGTTTATGCGCAGCGCTTGCGGCTATAGAGAGTATCGCATCGCGTGCCGCATTGAAATCGTCATTGATAATAAGGTATTCATATTCGTTGATAAAAGCCATCTCTTTTTTGGCGTTTTCCACTCTTGTATCAATTGTCTCTTTGGTATCGGCTTGTCTTGAGATCAGTCTGTTCTTTAGGCTCGCTTTGTCTTTTGTGGTAACGAACACCGAAGTTATAAATTTTTCCAGCTTCTCTTTTGCTATCATATAGCCTTGCACATCTATATCCAAAACAACAAGTTTTCCATTTTTGAGCGATTGGGTTATCTGTTCGATCGAAGTGCCGTAAAAATTACCATGCACATTTGCCCATTCCAAAAAAAGCCCGCCATCTATATCTTTTTGAAAACTTTTTTTATCGGTAAAAAGGTAATTTACGCCGCAAGTTTCTCCTTTTCTCTGTTTTCTGGTTGTAACGGAGACGGAAAAAACGGCATTTGGAATATGGTTTAAAATCTCTTTGATGAGTGAACTTTTGCCTGCTCCGCTCGGACCTGAGACTATGAGAACGGAACCCGTCAATCTTTATCCTCAAAAGTTATAGTAATGTTCATTTTAAGCCCTTTTAACACATCGCGCAGTATCTGACTTTGCAATATGCCCTTAACGCTTTGTTCAACTACTTGACCGATTTCCGTTTTGACAACCTCAATTTCTTTTGAAGGAGGAAGCATTCCGCTGTCTTGCAGAGCCTTTTGCATATCTTTTTCGCTTAAATTTTCAAATTCATATTTTGGATGTTCAGATTTTGGTATTTTTGCCTCTGTGTTGTTTGCATTTTCAGTTGATTGATTCGAGAAATTTTTATCAGCCTCTTCTTTTTCGCCCGTTATCAAGTCGTCAAACTCTTTTGCCAAATCCCCAAAGCCAAAATCCAGCTTCATATCAGTGTCGGACTCTTGTTCATTTTCCGAGATTGTTTCGTCTTGTTTTTCGGATGCCAAATCTGTTTTTTGTAAAATAGTATCGTCTTGAGATTCGTTAAAAATATCAAAATCAAAACTTATCTTATTGCTATTCTCATCATCGATTGTCAAAGTTTCTTGCTGTGGTTTTATGTCGATGTCAGCACCCTTTGTTTCCGATGAGTCTTCTTCTTTTGTATCAATATTTAAATCGTCCTCGTCTTTAAAATCAAAATTCAGATCATTGGCATTTAACTCTTGCTGTGGTGTTTTATCGACTTGTTCCGAAATTTTTTCTTTAGGTTGAGATATATCCGCATTTGATTCTATTGTAAAAACCGGCTCCGTATCCTGCTCTATAGGTTCGCTATCTTCGTTATCGTAAAGTTTTTCCAACTCTTCGGAAAAATTTGAAAAGATGTCGCTGCTGATTCCACCATAATCGTAAGTAGGCTCTTGCTCGCTTGAAGACTCTTTTATGTCGAATGCAGGATTTTTACTTTGGGAACTCTCAACGGCTTTGGAATCGTTTATTGAATTATCATTTTGTTCTTTGTTTTGAACCTCATCTTCAAAAGAGGTCACATTGTTTGTCGAAGCACCTTGCGGCAGAGGTATATTTTCAAATTGTCTGCACTCTGAAGTGATAAAACGGTGAAGTTCCGGAGTTTTAGTCAAAATAGATACGATGAAGGCTAAAAAATCCGTAGGTAAAAAAGGTTTTTTGAGTATATATTGGAAATTTTCCGGAGTTTTATTCTCTTCTCCTTTTAAATATATTAAAGACGGAGCCAAGCTCACCGCCAACAAATCGTCCGTATATTCGGCTTTATATGAATCGCTGTCTATTATAATTGCTATATATGTATCAAGTGATAGATTGTTGTAATTGCCGGTTTCAGTTACTTCATGACCTATTCTATTTAGACTTGCATTTATAAGTTTTGAGACTGCAGGATTAGTATTTATCAATAAAAAACGCATAACTTTTCTCCACACTTTTTAATTATGAACATTTTAGAATTACTAAAAACATTTTTTAGTTTAATTTTCTAACCTATAAACTATATCACATTTATCAGCTAATTTCAAATCATGTGTTACTAAAAAGAGAGCAGCGTCATTTTTTTCGATATATTCATATATTATATTTATAACTTCATCGGCTGTTTTTTGGTCAAGATTTCCCGTGGGTTCATCCGCAAATATGATTTTTGGTTTTTTGCAAAGAATACGCGCAAGCGAAACTCTTTGCTGTTGGCCGCCGGATATATCGCCTATTTTATTGTTTAAAACATGAGAAATTCCAAGACGTCTGATGAGCTCTTCGTCAAAATCCGAATTTGTCAAAACGGTCGCAAGTTCGATATTTTCTTTTACGTCAAAACCCTTAAAAAGAAAGTGGGATTGGAAAATTATACCTATATCATTTCTTCTTATATTTACCAATTCATCATTTGGGAGTTTATAAATATCTCTTCCGTTTATAAATACTTCACCGCCATTTGGTTTTAAGAGTGTGGAGCAGATGTGCAAAAGAGTTGATTTACCGCTGCCGCTGACTCCTGTAATCGCCATCGACCTTTTTTTTTCAAGAGTAAAACTAAGATTGCTAAAAAGAGGGTAATCAAATGAGTGCGAAAGAGCGTTTACGTGTAAAAGAGCTTCCATGTACTCTCCGTTTTAAAAAATTAAAAAGATGCCTTTCGATGAAAGCATCTTTTATTTCGGAAAAGTTATTTGAGTTGGGCTGCAACTTCAGCGGCAAAATCGTCAACTTTTTTTTCCAATCCTTCTCCAAGTTCGAAGCGGACATACTCTACAAGCTCAATTGAACCGCCAAGCTCTTCAGCTCTACTTTTGATTACTTGCTCTATCGTTTTGCTCTCGTCCATGACAAAAAATTGGCTCAAAAGCGCATATTGTTGATCAAGCTGCGTATTGTCCGCTATAAATCTGTCAAGTTGTCCCGGTATTATTCTGTCCCAAATTTTTTCAGGTTTGCCTTGTGCTTTAAGTTCGGCTTCCATCTTGGTCTTAGCTTCTGCTAAAACTTCATCGGTAAGTTGAGCTTTGGAACCGTAGAGTGGGATTTTTTTCTCAAGTTTTTTGAGTCTTCTGGCTTCTTCATTCTCTTTTTCCAAATTAGCCTTAAAAGCTACAAACTCTTTTTCTATAAATTCTTGAGAAAGTTCGGTATACGACAAATAAGCAGGTTTCATAGCCGCAGCGTGCATAGCTATATTTTTCAGTAAATCTGCAGTTTTTGCAGCAATATTCTCGGAACTACATTTGGCGCCTAAAATTACTCCGACACGTCCGTTGGAATGAACGTAGCCGTTTACTACGCTTGTTTTGTCTTTTGCTCTGATAGTGACAAATCGGCGTACCACCAGATTTTCACCTATAGTGGCGATTTGAGTATTTAAATACTCTGCAAAATTTTTCCCTTCTATCGCACTCTCTTGTAAGTTTTCTACATGCAATATATTGTTAGTTTGTATATGCGAGGTGATCTGTTTTGTCATATTGACGAATTTTTCATTTTTTGCAACAAAATCGGTCTCAGAGTTTATCTCGCTTATAGTAACAGCTTTGAAATCGTTCGAGACTTCAACGCTTATCAATCCCTCACTTGCAAGACGGTCTGATTTTTTAGCAGCTTTACCAAGCCCTTTTTCGTGCAGCAAATCTATAGCAGCCTCTATGTCTCCATTTGTCTGCGATAGCGCATTTTTGCAATCCATCATTCCGGCGCCGCTTCTTTCTCTTAGCTCTTTAATTAAATTTGAATTTATTTCAGCCATTACTCCTCCTCTTTTACCACTTTTGGTTTTCTTACCCTTTTTGGTTTATCACTTGTGTCACTCGCTTCAGTTTTATCTGTTCTTGCATCTTTTGCATCATCTTTTGAGCTTTTGGACACTTTTTTCGGTTTAGAAACTTCTTGCTCTTCAACACCGAGTTCTTTGCCTAATTCAACGTTTTCTTCCTCGCTTAAAATTTCTTCAAAAAGCTCGTCTTTTTCCTGTTTTGTTGCGACAATCGGCTGTTCTTCGCCCTCTGCTTCATCTTTATTTCTCAACTCTTTTCCCTCATTTACCGCTTCCATCATCTCTTTGCAAAATAGTTGAACAGAGCGTATAGCGTCGTCATTTCCAGGAATCGGAAAATCCACAACGTCAGGATCGCAGTTAGTATCAAGAGGAGCTACTACCGGAATTTTCAATCTATTTGCTTCTGCAACGGCTATTTTTTCTTTGACGGTATCAATAACAAAAAGCATATCCGGTGCAGTTTTGAGGTTTCTAAGTCCGCCCAAATAACTTAATAATTTCTCTTTTTTACGTCTTAACATCAAAGCCTCTTTTTTTGTCAAGAGGTCTGTTTGTCCGTCTTTTTCCATCTCTTCAATGATTTCAAGTTTGCGGATTGATTGTCTTATTGTGTTGAAGTTTGTCATCATACCGCCAAGCCAGCGATGATTTACATAAGGCATACCGCAACCGTCCGCCGCATCTTTAATGGCAGTCACAGCTTGTTTTTTTGTGCCGACAAATAGTATGGTTTTACCTTCTGCTGCTGCGTCTCGTACGATATTATAAGTGTATCTGAAGTATCTTAGCGTCTTTTGAAGGTCTATGATGTAGATATTTTTTCTTTCGCCGAAAATAAACTTTTTCATTTTCGGATTCCATCTTCTTGTTTGGTGCCCGAAGTGCACACCGCATTCTAATAAATCTTTCATGGTTACCATGAATTTCTCCTTGTGTTTATATTTTTTGGAAAATCGGCGCATTTTTAAAAAAATTGCATAAACTATTGCAGCTTATGCTTGTTTTTAAATCTGTTTCGTTTCCCTGATTTGGTTTAGTCCTCCACACCCGTTAACGGACAGATGTCCGCAACCTGTTCAAGGATTGGTGCGTGTGAGATTAAAAGGGTGATTTTACTTAAAGTTTGTTTATATGACGCTTAATGCGGCATAAAGTATTAATTGCGAGGACCCCGTAATTATGCGAATGGTTTTTTATCATTAAGCATGTATGATAGATGGAATTTTCGTATTCAAAACAATCGCTTGCAAGTTATGAAAATTTGAAATTTTTACTGTGATGTTCATCTTTTTTGTGCAATATATTATTTTGGTTTTCAAAACTTGCGCGCAAAATAAAGTTTGCAACCGATAAGCAATTTCGCAAACTTAAATAATATACAAGTTTCTTGAACACTACTCTTTTTTATCTTTTTTTAGCATATCGTCCAAAACATTTTTGGCAACTTCCCATGCTCTTGAACCCAATTTTTTAGCTTCGTCCGCCATATGTTTTGCTTTTGGTGCGGCGTCATTTGTAAAAGCGACAACTTTTTCGTTAGTCTCTTTTTTTATCTCCACAAATTTTTTACCGGCTTTTTCTTTAAATTCTTTTAGTTTCTCGTCTGTTTTCAGATTTGTTATGCTAACGCTTAGTGCTTCTGCAGCTTCGGAGCTGAGCCTTTTCAGCTTTGCCAAATAAGTGTTATGTTCGGCTATAATTTGAGCTAAAATCTTAGAAGAGATGCCGTCTAATTTTGATTGGCACTGTTTGAGCATCGTTACAAAAGATTCTTGCATGCTTATGATATCTTTTTTACTCTCCTCAATATCTTGTTTTTGCAACCCTTTTATCTCTTCGGGCACGAATCTTATATCGTTTTTAAATTTTATCGTCGCTTTTGTGATACCGTTTTTTGTTCCCTCGACTGCGCCGTTTAGAATATCATTTGCATTTGCGTGGTCACTATCGGCTATATCGCATGCTGCTTCTATTATTGTACTTGCTATGCTTAAAATCTTTTGTTTTGTAAAATCTCCTTCGTTTATCGCTTGATAAGTGAAAGTTTTGCTTATTTCCTGAATAGTATCTTCTATATCGCGCGCATTTTCAATAGTTGTGATAAATGCCTCTTCAGCCGCCTCTTTTAAAATTCCAAGAGCTTCCACGTTGAGCAGTTTAGCGTCATTTATGCTTTGCATCGCCTCTTTCTTTTCATCGTCTTCAAGATTTGCGGAGACATACTCTATTGTGTTGTAAGTTTCTTTTATAAGACGTTTTATCTCGGCGGTTTGTCTGTAGATTGAAGTTTCAAGCTGCTCTTTTTCGTAAATTGTTTTTAAGAGATACTGTTTTTTGTCATGACTTGCTGCCCTGATAAGACCATCTATCACTGACGTGATTGCGTGCGGATTTTTAAACTCGGCTTTTTGCAAAACGGATATAAAAAGTTTAAATAACTGTTCAAGCGCCCTTTGCATATCTTCTTCATTCGTCAAATTTTGCAATTTTTTGCAAGAGAGATTGAAACTCGTATCGCGAATGATTGTTAATACATGCGCGTTATTTTTGTTCTCTTTTACGATATTAAAAAAAATAGTTTTTGCAGATTCCATCAAAATCTCCTTTTAAAGAATAAATTTTATATTTTCTTCTTTTTGCAAGCATTCAAATATCTCTATTCTCTCTTTGTTGCTTTTTACTTCAAGTTTCAAAGAGTAACTTTTATATGCGCCTTTTTTACTGGTTTTTGAGTCTTCTAAAAAGTATTGTTCGCTTTTCAAAATGCGTAAAAGTATCTTTTTTATATCTGTGTCCCGAGCGGTTATCAGTTTATATGTCCACATACAAGGGTATTTTAAAATAAGCTCTTTTGATTTGATATCGTCCGACATTTTTACTTTTACCTTTTTTCTGAAGAAATTTATTACGTCGATTTGTAACTTTTGCTATATTTTATCATATCATAATCAATATTTTCGTTTCAACATATCAAGACGAGTTAATATGAAGCTCTTTTATACTCTTGTCTTTATCGCCGCGATAGTCAAAATAATTTGCACGCGAAATGTCGCATTGTTCAATGTTTGTTTAGATGCCAACAGTCCTCTTTTATCAATTGTTTTTGCATGCTTTTTTTGCACAATAAATAAATGCGTGTAAAATCGCCTAAGATTCAAATTTATTGTAATATAATTCGCCTTTAATAATTTTCAGGGCGTGTTTAATGCTTTTTTCGATTTTTACTTTGGGCTTTAAGATATTTCCGTTATATATAAATATCGCTTTAGGTTATTTAGCAGGTAAAAAACTCGGTGTTGCGCGCGATATGATAGCTCCCTTGATAGTTTATATCATAGCTCCTATCATTGTTTTTAGCGCGACTTTTCAAATTGAACTTGATAAAAGCATAGTGTTGATTCCTCTTACCATTTTTATTATAGCTGCAGGACTTTGCTTTTTAACGTTTTTCGTATCCAAAAAAATTTGGCAAGATAGAACAAAAAATCTTGTCGCATTTAGTGCAGGTACCGGAAATACCGGATATTTTGGTATACCGTTGGCATTTATACTATTGCCTTCAGATGTTGCAAATATTTATGTTTTAGCGCTTGTCGTATCGTTTTTGTATGAGTATACGGTAGGTTTTTATATCATCTCGAGAAGCAGTTATACATTTTCACAAAGTATGATAAAAATAGTAAAACTTCCCGTCATTTATGCGGCTGTTGCCGGATTTGCATGCAATATATCGAATATTGATTTTGGAGATGATTTTACCAACTACCTGGACTCTTTTAGAGGTGCTTATTCAATTCTTGGTATGATGATGGTAGGAATGGGACTTATCGGCATAAAAGAGGTGGGTATAGATAAGAAATTTATCGGCATGACTTTTTTTGCCAAATTTATTATATGGCCGTTAATTGCGCTTTTGATAGCATTTTTGGATAGAAATTTTTTTCATATTTTAAATGAAAATGCTTATAATGTTATATTGGTCTATTCGATAGTTCCTATGGCGGCAAATACTGCCGTGATGGCAACGCTTTTTAAAGTCAAACCCGAACAGGCATCATTTGCCATATTGTTAAGCACACTTTTTGCATTTTTTACGATTCCTATCATGGCGGCGCTGTTTTTATAGCTGTTGTCGTATTTTTTTCATTTTTATCAAAAGGGCACGGAAGCTGTTTTAAAAAATTGCCGCGTAAAATTTATGAGACAAATCTTTTGTTACACGTGTATCAATAGTTAAGTGTTTAATTTTTTATTTGCGCAAAGTGTAGTTTCAACGCTGCTTTCTTTAAAGCTCTCTTTTGGCTTTCTTGTATCATAAAAAAATCTGCCTTTGTAAACTTAAAGCACGTTAATATATCATTGCATAATTAAATATTCACTTTTTCGTTTTTTATATTTTCTATTTTTGGAATATTTTTCTATATAAAAATCTCTTTCAAGTCTTTTGACAAGCATATAATTAAACTTTTGAGATATAATGTGGACTTCCAAATACAGGAGTCTTTATTATGAGCTTTTGGCAAAATATATATACGCAGTTTGATCCTGTGGCCTTTCGTTTGGGAATATTTTCCGTACATTGGTATGGGATATGTTACGTTGCGGCTTTGTTGGGCGCAATTTTAATAGCGAAATGGTTTGTCAAAAAAGATAAGCTGCCTATACCTTTACACGTGGTAGATAGCTATTTTTTATGGGCGGAACTTGCGATAGTTTTGGGTGCACGCGTAGGTTGGGTATTGATTTATGCTCCTAATACGGGGTATTATCTAGCGCATCCTTGGCAGATATTCAATCCGTTTTCCGGCGGCGAATTTATAGGAATTCGCGGTATGAGTTATCACGGTGCGGTTTTTGGATTTTTGGCGGTAACATTTATATATGCCAAAAGATATAAATATCCCATTTGGAAACTTTTAGATTTGGTCGCGCTTAGCGTGCCTTTGGCATATGTGCTGGGACGTATCGGCAATTTTGTAAATCAAGAGCTTGTCGGACGCGCTACGGATGTGGCATGGGGCATTTATGTGAACGGCATCTTGCGTCATCCCTCGCAACTTTATGAAGCGTTTTTGGAGGGATTTGTTGTATTTGCAGTAGTTTTTATCTACCGAAAATACAAAAAATATGACGGGGAACTCATCGCCGTTTATGGCATAGCCTATTCGACAGGGCGATTTATAGCGGAGTTTTTCAGGGAGCCTGATTCTCAAATCGGGTTTGTATATGGTGGCTGGATGACGGCCGGGCAGGTTTTATCTTTAGTGATAGTGACTATAGGAATTTCCCTTTACATTTATATAGTAAAGAAAAATACCAAAGTCGGAAAAATTAAAAAATTTAAGAAGTAATTTCTAAATAAATTTTTAATTTAATTAAGGATAAAATAAATTTATCAGTAACGCAAGTTATAAAAATTCCACAATAAAGGATATGTATGAATAATATCATTGAAGGATATTTGGGCAAAAGAGTTGACGGCAAGAAAAGTCGGTTGCCTGCTAAATTGGACTTTATTCAAAGCGCAACAGGGCTTTTTTTAGGGCTGTTTATGTGGGGACATATGTTTTTTGTCGCTACTATATTAATCAGCGAAGATGCGTTGAATGCAGTTGCAGGAGCTTTTGAGGGAAGTTTTTTATTTAGTGAAAAACAACCTTTGATAGTCTCTTTTATAGTCTTTGCAGTGTTTTGTATTTTTGTCGTGCACGCCTGTTTGGGCATGAGAAAACTTCCTATAAACTTCAGACAGTATCAAATCTACAAAACCCATGCAAATTATATGAAACATGGCGATACCTCTTTGTGGTTTTGGCAGGCAAAAACCGGTTTTATCATGTTCTTTTTAGGTTCTGCTCACTTAATTATAATGATGACAAATCCCGCAATCACAGCAGAAATATCCGGTGGCAGAATGTATAGCCATTTTATGTGGCCGTTTTATCTGATTTTACTTTTTGCAGTAGAACTTCACGGAGGAATAGGATTGTACCGCTTGTGTGTAAAATGGGGTTGGTTTGAAGGCAAAGATGCCAAAGAGACAAGAAAAAAACTTTCAAAAGTAAAATGGACTCTCACTGTATTTTTCTTAGCTTTGGGACTTGCAACCCTTTTGGCTTACGTAAAAGTAGGATATAAATACGCTACGCAAGATCCAAATACTTTGCAGGTAGAACATATAATGCAAAAGATAGATGCAGATAGCATGAAGGCGAGGATATAAGATGAACATAAAATATTGTGATGCGTTAGTTATAGGCGGAGGATTAGCCGGACTTAGAGCTGCAGTGGCGGCTGCTGAGAAAGGGCTTAGCACTACTGTTTTGAGTTTAATACCTGTCAAACGTTCGCACTCTGCTGCGGCACAAGGCGGTATGCAAGCAAGTCTCGGAAACTCAAAGATGAGTGAGGGCGATAACGAGGATTTGCATTTTGCAGACACGGTAAAAGGAAGCGATTGGGGTTGCGATCAAGAAGTTGCAAGAATGTTTGTTACAACGGCTCCGAAAGCCATACGTCAACTTGCCGCTTGGGGTGTTCCCTGGACGAGAATCGCCAAAGGACAAAGAACAGCAGTTATAAACGCCGAAAAAACGGTTATAGATGAGAAGGAAGAGGTTCACGGTCTTATCCATTCTCGCGATTTTGGCGGCACTAAAAAATGGCGTACATGTTACACAGCGGATGCTACCGGGCATACTATGCTTTTTGCAGTTGCAAACGAGGCTTTAAAACATAATGTAAATATTGAAGACAGAAAAGAGGCTATTGCTTTAATACATGAAAAAGACAGATGTTTCGGAGCTATAGTAAGAGATTTGGTAACAGGCGAGATTAGCGCATATGTGTCACGCGGCACGCTGATAGCTACAGGCGGATACGGCAGAATCTACAAGCATACCACAAATGCTGTAAATTGCGAAGGAATAGGCGCTGCTATAGCTTTGGAAACCGGAAAAGCAAGGCTTGGAAATATGGAAGCCGTACAGTTTCATCCGACTCCGATAGTTCCTTCGGGCATTTTATTGACAGAAGGGTGCAGAGGCGATGGCGGAATTTTACGCGACGTAGACGGACACCGTTTTATGCCCGATTACGAACCTGAGAAAAAAGAGCTTGCAAGCCGCGATGTTGTAAGTAGAAGAATGCTGGAGCATATCAGAAACGGCAAAGGGGTAAAATCTCCTTACGGCGAGCATGTTTGGCTTGATATCTCTATATTGGGACGCGAGCATATTGAAAAAAATTTAAGAGATGTTCAAGAGATTTGTATGATATTCAATGGTATTGACCCTGCGGACGAAGGTCCCAAAGGCTGGGCCCCGGTACTTCCTATGCAACACTACTCTATGGGTGGAATCAGAACAAAACCAACGGGCGAATCTCCGACACTGAAAGGATTATTTAGCGCAGGCGAAGCGGCGTGCTGGGATATGCACGGGTTTAACAGGCTCGGTGGAAATTCCGTAAGCGAAACGGTAGTTGCGGGTATGATAGTTGGTGATTACTTTGCGGATTTTTGCCAAGCAAATGATATAACGATCAGCACAAAGAGCGTGGAAGCCGCCGTAGAAAAACAGGAAAATTACATAAAAGAGATTTTATCAAGAAAAGACGAAGTAAATATTTTCGAGATAAAAAATCGCATGAAAGATGTTATGTGGGAATATGTGGCTATCTTCAGAAACGGCAAAGGGCTGCAAAAAGCTGTTAAAGAGCTTGAAGAGCTTTATAAAAAATCTCTCAAAGCTTCCATTTCAACTAAAAATCTTGCTTCAAATCCTGAGCTTGAAGAAGCTTACAGGGTTCCCAAAATGCTTAAACTATCCCTTTGCGTAGCTATTGGTGCGCTTCAAAGAACAGAAAGCCGCGGTGCACATTATAGAGAGGATCATCTGAAAAGAGACGACGTGAATTGGCTAAAAAGAACATTGGCTTCATGGAAAGAGGGCGATACGCTTCCGACTATTGAATATGAGGATCTTGATATCATGAAAATGGAGATGCCGCCTGCATTTAGAGGGTATGGCGTAAAAGGAAACATCATAGAAAATCCTCTAAGCACTAAACGCCAAGAAGAAGTTGACGATATCAGAGAAAAAATGGAAAAAGAAGGTAAAAACCGTCACGAAATTCAACACGCATTGATGCCTTTTGAACTTCAACCCAAATTCAAAGCCATAAATGAGAGAGCAGGAGGTAAAAAATGAGCCGTACTATAACCATAAGAGTATTTAAATATAATCCTTTGAGTAAAGATTCAAAACCGCAGTTTGTGGAATATAAACTTGAAGAAACTTCCGGTATGACGCTTTTTATCGCATTAAATCAAATAAGAGAAAAATTTGATGCAGACCTTAATTTTGATTTTGTTTGTCGTGCGGGAATTTGCGGTAGTTGCGGTATGATGGTAAACGGACGTCCGCGCTTAGCTTGCAGAACTTTAACAAAAGATTTTTCCGATGGCGTATTGGAGCTTATGCCTCTTCCTTCTTTTAAACTTATCAAAGATTTGTCCGTAGATACCGGCACATGGATGAACGGAATGAGCAAACGTGTAGAAAGTTGGATACATTCCGATCATGTTACGGATATATCTAAGCTTGAAGACAAAGTCGAGCCTGAAGTTGCTCAAGAAGTATTTGAACTTGATAGATGTATAGAGTGCGGCATTTGTGTTGCAGCTTGCGGAACCAAACTCATGAGACCTGATTTTGTAGGAGCCGTAGGATTAAACAGAGTAGCTCGTTTTTATATAGATTCGCTTGATAAAAGAACGGATGAGGATTATTATGAATTGGTAGGAGACGATAACGGCGTTTTTGGCTGTATGAGTCTTCTTGCATGTGAAGATAATTGTCCCAAAAACCTTCCTTTGCAAAGCAGAATAGCTTATATGAGACGCAAATTAGTCTGTGTAAAATAGTTTTATAACTTTTCCTCTGCGCAGCTTTTTGTGCGGAGGAGATTTTACATTTATCATGTTAATATTTTAGTTTCCGCAACCATTTT
>JAIRSJ010000065.1 GCA_031255525.1 Campylobacteraceae bacterium
ACATGGTAAATTTGATTTGCAAAATACAGTTTCAAAAATATCCGTTATCTTGATTACAAGTGTGGCTTATATGCAGGCTTCAGGCTATAAAATACCCGAGCAATCTTTGTCAGGTTTGGCGTTAGGAGCCGCAAATGTTGCTGCAGTAAACGGAGCAGACGCCAGCTATTACAATCCTGCTAATATGGTTTTTTTGACCAATCCTAAGAGCGAATTGGAGTTTTTGATCACATATGTAAACTTGCCAAGCATGACATATACGGACAATAATGCCCCTAATCGTGACGGCAATTCTAAAACGGAAAAACTTATTGCTCCGCTTTTTCATTTCGTAACACCGACTTATAGAGACGATTGGCGATTTGGTTTTTCTTTGATAGTTCCGGGCGGTCTTGCAAAAAGATGGGATACGCCGTATCAAGCAGCAAGCGCAAAAAAATTCTCGCTGAAGATTATAGAAGCAAATCCGACCGCGGCTTATAAAATAAACGACTGGATGTCTTTTGGTTTTGGCGCAAGAGCCGTTTACTCAACCGGTGAAGTGGCAGGCGATGCAAATGGTTTGGGTCAAAACGTCAAAATGGACATGGAAGGCGATTCGTTTGATTTTGGCTACAATCTTGCCTTATCTTTTAAACCTGTCGAATCATTAAGTCTCGCCGCAACATACCGTTCAAAAGTAAATTTGTCCATAGACGGCAACGCAGATTTAACATATGCAATATATCCACATAATGGGGATGCGAGCGTTGAAGCACCATTGCCGGCCGTGCTTGATTTAGCTGTTGCTTACACATTTTTTAAAAAAACAACCGTTGAATTTGTATATGAAAGAGTTTATTGGTCAGCTTATAAGAGTATAAATTTTGATTTCCCAAATGAAAACAGTGATCCTGCCACGGACTATTTTGGCAAACCGAAAGATAAAAATTGGAAGGATTCAAATACTTTTCGTTTAGGCATTACGCACTTAGCGACTGAAAATCTAAAGCTTATGGCAGGTTTTACAATAGATAAAACTCCGGCACCAGAGAGCACTTTGGCATTTGAGCTTCCGGATTCTAATTCAAAAAATTACTCTGCAGGCTTTGAATATAAAATAAATCAAGATACAAGTGTCGGTATGGCATATCTATTTTCCGACAAAGAAAAACGCAATGTAAAGAACAATGTGCCGCCTGCAGGGCTTGATGGTAAATTTACGGATGGCGGCGCACATCTTGTAAATATGTCATTTAAATACAGGTTTTAAGCAATGCTTAATTATCAACATAACAATTTTTACGAGATGATAACCCACAATGCCAAAGAGCGTCCAAAGCAAATAATGTTTTTTAGCGACAAGCAAAAAACAAGCAATTTTGTTTTAAAGCAAAAAGTGGACAAACTCGCCTCTTTTTTGTGCAGATTTGGTATAAAAAAAGGTGATACCGTAGGTCTTATCATAGCAAACGGCGAAGAGTTTATCGTCTCTTTTTTGGCTGTTACAAAGATAGGAGCGATAGGCGTTCCTATCAACACTTTTTTAAAACATGAGGAATTTGAGCATATACTTAACGATTGTGCTGCAAAACTTCTTTTTAGTTCGATCACTTATGAAAAAGAGACAAAAAAGCTTTTGCATTCGACTAAAATAGAAGCGATAATCTGGACTGACGCTTATGCTTATACGGATAGTAAAAATGTTAATTATCGCACTATTTTAGGAAGCGAAGAGGAATTGTACGATGAGAAAGAAAGCGTTAAGATAGATGATTTGGCATGTATCATATATACTTCAGGTACTACCGGAAAACCAAAGGGCGCAATGTTAAGTTATCGCAATATGCTCTCAAATATGGTTGCAGCAAAAATAGCTTTTGCATTTACTAAAAACGATAGATTTATAGTTTATTTGCCCATGTTTCACTCTTTTACACTTACGATTATGGTGCTTTTGCCGATATATTTCGGCTGTTCTGTCGTCTTGATACGCTCGGTTTTTCCTTTTTCAAATGTGTTAAAACAGACGCTTTTAAAACGGGTAACTATATTTATGGGCGTTCCGACCATATATAACGCGCTTTTAAAAGCGAAAATTCCATGGTATTTCATGTGGTTTTACAAAGTAAGACTTTTTATATCCGGAAGCGCACCTTTGAGCGAGAAGTCACTTATAGATTTTGGCAAAAAATTTAAAAGAGGAAAGTTGTTGGAGGGATATGGACTTAGCGAATGCTCTCCAGCCGTTGCCGTAAATCGTCTTGAAAAGCAAAAGCCGCTCTCTGTGGGTCCGGCACTTCCCGGATATGAAATAAAGATAGTAGATGATGAGATGGTAGAGTTGCCTTTGGGCGAAGTAGGTGAGATAATAGTGAAGGGTGACTGCGCTATGCAGGGTTATTTGAACAGACCCGATGCTACTGCTGAGACATTGATAAACGGTTGGGTTAAAACAGGGGATCTTGGAAAACTCGATGAAGACGGTTTTTTATTTATAGTGGACAGAAAAAAGGATTTGATAATCTCAAAAGGGATAAATATCTATCCGCGCGAAATTGAAGAGGTTTTGTACATGTTGGACGATGTCAATACTGCCGCTGTTATCGGTATTAAAAATGATATTGGTGATGAAGACGTTATAGCGTTCATAGAGTACAAAGACGATGCCAAAAACATTTTAGACGAGATAGGCATAAAAAGATATCTCAAAAAACATCTTGCAAACTTTAAAATTCCAAAGCATATCTATTTTTCAAAAGAGTTACCCAAAAACGTTGCGGGTAAAGTTTTAAAAAGAGTCTTAAAGGAACAGGTTGCAAACATGGATATAAAACACTCTCAGGAGAATGAAATATTTTAAAAATATTCTCGTTATCGTATATTTCTTGAAGTCGGTTTAAGTTTTTGCATAAAAGTATTTTTTATTAGCTTTCATCAATAATGCATGTGCGGTGCCAAAATGTTGTTTTAAAAAACAAGTGAGTTTCGGGTTTATTGCATGTGCTTTATCTAAAATTATCAAAAGTTGGTTTATCAACGTACATAATAAAACTATTTTGCTGTGACGTGTAAAGCTGATCGGGCACTACGCATTGCTCCAAACTAAGTGCTGAACGAAAAGCCATTTCACGTATCTGATTATATAGATGATAATACGGTTATTCGCATAAGAACGCGATACTTTTGCTGTGTTGAGCGCGCTTAAAAAACAAGATAAGCGAAAAGTATTTTAATGACCGCATAATCGAAGGATATATGTTGTAAAATAACTTTTGCATATAATAAGAAAACTTTTTCATATATGCACATTCGGTAACTGTGCAATAGGTAAAAATATAAAAAAAGGAAAAAATTGGAATATCTGGTAGATTTTTTGGAGAGCAAAGAGATAAAAAATAGCAAAATTTTTTCGCACTTAAAATGCAGTGAAGATGAAGCAAAAATACTTCAAGCGTTAGTGCGCCGTTATATTGAAGGTGAAGTTGATGTTGTAGCCAACGAGGTATTAAGTGAGATTTTCGGACAAAAAGATTATGCCCAACTTCAAAAAATTCCACTTTTAAAAAGTATAATAGACCTTGGCTGGGTTATACAAAGTAATTTTACGCAGTTGAAATTAAATGATTTTTCCAATCTTGAACTTTACAACGGCATGATAACACCAAGCCCTACATTTTTGAAACTGTTGGAAGATGGGAATTTGGAGATGATACTGCCCGATATTACACCCTACAGCGACCATTTGGAATACATAAAAGATCAATTTTTCAGGATAGAGTTATATCAAAAAATAAATTCCACAAAGCAAAATATAACCCAAAATGCTATTGGTGCCAACAGGCTTCAGACAAAACTTCAACTTTTGGAAGCGCGTATAAGCGAGCGGCTTAAAGTTACTAAAAATGAAGTTGTGATAGAAACTCTTTTTAAAGAGCACTCTTTGGATATAAAAGAGCAAATCATTTTTTTAGCACTTTTAAAAGAGGAATATTCAGGTGAATTTGAGAGTTTAAGAGAGATGAATACTCTGATAGGACTTGTCAGCTTTGATGAATATGAACGCATAAAAAACCGCGCGATTTTGGAGGAAGGTTCAAAACTCATTGAAAGCGGAATTATTGATTATGATGAAATGTTTACGGCTTTTGGAGGCGTAAGCCGCAGCTTTTATATCAATGAGGATATTTTGCAAAAAATTATGCACCCGGATAAAGAGAA
Source organism: Campylobacteraceae bacterium (assembly GCA_031255525.1). Classification (GTDB taxonomy): domain Bacteria; phylum Campylobacterota; class Campylobacteria; order Campylobacterales; family Campylobacteraceae; genus JAIRKW01. The sequence goes on from JAIRSJ010000065.1 coordinate 4,201, forward strand.
GAAAGGCAAAAAGATAAAACTTGATATGTTGATATCCGAGCAAGATATTTTTGAACTTATAGAGCCAAAAACAAATTTGAACGACGTTGTTATAACCCCAAAAATACGCGATGCTTTAGAGGGTATATTAAGGCAGGTGGATAAGGTTGTAATATCACGTCTTAAAGAGTGGGGTATAAAAGATAAGAAAAAGGGAGTTGATGCCAAGATCATACTTTACGGACCGCCAGGAACAGGCAAAACAATGACCGCTCTTTCGTTGGCAAAATCTCTCAAAAAACAGGTTTTGAATTTTGACTGTTCAAAAATTTTATCCAAATATGTAGGCGAGAGTGAAAAAAACGTAAGGAAAATATTTGATACTTATAAAGAGCTTTGTCATCGAACAAAGACAGAACCCCTTTTGCTGTTAAATGAAGCAGACCAATTCTTGAGTGCCAGATCAAGTGAAGGAGCGGCAAGTGCGGATAAGATGCACAACCAAATGCAAAATATTTTTTTAGAGCAAATAGAACGATTTGACGGGCTTTTGGTTGCGACCACAAATATGCTTGAAAATATTGATCCTGCATTTTCAAGAAGATTTGATTATAAGATAGAATTTGAAAAGCCAAATCTCAAACAAAGAACAAAGCTCTGGCAGCAAGCTTTGCCGGAAAGTGCTTTGTATGAAGAGAATTTTGATATAAAGACTTTGGCAAACTACCCTTTGACAGGTGGTCAAATACAGATAGTTTTAAAAAATACCGCTCTCAAAGTCGCTTTGAAAAAAGAGCCTATTTTTACGATGGATGACTTTAGGGAGGCCATAGAAAGAGAAAGTAAAGGAGCATTTGGAGAGAGCAGTACGGTAGGATTTTTGAAGTAGTCTATGTTTCCGCAAATTATACGAAACTTGAAATACTTCACAAGTGAAGAGATTGTACCCTGGTTATCAGCATTTTTTAAGACTCACATGATTTTCCTTGAACCGGCACAAATGTCATGTCACAATTTTTCACCTTGGTCATTTTTTGCCTTTCTTATGTTGTAACCGCCTAATTTTTTTAAAGGACGAAAAATGTATTTTTTAATATATTGGATTATCATCTCTTTTACTCTTGAAATGTATATAAGAAATAAAAAACATAATCAACCTTGATGCTTATGTGTTGTTTTATATTTTCTTGATATAGTTTTTGACTTACTTGTCCCTTTTGTTTTTTTGATTGTATTCTTATCTAATATTTTTGCGTATAATTTAAATTGGCGGCAATGTTTTGATGCAAGTTTACTGCTTGGTGTTTTTGCTTAATGTATCGTACCACTCTTTAACACTTTTGCCTGTTAATTTTGAAAGAAGTTTTGCTTTTTGTTTGTTTGGAATTGAAAGATTTGATATGTCATCTATCGATAAAGATTGATTGTTGTCTTGCGTAAAGCCTTTTATAACAACGACCCATTCGCCGTTTAGATTGTTGTTTTGCAACTGATTGTAGATCTCTTCGGCTGTTCCAAAAAATCGCTTTTCATACATTTTAGTTGCCTCTTTTATGAAAAATAACTTCCTATCGACCGCCATAGATATCAACTCTTTTGAAAGTTTTAAAATTCTATGAGTAGATTCATACAAAATAACGTTACATGTAAAAGATAAAAGTCTGCCAAGCTCTCTTGCTCTCGCCTCTTTTTTATGAGGTAAAAATCCATGAAAGTAAAAACTTGTTCCGTCAAAACCGCTTGAGACCAGAGCCAGCAAAAGTGCATTTGCTCCCGGCAGTACCTCATAAGAGATACCGTTTTTTTGTGCAAATTGCACCAATAAAGTACCAGGATCGCTAATGCACGGCATTCCCGCATCACTTACATACGCGACATCGGATGTGAAAAAAATATTTGGATTTAGACCATCTATCACTTTTTGTTCGTTATGAGAATGCAGTGATACAAATTTTTGTTCTATATTTTCGTTTTGACCGAAGCGTTTTTTCAAAAGACTTACTAATTTTTTTGCAACCCTTGTATCTTCGCAAAATATAAGAGGAGTATTTAGGAGGAGTGCTAAACTCCTCTGCGATATGTCTTCAAGATTTCCTATTGGGGTAGGAATAAAGTATAACATTACTTCATATTGTATTTTTTCTTAAATTTCTCAACGCGTCCGGCAGAATCGACAATTTTTTCACTACCTGTAAAAAACGGATGACATAAATTGCAAATGTCTATTTTCATTTCCGATTTATTTGACATGGTTGTGAAAGTATTACCGCAAGCGCATGTTACGGTACATTTCACATACTCCGGATGAATCTCTTTTTTCATAATTTTCCCTTTTTTTCTTTAAAATATTATGTCCTTTTCAATTATAAATCTATTGAAAAACAATTATAAGGATTGGGATTATATCAAAAAGTTTATGATAATTCAATATCAGAGCAACAGTTTTGAAGCTATTGCCATGACTGCGCTTGAGCTTCGCAAAATGTTTTCGCTCTCGAACCCTACTTTTATAAATTCGTCAAGACGTTTTCGTTCGCTATCATCAAAACCGCCCTCGCACCCTACAAGCCAGATTTTGGGCAAAACGCCGCAAAGAGAGTTAAATTTGTTTGATGAGAAATCAACAATAGCTATATTATGATATTTAGTTAAAAATTCTTCAAGCGAATCAAAAATTTCAAACTCCATCAAGTCAACCCTTCCGCATTGCTCACACGAGTTTATAATGATCCTTTTAAGTCTCTCAAGATCCAACTTAAAATTTCGCTGTGAAAATTTCATATATACAAAAATGAGTTTTTTTAAATTAAGTTCGTTCAAAAAAGGCAATGTTTTTTCGACGGTTTTAGGATCTGTAACAGACCATGCGATTTGAAAATCTTTCGGTTTTTCAACCGATGTTTTTTCAGCTTTTATCAATCCGCACAAAGCCTCTCTTTTATCTATTTGCAAAACTTTGTATGTATAAAGATTTTCATCTTGCAAATTGCGGAAAAAGAGTAATTTTTTAGCATCTTCCCGCCTTGCTTTAAACATATGGCTGTACTGTTTCTCTCCAAGTTTGATGACGTCAGCTCCGCTCTTTTCATGGTATATAAAACGCATTTTAGATAACGTCCATAGTGATAAAAAGATAAAAAAGAGCGCATATCAATATGTCAAAACAGTATTTTTTAACGGCAAAACTTTTTAAATTTTCAAATGCTGTTTTGATTTTGCCAAGCTTATATATTTTTATTCCACCAAATAAAATAGTCATCAAAAGTGCCGCAAAAAGCGCGTCTATCAATACAAAATGTTTTTTTAAAATCAAAGTTATTACGAATGAAAAAGTTATAATACTAAAAAACAGATAATATGTAGGGTTTAAAAAAGAGAGTCTTTTTTTGAAAAGTCGGAAATTTTTAGATTTGAGCGATATGATAAATCCTGTAAATGCGCACAAAATAAAAAAAATAACACTATATAAAAGTATGTTTTCAAGAAGAGAAATGGTCTCTTGCATCTACTCGCCAAGTGTTGAAATATATGAGGACACATCAGTTATATCATGCTCATTTAATATTCTCAATAAAGATGTCATTGTAGCTTTCGTAGGACCGCCGTATGTACCGTCTTTGTAACCTTTCAGAGCGCTTGCAATACTTTCTTTGCTCCATTTTGAAATATCTTGACTTTTGCCGACTGCGCTTAAATTTGCTTTTATTCCATGACACGGAACACATCTTTTAAAAACTTTTTTACCGTTTTGTACATTATACAAATCTGCGACATTTGTTATGTTGTCTGTATTTTGCGATATATTTTGGACGATCTTTTCTGCTTTTTGTACCGTTTCTTCTGTGCTCTCATTAGTTTTTTCAGTAGTATTTGAAGTCGTATCAACGGTTGAAGAGATAACATTTTGTGTACTCAAATTATCAAAAATATTTTGCTCCTTGTCTCGCTTATCCGAACCGCCGCCGCAACCTACTAAAATAAAACATAGTGCCGTCAAAAAAAGTTTATTTCGCACATCTTTTCCTTTATACCAATTTAGGATTTACTATATTTTCACCGTTTAGGATTTTTTGCCAAAGCTTGGAGTCGCGCCAATCCTCTTTTACAGCGTCCGAAAAGATGATATTGTTGGGGTTTATCATGCCTAAACTTTCGCTATAGGCATCTTTTGAGTTTGCTTGAGCATATCCGCTGTCTGTCTCGTGAACAATAACGCTGTTGATGTTTATTCTACCCTCTTTGTTTGTGAAAACTGTTCTTGAAATAAGCAAATCCGTCAATAAAAATATTACCCTTGCAAATTGTTCGGCAGTAGGATTTACCGGCAGCTCAACCCATCTATCGGAATATTTTTTCATAGCCGCCACATAGCCTTTATCATCTTTACTCCAAAGTGTTATAGAGTGGTCGAAAGACTCTATTAAATCTTTCATGTGAATTTTCATTAACCCAAAATCATATACCATTTGAGCATCGTCAAAACTATCGGATTCAAATAAGACTTCAATTTTATAAGAGTGTCCGTGTATGCTGCTGCGACATTTTTTGCTTACACATTTGCGCACTATGTGAGTATTTTCAAATTTAAACACTTTGCGTATAATCATCGCTAAACCCCTCTTTTATCATTCCACAAACGGATATGGATTCTATCGGTATAATTGTATCCGTTTTTTATACAAAAAGAGATTACGCTCTCACTATTTTTATCAAGCTCTTCCCTGTTTCTCCCAAGAGGCATACAAAATATGGGTACATTATGACCTTTTGTTATATCTTCTATCTCCTCTTTTATCGCGCTTTCTTTTATCATCTGCTCGCTTAAAACAAATTTAAAAAACGTCTCTTTTGCATTTTTACAAATAGCCTCTATAGCTTTTTTATTCACTCTTTTTGCATATTTTTCGCCGCTGTTTGAAAGTTTAACACTCATGCAAAAACTTATATTTTTATACTCTTTAAATGTATCAAAATCCACGAGTATAGTAGCATTTGTCTCAACAAAAACGAAAAAATTCTCAAGTAATCTTAAAAGACGATAGAAATCGTGATTTTTATAATGCATCAAAGGTTCTCCACCTGTGATAACTATATGCGGCTTGTATGGTAAATCTTTCGCATGCAAAAGTACTTTTTCAAATAACTCTTCAGCGTTAAATATTTGCCAATCTTGCTTAAAATATTTTTCATAAACGGCGAAAAGTGAGTCACAGCCCGTAAGTTTACTGCCATTATGGATAAATTCGCATCCAAAGCCTTTGCAAGTGAGATTGCAGCCGCCAAATCTCAAAAATATGGATGGAGCCCCGACATATTTACCTTCGCCCTGAATGCTCAAAAAACTTTCCGCCAGATATAACGGCTTCACAACTCTATCCTCTCATCTGTAGAAATATGTATTATAATTTTAACTCTCTTTTTGATAATTTTTACCATTAGACACTATACGGTCTAATTTTTGTATTCAAAACAATTATACATAATCTTTAAAAAACTATTATCTTAACTCAAGAAGACGCATAGGAGCAAAATAGTCCGAAACCTTTTTATCTGTTATAAACTCAAGATTGTATGGATGACAAGTTTGCACGAGAGTAAAATTATGATTTTCAGGAAGCAGTTTTTTTATATCCTTTGCCATATTGCCGAATAAAATCAACTCTATTTCATCATTTGCCAGCTGTGATAAAAGTGTTTTCATAAACGGCGCAAATGCTTTTGCATGTAAAGACGTATCGTTTTTGTTTACAAATATCAGTGAAGTGTTCAAGAGCAATACTCCATTGGCTTCAAAATTATCTTTAAGTTCCATAATGGTTGTTATAAGTTTGCTTTTATCAAGCTTGGATATATTTTCCTGAGTCAAAGATGCTAAAGTCAGTTTGCCGGAACATAAAAGCAACATTTTTATAAAATTTCTAAGACTTGTGGCGCGATTTACCTCTTTTGACAATCCTTTATCGCCGAAAATATTCTTTACATTACCGTCTATAAAAGCATAACCTGTTGCGCTGTTTTCTCGCGGATATGGGTCTTGTCCGAATAACACGGCTTTCGTTTTCTCTTTGGAAAGCGTCTTAAAAGCATTCAGAAAGTTTGAAAAATTAGGAAAATATCCATTATCGGCTTCCAAAAATGTGCGATATCCGTCATCCAAAGCGTTATAAGCGTTTAAGACTATTTGTCTCCAGCTATTGTGAATTATCATTCGGGATTATTCAACGCCAAAATAAGCTCTATTTGTTTTACGCTGACTCCTAAAATATCTGCTATCTCGCCTTCGTTTCTGCCCTCTTTGTAGAGTTTTAAAATCCTGCTTTCAAACTCAATAGCATCATTGATATTTGATTTTTGACCTCTGTACTCGCTTGTAATCTTTTTTACTTCTTTTAGGGATTTTGTTAGAGGTTCAACTTTATCCTCGACCATCTTTTTTATATCCTCTTCAAAATTTCGTTCTTTTACGGCTTTATTGAGTTTGTGACTTTGATGATTTAAATCGTCTATAACGCTCTCCAGCGCAGCAACTCTTTTAACGATATTTTTATTGTGATAAATCACAAAAATAACGACTCCTATGCAAATCGCCAACACCGCGGTTGATATATATAACTCCAATCCCATCTTTGTCCCTTACCAAACAATAACTAAATCAGCAAATATCAGTGCAAAAAACATAATACCAAGATAACCGTTTAACGTAAAAAAAGCTCTATCAATCTTATTAAAGTCTTTTTTTACTATTTTATGTTCAAAAAATAAAATTACCGCACTTAGCAAAACTGCGGCGTAAGATAAAGCTCCCAATTTTGAAAAAACTACAAATAACAGCCAAAACAAAATAGTCAAACAATGAAATAAAGACGAAATAATAAAAGTCTTATTCCATCCATAGCGCGAAGGTATGGAGTAAAGACCATGTTTTTTGTCATATTCGATATCTTGCAAAGAGTATAACGAGTCAAACCCGGCAACCCAAAATATAACTCCAATACACAAAAACCACACCCAAAGCGGAGTCATCTCCAAAATAGCTATACTTCCGGCTATCGGAGCAAGCCCCAAAGATAATCCTAAAACCAAATGTGCTAATGAGGAAAATCTTTTAAATAAAGAGTAACTTGCAAGTACCAGCAATATCGCGAAAGAGACATAAAAAGCCGTTTCGTTTATAAGATACGCACTTGTAATAAAAATCGCCGCGTTAAGTAATATGAAAATTATCATATTTTTGCGACCTATTCTGCCGTCAACGCTCGGACGATTTGCTGTTCTTGGGTTGTGCTTGTCTATGTTTTCATCCGCAAGTCTGTTGAATGCCATAGCGAAACTTCTTGCGCTTACCGCAGCTATAAGTCCCAAGACAAATAATCTTGTTCCAAACCATACGGAACTGTTTAACTCTTTTGAAGCAACCGTCATAGCGACAAAGATAAACGGTAAAGCAAAAACAGAGTGCTTAAAAACAATAAGTTCGTTTATATCTTTCAAAATACACAAAAAACGAGACAATTTTAAACCTTTTGCTATTCTTAAAGTAAATATAAAATATTATCTAAATTTTACTATAAAATCAAAACCTCTTTAAGCTTTTCTCAAAATCAAAACAAATATCTTCAAAAATAAAACTTTTTGATACAAAGCAGTGCGCACCCAAATCCCGAACAGTTTTATACGCGCAACGCCGATTTTACAATACGTTTTTACTTGTGTCGTTACCATCTGTAAGTTTGGCATGATGATTTTTTTGTTTGACTTCAATATCAAAACAAGCTTTTCATATTGTCCACATACTTTCTTTTTAAAAACAGACATTTTATTATAGCCAAAAGACATAAGGTTTTTAAAATTTATCTCTTATTTTGTCATACCGAATGAGTGGTTTGATAATGTGTGGAAAAGTAATTATTGCTTATGATTATGACGGATTTGATTTAAGTAAAATAATGATTTTTTATATACATTTATCTGTTCGAAAATAGCAGATAAGAAGATTTTATTTTTAAAAATATAGAAGCAGGAGAGATAAAAAGCGCGAAAAGCTTTGATATAATTTTGAAAAATTAAAAGAGAGACGATGCTGGTTCATATCTGCTGTTCCGTAGACAGCCACTATTTTTTGAAAAGAGTTCGCGAAATTTTACCTAACGAACCGCTCATAGGCTTTTTTTACAACCCGAATATTCATCCGTATGAAGAGTACATGCTGAGACTTTTTGATGTAAAAAGAAGTTGCAAAAAGTATGATATTGAACTTATCGAGGAAGAATATGATGTTGAAAACTGGCTGAAAAACGTAAAAGGGTTTGAGTGCGAGAAAGAGAGAGGCAAAAGATGTGAAGTTTGTTTCGAGATGCGTCTTGAGATTAGTGCAAAAAAAGCCAAAGAGATTGATGAAAAAAGTATCACAACCACGCTTTTTATGAGTCCTAAAAAGTCTTTTGAACAACTAAGCAAAGTTTCGAAAAAAATAGCCGAAAAATATAATTTGGAGGTTTTGTGTTTTGATTTCAGGAAAAAAGGCGGCACGCACGAGCAGTTCAAATTAGCGCGGGAAGAGAGACTTTACCATCAAAATTATTGTGGCTGCATGTATGCCCTAAGCGACCAGCGATCAGCCAAAAACAAGATAGCAGACGAACTTATAAATCCTATAGGAAAAGAGGTGCTCAAAGGCTCTATTGCCGAACGGATAAACTTGTACAAAAAAATATGTGAATGCGAAGATAAAAATCAAAAATTTGCAATCCAAAAAGAGGAGTTTCAAAATTATCGACTTTTATGGGGACGCGTGATAGAAGACACGCGCACAGCTCATAGCTATTTTATAGGTAGATATAAATTTGAAAATAGCGTTTTGCAAACCAAAATCACAAAAATAAAAAATGGCTTTGGTTTTACGGGAGATGGCATATTGTTTTTGGACTTGGAGTGTTTTAACAGTATGACGCATGTGAATTATAAAAGCGTGAAAGAGATGATGTTTTATCCTGCCACATATCAAAAATACTCAAATATGAAGTGTAAACTGTCCGAGTATCAGCTTATCATTGTGCTTGATAATATCAAAAAAACATCTTATAAGATAGAAGCAAAATCAATAAATTATCAAGATGTTAGAGAAGTTTTAGCAATACTTTGATAGAATTTACAGATTTTTCAAATAAGGTTTGCGATGATTAACGTTACAGAAATTCAACAGATTCTTCCGCACCGTTTTCCGTTTTTGCTTATAGATAGAGTCGTAGAATTAAATCCGCAGATTTCTATAACAGCATACAAAAACGTAACTATCGGCGAACAGATTTTTCAAGGTCACTTTCCGGGTCATCCTGTTTATCCTGGTGTTATGATAATAGAAGGAATGGCGCAAGCGGGTGGTGTTTTGGCATTTAAAAGCATGTGTTCCGAAACGCAAAAAGCCACACAGGATAAAGTGGTTTATTTTATGAGCATAGATAATGCTAAATTTAGAGTCCCTGTGACTCCGGGTGACAAATTGGAGTACAAATTGAGTGTGCTAAAACACAAAAACAATATTTGGGTTTTGGAAGGTAAAGCGTATGTGGACGACAAATTGGTTGCAGAAGCAGAACTAAAAGCCATGATAGTGGATAAAAATAGATGAGTAGAATTCACCCGACTGCTATAATAGAAAACGGGGCGATTTTAGGAGAAAACGTAGTTATTGAGGCTAATGCTTTTATCTCCGCAAATAGTAAAATCGGCTATGGAAGCGAAGTAAGACAAGGTGCGCAGATACTTGGCGGCACAATTTTAGGTAATAGTGTCAGAATATATCCGTATGCTATCATAGGCGGTGACCCGCAAGACATTTCATTTAAGGTCGGTGAAACCTCGCGCGTAATAATCGGCGATAACACGACTGTGCGCGAATTTGCAACGATAAACGGCGGTTCGCAAAAAGGCGACTTCACCACGCGTTTGGGCAAAAATTGTTTTATTATGAATTTTTGTCACATAGCGCATGATTGTACTTTGGGTGATAATGTCATCTTGGCAAATTCGGCTACTTTGGCAGGACATGTTGAGGTTGGCAGCAATACTGTTGTGGGTGGACTCACTCCTGTTCATCAGTTTGTTAAAATCGGCGAAGGGTGTATGATAGGAGGAGCCAGCGCTCTTTCTCAAGATATTCCTCCGTTTTGTTTGGCGGAAGGAAACAGAGCCGTCTTAAGAGGGTTGAACTTAGTAGGGCTTCGCAGACGCGAGAGTAAAGAAGATATAGACGCTCTAAGCGGCGCATACAAAAAACTTTTCAAAAACAACCGTCCTGTAAGAGAAAATGCGGAAAGTATCCTGCAGACAACGAGTAACGAAAAGGTACGCATTATGTGCGAATTTATCTTAAATACAAAACGGGGAATTCCCTATGAGAGGGTAAATGATGAAAAGATGTAATTTTTGCGGCAAAGATTACGGTGACGATGTGGCAATGTTAAACGGACAATCAAACGCAAACGTCTATATATGTGAGTTTTGTATTACTAACATTTATAGTTTTATCGAAAGAAAAAACAAAGAGCGCACAGAAAAAAATAACATCAATAAAAAACTTCCTACTCCGAAAGAGTTGAAAAAAGTTTTGGACGAGTTTGTGATAGGCCAGGATAAAGCCAAAAAAGTCTTTTCCGTCGGTGTATATAATCATTATAAAAGAGTTTTCAAACAAGATGTCAAAGATGACGATACGGAAATTTCAAAATCAAATATTTTACTGATAGGACCTACAGGAAGCGGTAAAACACTTATGGCACAAACTCTTGCCAAATCCTTGGACGTTCCTATAGCAATATGTGATGCCACAAGTCTGACAGAAGCCGGATATGTGGGAGAAGATGTGGAAAATATTCTAACCAGACTGCTGCAATCTGCTGATGGGGATTTGGAAAAATGCAAACAAGGAATAATTTTTATAGACGAAGTTGATAAAATTGCTCGCATGAGTGAAAACCGTTCTATCACACGTGATGTTTCAGGCGAAGGCGTACAGCAAGCTCTTTTAAAGATAATAGAGGGCAGCGTTGTAAATATTCCGCCAAAAGGCGGACGCAAGCATCCAAATCAAGAGTTTATACAAGTAGACACTACGAACATACTATTTGTTTGTGGCGGAGCATTTGACGGACTTGAAGAGATAATTAAGCGGCGTGTAGGTAAAAATATTTTGGGATTTAACCAGAAAAAAATAGGCAAAAGCGAAGAGAGCGAACTATTGAATATTTTGGAGCCCGATGATTTAGTGCATTACGGTCTCATTCCGGAACTTATAGGACGTTTGCATGTGAATGCTGTGCTGCAAAACTTGAACAAAGATGATATGGTAAAAATTTTGACCGAGCCTAAAAACTCTCTTGTTAAGCAATATGAAAAACTTTTTGCTATAGACGAGGTTAAATTGAGTTTTGAAGCAGAAGCACTTGAGGCAATAGCTGAACTTGCCATTAAACGAAAAACCGGAGCCAGGGGACTTAGGACTATCATGGAAGAGTTGATGATGGATGTTATGTTTGAGCTGCCTGATTTTAAAGGCTATGAGATAGTTATTACTTTAGATGTTGTAAAAAATGGCCAAAAGCCTCTTTTTATCAAAAAAAATAAAAAAAGCGCATAAAGGAGAAAAAGCGTGGTTTTAGATCAGTTAATAGGGTTTTTTTCAAACGATATGGGGATAGATTTAGGTACAGCAAACACTCTTGTTTTGGTGCGCAATAAAGGAATCATAATAAACGAACCGTCCGTTGTGGCAGTGCGAAGAGATAAATACGGCAAGCAAGAGATATTGGCAGTTGGCCGCGAAGCAAAAAACATGGTCGGAAAAACTCCAGGCGATATCGAAGCAATCAGACCGATGAGAGATGGAGTTATAGCCGACTTTGATATGACAGAAAAAATGATACGGTATTTTATTGAAAAAGCGCATCGAAGAAAAAACTTTTTACGTCCTCGTATCATTATATCCGTTCCATACGGACTTACCCAAGTAGAGAGAAAAGCGGTAAGAGAGTCCGCTATGAGTGCCGGAGCAAGAGAAGTATTTCTAATTGAAGAACCTATGGCCGCTGCGATAGGAGCGGGTTTACCGATTGATGAACCAAAAGGAAGCTTGATAGTAGACATAGGAGGGGGCACTACCGAGATAGGCGTTCTTTCTTTGGGAGGATTGGTTATCAGCAAATCCATACGCGTGGCTGGCGACAAGATAGATATGGCTATAGTAGATTATGTAAAAAGAAAATATAATCTCCTGATAGGTGAGCGCGCCGGAGAAGAGATAAAAATACAGATAGGAAGTGCTATAGCGTTAAATCCGGAGCTCTCGATGACTATAAAAGGACGGGATCAAGTAAGCGGTCTTTTGAGTCGTATTGAGATGACAAGCGAAGATGTAAGAGAAGCAATGAGAGAACCTTTGCGAGAGATAACAGAAGCGTTAAAAGACGTACTTGAAGTTACACCTCCTGACCTTGCGGGCGATATAGTGGAAAACGGCGTTGTCTTAACAGGCGGCGGAGCGTTGATAAGAGGGCTTGACAAATATTTAAGCGAGGCAGTTAAGTTGCCTGTTTTCATCGGTGAAGAACCGCTTTTGGCAGTTGCTCAGGGTACAGGCAAAGCTCTTGAGCAGATACAAAAGTTACCGGAAAATGAATAATAAGCTCAAAATTCTTTTGTTAATCACTTTTTTAGTGATAATTTCTATAAATTACACCAATGGTTTGAGGGGTTTTAGCAATGATATCTCGGCATTTGTTGTTAATATATATGCAAATTCAAAAGAGAGCTTTTCAAATTCTATAAACGAACATTTTAATCAACGCGATGAGATAATAGCATTAAAAAAAAGAAACATGGAATTAGAGACAAAAACGCTTGATTTAACAGCAGTATCTTATAAGCTGAACACCATGTTAAAAGAGGCAAATTTGAGCGAATACGCTCCCAAAACAAAGCTGGTTAGAGCCTTATCGTACGCCAATCTTGGTGATTATAATAAAATTTGGCTGGATTTCGACAACTTTAATGCAACCAAAGTTTATGGGCTTATTCAGGGGGGATATACTGTCGGTATAGTGACGAATAGCAACCAAAGAGCGTTAGCTCTTTTGCAATACGATCCAAAATCAACATTTTCGGTCTATATAGGTGATGAAAAGATAAAAGGAATAGCTTTTGGAGCAAATGACAATATAGAAGTACGTTACATACCTTTATGGACAGAGCCTAAAGAAGGCGATGAAGTTGTAACGAGTGGTCTTGATAATATATTTTTTGAAGGCGTGAGGGTAGGAAGAGTGATGAGCGTCCAAAAAGACGAATCATATTTTATGGCTGTCGTAAGACCATATGCAAATGTTGATATACCAAGTTTTTTTCACGTAATAATAAAAGATTGAAAATTTTTAAAAGGGGTTTGTTGTGAACTTAAAAGAAGGAAAAATCTAATGCCTAAGCGTACCGACATAAATACCATTTTGCTTATAGGTTCGGGTCCTATTGTTATAGGACAAGCTTGTGAATTTGACTACTCAGGAACTCAAGCCGCCAAAACGCTAAAAGAGCTCGGATATAGAGTGGTACTTATCAATTCAAATCCTGCCACCATTATGACAGACCCCGAATTTGCAGACAAAACATATATAGAACCTATCACTATTGACACGATTGAGAAGATTATAAAAAAAGAGAAAGTGGACGCTATATTGCCTACTATGGGCGGACAAACCGCTTTAAATGTCGCTATGAAGCTTTATGAGAGCGGAAGAGTAAAAAATGTAAAATTTTTGGGCGCAAATCCAGAAGCTATCAAAAAAGGTGAAGATAGACAAGCTTTTAAAGAAGCTATGATAAAAATAGGTATGGACTTGCCAAAAAGCCGATACGCTTATACTATAGACGAAGCTTTGAAGGCCGCAGAAGAGATAGGATTTCCGCTTATTATCAGAGCTTCTTATACCCTAGCTGGCGGCGGAAGCGGGGTTGCATATAATTTTGATGAATTTAAAGAACTTGCCGCAGCCGGACTTGATATAAGTCCTATCAACGAAATACTTATAGAAGAATCGTTGCTTGGATGGAAAGAGTACGAGATGGAGGTTATCAGAGATAAAAGCGACAACTGTATTATAGTTTGTTCTATAGAAAATCTCGATCCTATGGGTGTACACACGGGCGATAGCATAACAATAGCCCCAGCGCTTACTTTGACCGATAAAGAGTATCAAAAGATGAGAAATGCCTCTTTTGCTATTTTAAGAGAAATCGGCGTGGATACGGGCGGAAGCAATGTACAATTTGCCGTAAATCCTAAAACCGGGCGAATGACGGTAATTGAGATGAATCCGCGTGTTTCGCGCTCCTCTGCTCTTGCTTCAAAAGCTACAGGTTATCCGATAGCAAAAGTGGCGACACTTTTGGCTGTAGGATTTACATTAGATGAGATAAAAAACGATATTACTGGTACGGCGGCAAGTTTTGAGCCTGTAATAGACTATATAGTTACAAAAATTCCTCGTTTTACATTTGAAAAGTTTCCTTACGCCAACTCAACTCTTACCACATCTATGAAAAGTGTTGGTGAAGTTATGGCGATAGGAAGGACATTCAAAGAGTCTTTACAAAAAGCTTTATGTTCTCTTGAAACAGGACTTTTTGGTCTTAATTTTCTCACATGCAAAGATGATAAGCTGATTAATGAGATAAGAAGAGCAAATTGCGACAGATTGCTCTACATTGCAGAAGCTTTACGTCGCGGGAAAAGTGTGTCGGAGATTTATGAACTTTGCAAAATAGATCCTTGGTTTTTAATGCAAATCAGCGATATTGTAGAATTTGAGAAAAAAATAGATATGGATATTTTAAATGATGCAAAACTCTTAAGGGAGGCAAAAATTTATGGCTTCTCTGACAAAATGATAGCTTATCTTATCAATAAAAAAGATAATTTACAACTAACTGAGAATGATATATGTTATGCCAAAAAACAGGCTAACATTGGCTTGGAATACAACAACGTAGATACTTGTGCTGCGGAATTTGAAGCTCTAACACCATATCTCTATTCCACAACTAACGTTGGCGCTAACATGTTAGCAAAGAACTCTCAAAAAACAAAAAATAAAGTTATGATAATAGGCGGAGGTCCAAACAGAATAGGGCAAGGTATAGAGTTTGATTATTGTTGTGTGCATGCAGCTTATGCCTTGAAGGATTTAAATGTCGAAACTATAATGTACAATTGCAATCCCGAAACCGTTTCGACCGATTATGATACAAGTGACATTTTGTACTTCGAACCTATAGATTTTGAACACGTAAGAAGTGTTGTAGAGCTTGAACAACCTGATGGTATAATTGTTCATTTCGGCGGTCAAACACCCTTGAAATTAGCCAAACAACTTGCCGCTATAGGTGCAAAGATTATAGGTACGACTGCTCGTGTGATAGACATAGCCGAAGATAGGGAAAAATTCTCGGAGTTTATTAGACAAAACAGTATAAATCAGCCTAAAAATGCAACTGCTATGAGCGAGGAAGAGGCCATAGAAAAAGCATCGGTCATAGGTTATCCCGTATTGGTAAGACCAAGTTATGTGTTGGGTGGACGCGCCATGAGGATTATCTACAATGAGAGCGAATTAAAACTTTACATGAGTGAAGCCGTCAATGTCAGCAATCAATCGCCGGTACTGATAGATCAGTTTTTGGACAGAGCGGTAGAGA
>JAIRSJ010000007.1 GCA_031255525.1 Campylobacteraceae bacterium
AAAAGCCCAGCACTTTCATATCCATCATCGTTTGTAATTAAAATTCTCTTTTGCACAAATTTGTCCTTTTTGACATTATAATATCATAGCTATTGAATATTTTCCACTATAAATTCAACTTTATCGCTTTGTCCACTTTCATCGATTACCACTAATTGATATTGTCCGTTTTTGGTTATTTTATAATTTAAAAAATCCCTCTCTTTATTTTCGGCCGCAAGTTTTCCGTTCATGAACCACCATCTTGTACCTTTACCACCTTGTGAACTGATTTTTGGAGTCAATTCGCCTTTATCTTTAGAGAGCATAAATATCGTACCATTTTTGATATTTTTTATAAGTAGAGTTCTGGTTGGATTATTCTCTTCAAGTGGCGGACAAGTGGAACTTTTTTTTGGCAGCCTTGCCATTACCTGTTCATTTTTAGGAAGCCAAGGGATTAATGATTCAGGCCACAGGGCGACTCTTTTTTTGATGGCATTTTTGCAATAATATGCTGTCATTTCGCCTTTATCATCAACATAATACGTAAACCATCCGCCTGTTAGCGAATCTTGTTCCGAAGAAAGAAGAGTCGGTGGAATAAGTGCGTTAAATATCCACACTCTTTTTTTTATTCTGCAATTTATATCATTATCTTCAAGTGTCTGACCGCTTGGCCAACATATATTTTCCGCACTTACGGACGGTGGTTTTTCATCTAAATAGTCATTTAATAAAAATGAATTTGTATTTTTATGTTGCAGGTAATTATTGATTTGGTGTAAAAATGGGACGGCAGTAGCGGTACCAAATTGATTTGGCACCGGAGTACCGTCCGGTCGTCCTATCCAAACCCCAATAATATACTTTGAGCTTATGCCCACTGCCCAAGCGTCTCTCAATCCGTAACTCGTACCGGTTTTATATGCAAGAGATAAAAATCCTCGTCTGTAAAACGCAGGGTCTGCCTCTCCTGAGAGCATTCGTCTTGTTATCCAAGCGGCTCCATCATGAACAAAAGGATATTCTACCAAAGGGTCATCTCTCAAATATCTCAAAGGTGAAATTTTTCCGTTTCTAGCAAATGCGCTATAAGCGCTTACTAATTTATCTAAACTAACTCCGGCGCCGCCTAAAATAATGGCTAAATTTGGTTCCGAATGTAAAGGAAGTTTCAAATTTATATCTGCATTTGCAAGTTTTGCTGTAAATTTTTTAGGTCCGTAAGCTTCAATCAATTGAACGGCAGGCAAGTTTAAAGATTTACTCAGAGCCTCAGATGCGCTCACTGCCCCTAAAAAAGCAGAGTCAAAATTTTCCGGAGTATAGCCGTAAATTCTTGGAGTATCTTGCAAAAGAGATTCGGCATGAATTAAGCCCTCATCTATTGCTAAAGCGTAGATAAAAGGTTTTAATGTTGACCCGGGAGACCTTATAGCGCTTACCATGTCTACATGTCCAAAACGGCTTTCATCGTTGAAATCCATAGAACCCACATATGCCTTAACAGACATATCCGTATGGTCAACTACAATCATTGCCAAAGATGTCGCTTGGTGTAGTATAGATTTTGCACCCAATGCCATTTCTTCAAGATTTTGTTGCATAGATATATCTATATTTGTTTTTATGACTCTTTCATCTGTCATTTTAAGAGAACGCCTTGCAAAAATCGGAGCTAATTGCGGAGTAAAACGAGGTGGTAGATAGATATCTTCTTCTTTAGCTTCTTTGACTGTTTTTTTACTCCAAATCCCAAATTTTTCCATTCTATCAAGTACTTTATCACGTGCCTTTTGTGCTTCTTTGGAGTGTCTATCAGGCCTTAGTCTGCTTGGAGATTGTGGAAGTGCTACCATTAATGCGGCTTCAGCGTGATTTAGTTCCGATGGCATTTTGCCAAGATAACTCCATGAAGCTGCACCTATTCCTTCTATAGTTCCGCCAAAAGGAGCACGATTTAGATACAAGGTCAAGATCTCATCTTTAGATAAATACCATTCAAGCTGCATAGCGCGCCATATTTGCCTGATTTTTCCACCAATAGTTTTTTTATGAGGTTCTAATATTCTTGCCGTTTGCATAGTAAGAGTACTTGCGCCGGATATGATTTTTCCCTCATATACATTTTGTATAGCGGCTCGTATGATAGAGATGGGATTTATGCCTATGTGTTTGTAAAACCATCTGTCTTCGTAAGTAAGCAGTGCTTCTATATAAAGAGGTGATACTTCATCAATTTTTACAGGATATCGCCATATGCCGTTTTTGTCGGCAAAACGCCACAAAGGAGAGTTGTCGCTTGCAACCACTATCCTTGACATATACGCTTCGTCTAAAGGCAATGGGAATAATCTATCTAAGACAGATATTATAATTGGTACGGATATTATGATAAAAAAAGAGATTTTTAAAAATTTTTTCAAGTGATATCCATAGTACAGAGAGGATACAAATCCTCTCCGATATTATTTAACTGTAAATTTAGGTACGCTTTGTCCGATAGCAAAAATTTCAGGGCTATACATAGATTCTACGTAAGGAGGAGGAACAGTATAAACTCCCGGACTTACTGCTCTTGCAAGATAGACAAGAGTGGCTGGATAATAAAGACCGACATTTATAGCAGCTACATATCTATCGTCTCTGAACTCTTGATGTATAATTGTAGTTTTTGCAATCTTGTCTATCAAATCCCTATTGGTACTTAAAGCTTCCGTATCTTTTAAATTTGCACTGCTATGTCCAAGATTTTGATTTTCAAGCTCTAATCCTGCAGGCAATAAATCTACTACAAGAGCGTCCGGCAGTCTATCTAAATTTGTAGTCACGTGTAAGGCTACAATAATTAGATCCCCGCTTTTTAATTCGCTCAAGGTAGTGTTTTTACCATCAAGCGTGTAGTAGTCTCTTGTTATAGTTACACTGTTTGAAACCGGAGCAGGGGCTGATTTTGGATAACCTATAATATCCATTGATGCAAATATCGCTGTATCCTTATTGTTTTTGATACTTTGTATCGCATTAAGTTTTGCAAAATCAAGCATTCTCACAAAAGGTTTAGTATTATTTTTAATATTCTCTTTTTTACCATTTGCATCGATTGTAGCTTCCCAAAGAGGCTCTTTTGAATTTATAAAATGTCTGCCTGCTAAAAATATGGCATTTCTCTCTTGCGTAGAAAAATAGCTTTTCGTTTTTATCTGTTCGGATAAAGAGAGAATGATTTTGGCTCTTTCATCCGGCAGTAAATTGTATTCATATAAAAGCGATAATATTAAAGCCCTGTCTCTTACATTGCTTCCGTAGTCACCATACCAATATCTATTGCGTTCTGAGCTAAAAAGTAAAGCTTTTTTGAAAAGATTATCGGCTCGTTCATTATCTCCCATAAGTTTCAGTGCAACACCAAGTTGCATTAAAGCAAGAGAGGATTGTGTTGTATCATCAGACAACTCATAAAGACGCCTTAAATTTCCAATGTTTGCTTTTTGCTCACGTGCCAATACAAGTGCAGCGTAACTTTTCACGGCAAAATTTGTGTAGCTTAAACT
The DNA here is from genome assembly GCA_031255525.1 of Campylobacteraceae bacterium. Lineage (GTDB taxonomy): Bacteria > Campylobacterota > Campylobacteria > Campylobacterales > Campylobacteraceae > JAIRKW01. The sequence goes on from JAIRSJ010000007.1 coordinate 3,537, forward strand.
ATATGTGTAGCCATAATCTATACTATTACTGTTTGAATAATGCTGCAATCTTTCAACGGCATTTTTTAAAGATTCCTGTGGCACATAGTAACCTTGCTCTTTAGCTCTTAACAAAAAGTCCGTTACATAAACTGTAGCCCAATAAACTTCTTCAGAGTCTGAATTCCAAAATCCAAAAGAACCATTTGTTTTTTGCATACCAAGCAATCTTTCTATTCCTTTTTCCACATTTCTTTTGCGTTCTTCATTGCTTGATGTTTTAATACCAAGAGCTTCAAGTTGCTCTGAAGAGGCGTAGATGGAAGGATATATGCCGCTCGTTGTCTGTTCTACACAACCATAAGGATAAGCTAATAACTCATTTATCGCTTGTGCAAAATTTATAGGAGGAATTGAACTTATGGTTATTCTTGCATCTATAGTTCTTTCATCAAGGTTTTTGTAGCCGATTTCAAAATCATTTGGCTTGATGGTATCACCTTTTTTTAACTCTTTGAAAAGTTTAAATGTATTTGCAGGATATGGCTGTCTAACTCCGACAGACCATTTTTTTTCTATAGTTTTTTGAAATTTACCATCATTTGAACTCACTTTGACACTAATCGTGCCGCTTCCAAAACCGCTTTTTGCGGATATCGGTATATAGACAATCTTTTTTTGTTTATCGGCTATCAAAATCTGCTCTTCTATAAACCCGTCCAAATAACCCATTGCGTTTACGCTTATTTTTAAATTTTGCTCAAGTCCGGATAAATTATTTATATCAAGAGCGAGGGTGCTTTTATCGCCGCTTGCCAAAAATCTCGGATGATTTAATTCTATCACTAAAGGTGATGCTACAATAGCTTTTTGTTCGCTGCTGCCGTAATCTTCATCACTCCAAATTTGCGTCATGAAACGAAGTTCGCCATTGAAATCAGGAATATCAAACCAAACTTCAGCTTCACCATTTTCATTTAAAATTATCGGTTCGGATTGCATAGCAACTAATAAAATCTTCGTTAATGGTTTTTTGCCTGTTTTTGACAAAGCCATATCGCCGCCAAATTTCAAAGACGCAATTTTACCGCTATCTTCCATCAAATTGCCATATATATCATATATGTCAACATTCCAGCTTTTTTTTGCAAAAAATGTGCCAAAAGGGTCTGGTGTTTGAAAATTGGTTATATTTAAAATACCACTATCTACAACCGATACGATAGTTGTGAATTTTTTACCCTTTTGTTTTTGAGTTAAATTCGCTTTGATTAGTACTTTTGCTTTCTCTTTAGGTTCCATTTTTTCAGGGATTTTTAGTGTTATATCAACTTTTCTGTCATCTCTAAATAGTGGAAGATGTAGCAATCCTACAGCTCTTTTTGGCGTTATGTGAAGTTTTTTATCGCCTCCTTTTATCACAGTTGCACTTATGTATATATCATGACTTGCCCATTCTTCATTTACGGGTATTTCAACGACGCTATTGTTTTTACTTACATATATATTTTTCCACCATAAAATACCATTATTTGTTTCGACGATTAAGTAGCCGTTTCCATCTTCAACGGATTCAATAGTAATTTTTGCTTTATCACCCGCTTTGTAGCTTGGTTTATCCATTTTTAGTTTTATCTGATCGGGTTTTGCTCCGTTTTTGTTGCTATCTTGCCAACTGTATCCTGCCCAAAATCGCACGCTACTTGCTACACCTGTATCTTTATCCGTAACCTCAACTACGTAAGAACCCCACTCTACATCAAATCCTATGACCGCACTTTTTCCATTTTGAACAGAGATATCAACGCTATCCATCAAAATATCTTTTTGACGATAATCATAACGCCAATCGTCGTCAAAATACCAGTAGTAGTCTCTTCTCTCTTTTATCAGAGTGACTTGCAAATTATTTTTTTCAAGTTTTTCGCCATCTTTATTCGTAAATACAATCTCAAATTCAGCACGGGAGTTTTCATCTACCGAAAATTCACTTTCATATCTTTGACTCTTGTAGTTATATATTTTTTTTGTGCCGAAACTTGGTTTAATTGCCGGCAGTTTTTCGTCAGGCCATACGGCTTGAGTTAATGTTCTTGTTACAGGACGTCCGCCTGACTCCATGAGGCTTGCTTCAAATACTACATTGATTGGTGATTTTATATCACTCCAAGAGCTTTGCAAGGTTATATGCGTTTTTCCGTTATCATCTAAGGCAGTATCTACATATTTTATATATCGATTTAAATCACTTTCTTTTACGGAACCTAAATAAAATCCTGGCAAAGAAGCCGGAGCGTCTCTTAAAGATTTCATGCGCACATTACCCACAAGTCTGTTACCGCTTGCAGGTGCGCCATACAGATATCTGCCGTAAATATCAAAAACAACTTTTTCCGTTTTGGATAGAGGTATATCGCTCGTATTAACATCTATGGCCATTTTTTCAGGCATAAAATCCTCAACTTTAAAAGTGTAAAAACGCTGATTTTCATCACCTAAATCAAATCTAAACTTCCACTCTCCGCTCGGAGCATTTTCAGGTAATTCATATGTATACTGATAAAATCCCTCATCTCCTTGCCAAGTAAATGTTTTGGCAATTTTATTATCAGCTTGTATAATGTCCACTTTTATTGGTTGTTCAGGCACTTTTTTGCCGTCATTATCTCTTAGTATTGCATTTACAAATACTTTTTCTCCCGAGCGATATAAGTCTCTAGGACCAAATGCAAATAGTGTTTTATCAAAATTTTGTACTCCTGAGATGCTAAATTCACTCAAATCCAGCGCACCTTTATTTAGATAAACGAAACTTATTTTTCCATTTTTTTGAGCTATCAAAACCGCAGGGTTTGCTTTGGTTGAGATTTGAAGGTTCAAGTAACCTTTATCGTCTGTTTTCTGTTCTGTTATTATTTTGCCATTTTTGTCGACAGCTTGTATATTTACATGAGGCATTATACTTCCAGCCAAATCTTGAGTGAAAACCTCATAGCCGTTTTTTGTTTTGTGAGTTATGATACCTATATTCGTAACAGTAAAGATTGTTGTTGGAAGAGAATATGCATAGTATTTGCCGGTTTGTTTTATTACGGCTATATAAACTCCCTCTTTTTGAAGCTCTTTTATATTTTTAACAGGAAGCATTACCGTCTCTTTAGCATTTTTCTTGGCATTTAGAGCAAATCTTCCTGAGTACACTAATTCAGCGCCATTTTCTAACAAGTTATCTAGCGAGTATGAACGATAGGAAGTTTTACCGAACAGATAATTTAACGCTTCAGGCAATATCTTCAAGTCGATACGCACAAAATCCACGTCAATATCTTTTACATTTAAAGTCGTAACGGGAATACCTTCGGTAAAATCCGAAGGGAGCAAAAATGAAGGAGAAACAAATCCTACCATTGGCTTAAAGTCTCTGGTAGTTATACGAGTCTCATGTGCTTTTTGATAATTGCCGACACCTTTGCCGAATATATTTTTAATTTTGCCGGGATCTTCTATCTTAACAATGTAGCTTGTATTTGGATCTAAGTATTTGAAATATATCTCTTTTTTGTTTTTAGAGACTTCCCATGAACCGTCCACATAGTTTGTGCCGGAGTTTTTAGATACGGTTATTATCTTATCAAAATCCTGCCCTTCGGCAAGTGGGATTGAAAAGGTTATAGCAATCGAACTCGTGCCATCCACAGTCATTTCGGAAATATCCAAAATATGGAAATCTTTATTTTTGTAACGCTCGTTTTCAAGCGTTTGGTTGTGTTTTTGGTCGACACTTACATTTTGGGCGGCAAGCGGCAAACTTATTCCTAAAATTATTGCCAAGAGAACGATTTTTAAAATACGCGCAATACTCATAAAATGCTCCTATAACCTGTGAAATGAAATATGTATGAAAACTAACGATATCATTAAAGAGTTTAAAAATTTATAATTTTTATGAAAATTACAATTAACTCAACTATAATTACAAAAAAATTAGGAGTTTGTATATGCAAGATAAGAAAACTATTTTGAGACATTTTATTGAAAATATATTTCGAGGGCTTTTTTGGCTTTTACCTATAGCTGCTGTGACTTTTATAGTTTTTTGGCTATACGGTAAGATAGATGCTGCGACTCACAAAATTTTTGAGTTTATTGGGATTGAGATAGATGGTCAAAGTTTTTTGTGGATTTTGCTTACATTAGTTATTTTGATGGTTGTTTTATATGTCTTAGGCACTATTGTAAATACGAAAATAGTTTTGCTTTTTGAAACTCTTTTTTCAAAAATTCCGGGATATTCGACTATTAAAGACATTATAAATGTTTTTAACTCTTCAAAAAAAGGTGATACAAAAGTTTTGGTTGTTATAATAAAAGGTTTTGGAAGTGTCGGTTATAACATAGGACTTATGTATTCGCAAAAAGAGAGTATTCTCAAAGAGCACTACACAGTCACGCTCTCACAATCTCCAATTCCAAATGGCGGGTTTATGTTCGAAATTCACAAAAGCAATATTTATGTGATTGAAAGTGCGACGTTTGATAACAATTTGCAGTACCTTTTATCAATGGGTGTTAAAAGCATGAGTGAAATTTTAAAAATAGAACCAAAAGTTATTGATGAGTTATTGCCGCTTGAGAAGTGGTTGGAAGACAATAAAAATTAGTTTACATCTCATGTAAGGACAAAAAATGTTGATTTATAATAAAAGCATAAAAGCTTACGAAGAAGCGCAAAGCGTGATTCCAGGAGGTGTAAATTCTCCGGTTCGTGCATTTAAAAGTGTTGGCGGAACACCACCTTTTATCACAAAAGGTGAGGGTTGTTATATAGAAGATATTGATGGAAATAGATATGTTGATTTTGTGCAAAGTTGGGGACCGCTTATCTTTGGACATTGTGATAAAGAGATTGAAAATGCGGTGATAGATGCCGTAAAAAACGGACTAAGTTTTGGCGCACCGACTTTAGTTGAAACAAAACTTGCAAAAACCATCTGCTCTATTTTCGACAATGTGGAACAAATTCGTTTTGTAAGTAGTGGAACGGAAGCTGTTATGAGTGCGATTCGCCTTGCGAGAGGTTATACAAAACGAGATGATATAGTAAAATTTAAAGGTTGTTATCACGGACATAGTGATTCGCTTTTGGTTCAAGCAGGAAGCGGGGCAACAACTTTTGGAAGTCCAAGTTCACCGGGAGTTCCGAGTGATTTGACAAAACACACGCTACTTGCAACATATAATGATATAAAAAGTGTTGAGAAATGTTTTGATGATAGCAAAAATATAGCTTGTGTGATATTAGAGCCGATAGCTGGCAATATGGGACTTGTACCGGCTGATGAAGAGTTCTTGGTTGAACTTAGAAAACTGTGTGATAAAAACAAAGCTATATTGATTTTTGATGAGGTAATGAGCGGATTTCGTGCAAGTTTAAAAGGAGCCATGGGTATTACAAAAGTGATTCCCGACATGGTAACTTTCGGAAAAGTGATTGGAGGCGGAATGCCTTGTGCGGCTTTTGGCGGTAA
>JAIRSJ010000083.1 GCA_031255525.1 Campylobacteraceae bacterium
ATGGGTCCGAACAAATTTGAAAAAATTATCACACTCTTATCTATAAACTCTTTTGCATTCATATCCAAAGAGGCATATTCCAAATTAGCATAAGCAACACCTGTGTATCTTAGGGCAGCTTTTTGCGTTTCACATTTAAAAAAATCTATAGCTGAAAACTTTTCCAACTCTCTTTTGTTTTTAAGTCCGAATAATCTTGACAACTCCTTTTCATCTTTACTTGATAAAATTTTATTGTAGATATCTATACACTCTTTTCTGGCTTGAAATTTTTCACTAATCCATAAAGAGTCCCGGAGAATATTCTGATAAGACGAGGTTATACTCTTATCCTCGCTTGGTGAAAAAAGTATTTTCAAACGATCCCTTGCGGGCAATTTTGTATCAAAAGAAGCAGAGTGATTTATGAGTTATTTGCCGCCAAAATAGATTAATGAACTTCCCCATGTAAATCCGCCGCCAAAAGCATCCAATAAAAGCAGATCTTTGGTTTTTATCTTATTGCTTTCATAAGCCTCATTTATTGCCATAGGTATTGAGGCAGCAGAAGTATTACCGTATTTATGTACGATAAGCGCCGTTTTTTCTATCGGAAAGTCAAGTTTTTCGCGTACGGCATTTATGATTCTCAAGTTTGCTTGATGCGGGATAAAGTAGTCTATTTGTGACGATTCGATACCATTTTTATCCAAAATTTCAACTACATCATTAGTAAGAGTTTTAACCGCCATTTTAAAAACTTCGTTTCCGGCCATCTGCAAATATTGTAAAATTTTTTCATCTTTGGGATGCGTTACGCGAGAACGAGGAGTCATCAGAAGATGTGCATAATCTCCATCTGCGCTTATTTGGATATCAAGAATAGCCTCTTCTTTGTTTGTTGTCGTTCCGATAATTGCAGCACCGGCACCATCTCCGAAAAGTATACATGTGCTTCTATCGGTATAATCCACAACGCCGCTTAATTTTTCTGCGCCTACGATTAGTATATTTTTATGAATTCCGGTCTCAATAAGAGATTTTGCAATATATAAAATATATATGAAACCGCTGCAAGCTGCGCTTACATCAAATGCTAAAACATTTTTTATACCGAGTTTTGAAGCTATGATACAAGCAGTAGCAGGCATGCATAAAAAATCAGGAGTAAGCGTTGCACATATAACAGCGTCTATGTCGCGCGCTTTTAAACCTGCGCGCTTAATAGCAAGCTTTGACGCTTTAACCCCTAAATCACTTGTAAGTTCATCGTTCGAAGCTATTCTGCGTTCTTTTATGCCTGTTCGCTGAACTATCCATTCATCACTTGTATCCACCATACTTTCCAAATCTTTATTGCTTAAAATTTTTTCGGGAGCATAGGCTCCTATAGATTTTAAACTTGCAAAAATTTTATCACTCAAACTTTTTAAGTTCCTCTTCTATGGTGTGGTTTACATTTGAATTGGCAAAATTGATCGCTTGATAGATGGCGTTTTTTATGGCTTTAGCATTGCTTTTACCATGACTTATGATAGCGCAACCTCTGATGCCTAAAAGTGGTGCGCCGCCATATTCGGCATAATCAACTTGTTGTTTTAAGATTTTGAAAACTTTTCTCATTAATGCCGCTCCTGCTATTGCCATAGGAGAGTGTTTGACGTTTGTCTTGATAATATTTGTAATAGACTCGGCAACGCCTTCACTGGTTTTAAGAAGTATATTTCCCACAAAACCATCGCAAACTAATACATTGACCGAAGCATCAAAAATATTGTTACCCTCTACATTTCCTACAAATGAACTCATTTTGGACATTAGGATATAAGCCTCTTTGGTAGCTTCGTTTCCTTTACTTGCCTCTTCGCCATTTGATAAAAGTCCTACTTTAGGCTTTTTTATGCCCATAACATTTTTTGCGTACGCTTCACCCATAATAGCAAACTGGAAAAGATGCTCGGATTTGCAATCAACATTTGCTCCAACATCCAACACCAATGAATATACGCCTTTAGCTGTTGTGGGCATCAATGTAGCAATAGCGGGTCTTGCTACACCTTTGATTCTGCCGATACGAAGTGTAGCCAAACTCATAGTAGCGCCGCTATGACCTGCAGAAACTACAGCATCTGCATATCCGTCACGTACCAAATCCACAGCCTTATATATTGTGGAATCTTTGCGCTTTAAAACATCAGTAGCGCTTTCATGCATGTCAAATATATCTTCTGCTTCAATATATGTAACTCTTGAATTTAATGACGCCGGAATAGCAGGCTTGATCATATCGCTTTTACCTACAAGTAAAGCATGGAAATCATATTCGTCTAATGCCTTTATTGTCCCTTCTATAATAGGCGCAGCACCTAAATCACCGCCCATTACGTCAATAGCAATTTTCAACATTTATCTATTTATACTCACCTGTATTTTTGTTTATACGGTGCGGTAATTTCCAACTCCCATCGCTCGCCTTGACCGGCATAGCTAAAGTAACCTTATAATGTGTTCTGCGCTTAGCGCCTCTTGTTTTGCTAACTCGTCTTTTTGGTACTGCCATTTTAATCTCCTTTACTGGCTTTCACATATAGCGCAATAGTGGTAGTCGCTTTTATACGACTCAATCTCACTTTGCAAAATTCCATCAAAATTGATAAGCCCGTCGTAAATCTCCACAATCGCGAGAGTGTCTTGACTTATCTGTTTATCTATTTTTGTTGTTTTATAAACTCCATCAGAAATCAACATCTCTACCTGCTCGTCGACTATCAAACAAATATCCTCTGCACATCTGTCGCATCTATGCTCAAGCTCACCTTCCAATTTGCCTTCCAGCAAAGCTAGTGTCGGAGATTTTTGATAGATTTTACCGAAGAAGTTGATTTTATTACGCGCAAGTGAAAAATCAAGTCCCTCTTTGCTGACTTTTTTAAACGCTATCTCCAATATTTTATGCCAACTCTTTTTTTGCGAAAAAGAAAGCTATCTCAGTCAAAGCATTTTCCGAACTGTCGCTTCCATGAACAGCGTTTGCATCTATGCTTTCGGCAAAATCAGCTCTAATAGTGCCTTTTTCAGCCTCTTTCGGATTTGTTGCACCCATAAGTTCTCTATTTTTAGCTACAGCATTTTCACCTTCAAGCACAAGAACTACTACAGGTCCGCTTGTCATGAATTTTACCAAATCCTTAAAAAATGGTCTTTTTTCATGAACTGCATAAAATCTCGAAGCGTCTTCACTTGTAAGCCAAAGCTTCTTAATAGCCGCTATGCGAAGATTATTGCTCTCAAATCTGTCAACAATTTTTCCAACTACATTTTTAGCAACCGCATCGGGTTTGATAATAGATAATGTCTGCTCCATAGTCTTTCTCCTGCAATGATTTTTGATAAAAACAGAAAACACGTTAAAAATAAGCGTAGAATTATAGCAGATTTTTTTTCATTTAATATAAAAGCAAGCTCAAAACCAAAAAAATTTTGAACTTACTTCAGCATAACTACGATATAACGGCAGCTGCGCTTTTTCTCATGTCGCTTGTTATATCATCCCGCAATGCATTTCCAGCCGTATCCCAGACAATACAGCTGTCGGTAGGACATGCGGAAGCACATGCCGGTTCGTCATTGTGCCCTACGCACTCAACGCATTTATCTGCAAAAACATAATATATACTCTCACCGGTCGGGTTATCGCTATCATCAACAATAGCGCTTACCGGACACTCATCTATGCAAGAACCGCAACTAATGCAAACGTCTGTAATTTTAACTGCCATATCATTCTCCTAAAACATAATATAGAGTTTAGGACTATATCAAACTCTTATTTAAATAGTTATTAAAAAAAACTTGAGTAATTCTTATTTTAAACTAAGTTTTTACAAAAAATCTTTTTCTATATTTAATACTTTAAAAATATAGAAATTTTAAAAAATAGATCCTTCAATTAAACTATTACTTATAATTATACTGATATAATTTACGAATTAATAAATTTTATCATATTAAGGAGAACTACTTATGTTAGTAACAAATAAAGCACCTGATTTTACGGCTGCTGCAGTTTTAGGAGATAATCAAATAGTTGGGGACTTCAATCTCTATAAAAATTTCGGTGAAAAAGGAACTGTAGTATTTTTTTATCCTATGGATTTTACTTTCGTATGCCCATCCGAAATTATCGCATTTGATCATAGACTTGATGAGTTTAAAGCAAGAGGCATAAATGTTATCGGTGTTTCGGTCGATTCTCAATTTACACACTTTGCATGGAAAAATACCGATGTAAAAAACGGCGGTATAGGAAATATACGTTTCCCGATGGTTGCCGATATAACAAAGCAAATAGCGCGCGATTTTGATGTGCTTTTGAATAATAGTGTGGCTTTGAGAGGCTCTTTTTTGATTGATAAAGACGGTACTGTAAGACATGCGGTTATAAACGACCTTCCGCTCGGAAGAAATGTTGATGAAATGATAAGAGTCGTAGATGCTATGCTTTATACGAATGAATATGGCGAAGTTTGTCCTGCAGGCTGGAATAAAGGCGATGAAGGCATCAAAGCGGATACTAAAGGTATTGCTGATTATCTTTCTAAAAACGCTCAAAAATTATAATTTTTTCTCTTCTATTTTTCAGCGCAAGAGATATTTTGCTTGCGCTGTCTTTTTCCTTTAATTCATTAAGATAAATTTAAATACAATATATCATTTAAAACTATTGAGGCTTTGTATGAAATTTTTATCAACTATCATAATATTTTTAATAACTATTATCACTGTAAGCGTTATCGTATCATCAAATGAGCAAAAAACGGATTTACTCAAGTCTCAAACTGTTTTGATTTCACGGACCGATACGCTCGCTGTGGGACAAATCATTTTCAGAGCAGATTTTGGCAATGAAATTTATACTGATAGCGAAGGTATTAAAATTACTGTACAAAATAGTAAAAACGGTATCACGCATGAGACGATATCAGATAAAGACGGCCTGTTTTATCTGAAAGATTTGAGTGATGGTCTATATGAGATAATACAATTTGAGCTAAAAAAAAGTACCGATAAATATATTCTCTCATACACATTAATGCTTGAGCTGTTTTTTGAAGTAAGAAGCGGCAAGATAAATAATTTAGGAAAAATAGATTGGAATTTCGATAAAAAAGAGCATGATATAAAATATTCGCGAGAATATTTTGTGACAAAAATAAAATTTGAAACACAACACAATGCAGCAGATAGCGAGTGGACGGATACGGTTTTGAGTGAAAATGCGCCTGTTTCGGATAAAAGAGATATGGATGACGAAAATTGGGATGCGGCGCTTTTGGACACAGCAAGGGATGCGACGTATTTGACTCCTGTTGAAAAAGATGTTATTTTGGAGATGAACAAAGTTCGCTCAAATCCCAAAAAATATGCGGATTTGTATATAAAACCAAGATTGCAATACTATAGCGAGAATAATATGTACTCGCCGCCCGGTAAAATGCCGATAAAAACAACGGAGGGAGTAAAAGCGGCGCAAGAGTGTTATGAAGTTTTATCCAAAATATCTCCAGTGCAACTTTTAATACCAAGCAAAGGGCTTTGGCAAGCTGCGAAAGACCACGCTTCAGACCAAAGTAAAACCGGTGAAGTAGGTCATGATGGAAGCGACGGAAGCTCTCCGTTTGATAGAATAAAAAGATACGGAACTTACAAAATGGCCGGCGAAAACATCGCTTATAAGCCAAATACCGGACGGGAGATAGTAGTTGGTCTTTTAATCGACGATGGAGTTTTTTCAAGAGGACACAGAGATAATATAATGCACAAAGAGTATAACCATGTCGGAGCCACCCTAAACAGTCATAATAAATACGGCGTAATATGCGTGATAGAATACGCCAAAGATTTTATAAGCAACCGCTATTAAAGTTTTTGAAAATCGCTTATCATAGCTCTGCACATCAAACTGTCCGTTATCTTATTTAAAAGACTGTCTATGCTGCCGCTTAATTTTTTTTGCGTATAGCTTTTCGCATCCGTGAGAGCTTTTTGCGCATTTTCAAATTCATTGTTGGCATAATACGCTAACCCCAAGGCATAATATCCATACGCTTTGGAAAAACCGCTATCCAGTAGTTTATTTGCATAATTTAAAGCTTTGCTTACATCAATAATATCGACTTTATCACTCAATATCGCAGCGGCGTACAAATACATATTTGAATCCGAAGCGCAACTTCCATCACGACCACCAACATGCAAATAAGCAATATTTACCGCAAGCTGATAAATTAAGTAATTATTCGCGGGATACTGTTTATATAAATCATTAAGCTTTTGCAAACTTTTGGCGGCATTATAACCTGAATATACCTCGAACCAATCCTTAAACGGCAAAAAAGTATTAAATTTATGCTCTGCCAAAAAGCCTATAAAACTTTGTTTATACATCTCTTCCATATTTTTGTATAACTTTGGCCTGTCCCACAACACCATTAGGGTTGCAAATTCGGCTTTATCGTTTGCTTTCAAGTTCATTGCGCTATAGTATGAGTCATATAGTTCAATCTCTTTTTGCACTATATCTTCGAGCAGAGTGATAAGTTTTTGCAATCCGATATCTTTGGTCGGTTTTTCATTGAGTTCGTCGATAAATATTTTAGCCTGTTTTAAATCGCCCTTGCGCCAATACAAAGCAGCCAATGAAAAAAACAGCCGTTCATCTCTGATTTTTGCATTTTTTAGGGGCAAAGCCAAATTTAAAAGCGCATTATCATCAAATCCGCTCATGCCATAAACCATGATAAGCGATAAGGCAGTATTTGTATCATTCGGATGTAAATCATACGCTATTTTTAAACGTTCTATAGCAATTTCATATTCTCTAATGTCATATAAATATAAATTTTGCGGCCATAAATCCATGTTTATACTATCTACATTTTGATGAAAAATAGTTGTTACAGTCTGCCATAAAGAGTCTTGTTTTCCTATTTTTGAGACCTGATTGTAATAAATATGGAGCGCTATAAAAAAGATAATGGTTACAGTTGCAACAGGCACAATAATGCTGGTGTGTCTTCTTGTCGCGTAATCTTTGATAAAATCATCTAATGAGGGGATGTTTTTAAAACGCCCATTGCAAACATATTCAAAACCTCTAGCATATTTTTCCATGGATTTTAAAGCATACAATTTTTTGAAAATTTTTGAATTTTTTGTATCGATATAATCTTCAGCCCTAAATAGTATCGTCTCCACGTCAGAATCCGTTTCATCCCATAAATAGTGCCTATTCATCAAAGCCAATAATGCCACATAAAGTACTATAAATGAAAATCTGTCCAATCTTTTTGACCAGAAACCATCTCGTTTCGGATGCTGAAAATTCGGCACACCACATTCGCAATTTCCGAAATTTTTCAACTCTTCCACATACATGCCGTCATAGTCTATCAGCTTAAGAGTTCTTCCTTCATCGGATACTATAATATTGCCAGGCTGTATATCTCCGTGAGCAAAATTATTTTTCTCTATAAATTTGGCGAGTTTTCTTACGGAGTTAAGTAAATTTTTTATCTTAAACCTGTTTGCATAGTTGTTTTTTATAAAATCCCCTAAAAGTTCACCTTCAGCCCAAGCCATTTTTACAATCGGATATTTTACGTTATTTACTATAATTCCTTCATCTTGATACTCAAAATTTACAAAATAGGATGATTTTAACTTTTTTAAATAATCCGAAATAGCCTTGTAACGCTCTTTGCGATCTTTAGAATCATAACGAAAACAGCGTACGGCATACTTTACTCTATACTGCGACGTAACTTCATATGCATAAGCAAAATTTCCGCTTAATACTTGCGGTCCTAACGCATTCCTTTTTACAATGCCGTTTTTTAATATCTCGTCTATAAGCGTATCGCCTATATACTGGAAAGCCGCTCTGTATTCTTCTGATTTTGGGTATATCATGATTGAGCCTAAAACGCTACTGATATTAAAGTAGTATCGTCGATTTTTATCATATTGCTATCCCGCTTGGTCTGTATAAAGTTTTTAAACTCTCTCATATTGCTTATAGATAAAAGCTCTTTCCAAACTAAACTATTCCCATTTTCCATCTCTTTTAATGCCCATTCGCCAAGCGCATCAGTCATACAAAGCAGCATAGGACATTTTATGGGATTTAAATCCCATATTTTGCAAAATTTGGAATAATTTTTCGAATATATAAAAAAAAAGTCACTTCGTATATCGGTACTCAGCATTTGAGGATTTTTGCGAAATTGAATTGATGATGTATACGGAAAAGCTTCTATGAAATCTTCTTTGTTTAACAAAACCGCTATACTATCACCTATACCCAAAACATGTATGCAGTTATCGGAAAAATTATATTCAACACCCAAAAATGTAGCATAACTTCCAAATGATAATCCTCGCTTTTGCATTAATGTCATGCCATTAAAATCAAGCCCTTTCTCATAGTAGATATTAACTATTTTTTTTATGTCGGCAGCAAAAAAATTTCCTGTCTTAATAAAATAATCTACTAAAATTTTAGCCCACTTTTTAGAGTTATAAGAAATTGTCGCCCCGTCACTAAGAGCTATTCTCATGTCGTGTTCTATAAAATTTATATTAAACCAATCTTCGTTCTCGTGAGGACAAGCATAATCTTTAGAAACTGAGCCGTTAAATAAAAGCTCCATCAAACGCCCGATTTCTGCCAGCTTTGAGTGGCAGGCAATGTGCCGATCTCCAAAAAATTAACTATCTCGGCAGCATCCGCATTAAATACAAAACCTCTGGAACCGTTATTAATCTCGTAACCTCTTTGCAAAGCTTTATCCATCAAATATTGCGGAAAAATGCTGGACATTCTGAAAAGCTGCTTGGCGTATTCGTCTTGTATATCTATATCGCTATAAGGATATTTAATTATACTTGAGCTAAATGAGCTTACATGTATGTTGAAGATAAGAGTATTTCCGTGCAAAGTGTTGATATTTTTAATATCCTCGGCAAGAGCTTCCGGGTTTCCGTCCGTAGAATCTCCATCCGTTACATGTATTAAGGTTGGCGGATAACTGTTTTGATATTCATCACACCACTTATAAAGTGCGTCTTTGGCTTTTGCAAACGCTTCACACATGGGCGTTTCACCGTCTGCTTCAGCTTCAACCCATACAGGAAATTCAGCTTTTCTTTCTACAATTTCTCCAAGACCATTGTCTATTTTATCTACTACGGTCTCCACGCCTATAATATTTACAGCCGCATCCGATATAGGATTTAAAATAGGTTTTTTCTGGTCTTTAAACAGACCGTTACTAATGCCTTTGCCACTGTAGCATATAACTCCTACATGGAAATAATCTCTAATTCCGTCGGCTTTGTTGCACAAATCTATCAGATTTAAAATGGTTCTGTTAATTACGTCCGCCACATGTTTTGCTTTTGGTTTACCGATAGAGGGCATAACATAACCCATGGATGCTGACTGATCTACCACAAATAAAAACGCGGCAGGATTCTTCCTGCTGATTTGAATATTGCCTTGCATATGCCCTCCATATAAATCAAATAATTTAAAAAACAAATACTAAAAAGTAAAAATTATATTTACATATACCCCTATTTTTGCTGCATTGTATATTTTTTATTATAAAAATACCCTTATTACGACGGTAATTTACATATATAATAATGCCCATTAAATCGAGTTTTGATGCTATTTTTGTTTTTGTATAAGTTGATTTAATAATACTTTAAATTACTCTGTAATATTCATATTGGTTTGACACATTTAACGGAAACTAAAAAATCTACGCAACACTATTTTTGCTAAAAATAGCTGTCTGTAAAAAATTTATTTTTGTCTTTGGGCGTAAATTTTAATTGTCTTCTAATGAGTGCAAAGCGGACAATTATCTACTATTGCTGTGACATCTATTCTTTTGACGTCATAATTCCATTTTTTTCCAATCTCTTCTTGATATTCGTATATGGACTCTAAAAAGTCCACGTCTCTTATCGAACCACATTTTTTACATATAATATGAGTGTGGGGTTTTACATATATATCGTATCTTGTTTTGCCGTTTTGAGTATTTATTTCTATGACGGTGTTGCTCTCTCTTAGCGTATTAATATTTTTATAAACTGTAGCAAGAGATATGGACGGAAACTCTCTTTTTATCTCTTCATAAATCTCTTCCATGGTAGGATGTCCGTTTTTATCCAGCACTTCCAGCACTGATAATCTTTGAGGCGTAGCTTTTAAATTTTTGCTTTTAAGTAAAGAGATGAAATCCATATATAAAACCTTTGAAAAAAAATTTTCCTATTATATTATAAAAAAGATTAAATAACAATATATTTTCTCAACCAATATTTTTTATGGCTTTAGTTTCATTATTTTTTTTACTATTTTATTTATGGATACTTCAAGTTTATCTTCGATATCAACGCTATTTCCATGCGGAATAAAGTTATCTTCATACTCAAAACTTTCAAGAACAACATCATATATTTTTTGTTCCGATAAAAAGCCAAGTAATATCTCCCCTACTCCGCCTCTTTTCGCACTATCACTGAATATATACCATCTTTTGCAGGCAAGAGCTGTTTTTTTCAAAAGCTTTTCATCTAAGGGTTTGATAAATTTCAAATCCACTATAGTAATATCCTCATCCGAAAATTTTGCGCACTTGCATGCTTTTCCGACGCCGTTTCCATATCCTATAAACGCTATATCGCTTTTACCTTTATGTAAAATCTCTCCCTGCCCTAATAAAAAAGGTTTTGATTTTACTCTTTTGCAAGATATAAAATTCCCTCGCGGATATCTAAATGCGCATACACCCTTATGGTTGTAGGCAAACTCTACCGCATACTTCATGCCGATATCATCTCTTGGCGCAAAGAGGGTTATATTTGGAATTGCATTAAGATACGAGATGTCAAAAACTCCCTGATGCGTTTCGCCGTCTTCACCGACTATTCCTGCTCTATCTATCGCAAACGCAACGTCTAAATTCATCAAACAAGCATCATGTATAATCTGGTCATACGCTCTTTGTAAAAATGTGGAATATATTGCAACAAATGGCTTAAAACCCTCTTTTGCCATAGCACACATTGAAGTTACTGCATGTTGTTCGGCAATAGCCACATCCCAAAATCTATCCGGAAACTCTTTTATCAATCTATCCATACCCGTGCCGCTTGGCATGGCAGCTGTTACTCCGACAACATTTTTATGCTCTTTGGCAAGTTCAAAAAGCGCTTCGCTAAAAAGAGTAGTAGCGCTCTTGTTTAATGTTTTTGTCAAAACAGGTTCTCCGCTCTCTATATCAAAAGGGGCAACTCCATGCCATTTTTCAAATTGACCTTCGGCTTTCATGTAACCTTTGCCTTTTATCGTCTGAGCATGAACAATAACTGGCTTTTTTAATTTTTGAGCCGTTTTTAAAGCGCTTATCAAAGCGGGTAAATTATGTCCGTCAACAGGTCCTATATATTCAAGCCCCAACTCTTCAAAAAGCATTCCCGGCGTTATTAGTTTGAAACCCTCTTCAAATCTTTTGGCCATATATGTAGCCGGTTCGGGCAAAAAATCCAATACTCGCTCGACTCTGGATTTAAACTTTTGATAAAATTGTCCGGCCATAGCTTGAGAAAGATACTTGCTTATAGCGCCTATTGGTTTTGATATACTCATCTCATTATCATTTAAAATAATAACCACAGGATATTTTCTGTCGCCAAGTTCATTAAGAGCCTCATAAGCCATTCCTGCGCTTATAGCACCATCTCCGATAAGAGCTACAGGAACTCTATCTTTTTCATCTCTCAAAGCAATAGCTTTTGCGGCACCCACCGCCAAAGAGATAGAAGTAGAACTATGTCCCGCTACAAAATAGTCGTATGTTGATTCGCTTGGCTTGGTATAACCGCTGATACCATCTATTTTGCGTAAAGTATCAAATTGATCCCATCTATCGGTTAAAAGCTTATGTGCGTAAGATTGATGACTAACGTCAAAAATAAAAGGGTCTTTTTGAACATCAAATACGTAATGCATGGCTACAATTAACTCAACAGCGCCCATATTTGAACTCAAATGCCCACCATTGTGACTCACAACTTCAATGATTCTGGAACGTATATCGGCACAAAGAATCTTAAGCCGTTCTACGTCAAAACATTTTATATCCAAATTCAGCCTCTATAAATATCTTCAAAAACTCTAAACAGTTTTAAGTTTTGCTCTTTTGTGCCTATAGTGATACGTATGGCATTTAAACCGTAACTTTTTAGATCTCTTATTATAATACCTTTTTTCATAAGTTCTTCACAAATATAAGAAGAGTCTTTTTTGACTTTATATGTAATGAAATTTGTATAACTTGGGATAAACTCTATATCAAGATTTTTAGCAAATTCTTCATATTTTGCCATCTCTTCAAAATTTTTGATAACCGCTTTTTGCACAAACTCTTCATCTTTCAGCGCCTCTATAGCAGCTTTGAGACTCAAAGTTGTAATATTAAACGGGGAACGAAGCTTGTGCAGAGTTTTTATGATATCCTTATCTCCCACGCCATATCCCACTCTCATGCCGCCAAGACCGTAAGCTTTTGAAAATGTGCCGAGATACACGGCATTTTTAAATGTGTCTATAAGCTCTTTAGGATCTATTTTTTTGTTTTTATCTTTAAAAGATGCGAACTCTTGATAAGCTCCGTCTACCACTACTAAAGTCTCTTTTGAGACATTTTTTAAAAATTCAAAAACCTCGTTTTTATCCAAGCATTCACCAAGAGGATTATTCGGCAAGCACAAAAAGATAACCGCTATATCTTTATTGCTTTTATAAATATCCGAAAACTCTTTTATATTATGTTCATGAGACGCGGTTTTTAATATGACAGTACCTGTGCGCTTAGCGTAAATCTCATACATTGCAAATGTAGTTTTTGCCATTAGAACTTTGTTGGAAAAGTTCGCTTTGGCAAACAGTGAAAATTCTATTATCTGGTCGCTTCCCGAGCCTATAATTATATTTTGGCTCTCCACGCCGTATTTTTTTGCGAGTGCCTCTTTTAATTCGTACATACTATCATCAGGATACAAGGACATTTTGCAAGCTTCATCTCTTATCGCTTCTATCACTTTGGGACTGCAGCCGTAAGGATTTTCGTTGCTTGCTATTTTTATCACATCTTTAGCTTCTATCCCATACTCTCTTACGACAAGTTCTATCGGCTTGCCGGCCTCATAGTTTGTTAAATTTGCGAGCGTTTCATTAAAATTCATAAATCAATCCTCCGATATATAGCTTCCAAGCCATATAATATCATAATTTTTGCCGCTCACATTCAGTACGCTCTGAACATTCTCATCATCTATATGTCCCTCGAAGTCCAAATAAAAAACTCTTTTAAAATCTCTTCTTTTTGTCGGACGAGATTCAAGCTTTGTGAGATTTATTTTAGCATCATTAAAAAGTTGCAATAATCCCAAAAGTCCTCCGGGTTTATCATATGTTTGAGCTAAAACGGAAGTTTTATTTTTTGCCCCTTTGACATTTTTAAAATCACTCAAAACGACAAAACGTGTTCTATTTGCAAGATTGTCTTCTATCTTTTCAAAAAGTATCGGAACGCTATAGAGTTTTGCCGCTATACGCGAACATATAGCTGCTGCGTCTTTTTCGCCGCTTACCATACGAGCAGCCTCTGCTGTCGATTTGACAGGTACAAACTCTACTTCATGCAACATATGCGTCTCCAAAAATTGCCTGCACTGATTGTATCCTTGAGGATGTGAATAGATACGTTTTAAGAGCTTAATATCTTCGGCAAATGTCGCAAAGGAGTGATGAATATCCATGTAAAGTTCAGCTACTATCTTGATATCCTCGTGCTTTTTCAGATAATCAAGCGTAACGCCTACAACGCCTTCCGTATTATTTTCTATAGGTACGACACCATATTTTGCCTCTTTATTTGAGAGTACTTGAAAAACTGCTTCAATGGAATTTACGGCAAGATAGATGCCATTTGCACCGAATCTTCGTTGCGCAGCTTGATGAGAGTTAGTACCCTCAGGCCCTAAAAATGCTATTTTTTCGGGAAACTCTATATTTCTGCTGACAGCAAAGATTTCAGAATATATAGACTCAATAGCTTCATTATTTATATATCCGTCAGCCGATTTTTTTAGCCTATCCAAAATCTCTTTTTCGCGTTCAGGTCTGTAAACAGGCTGTCCGCCCGAATGCTTAAGTATGCCTATCTCTTTTACAAATTTCATACGTTGATTTAAAAGTTTTAGTATCTCATCGTCAACTTTATCTATCTCTTTTCTGAAATCCCCTATTTTTTTCATACATTTCCTCTAACAAGACACTCCGTTTCACACTCTATTAAATCTTCAAAAGTCTCTCTTCTTCTGATAATACGATATTTATTGCCGATAAAAGCAACTTCGGCACATCTTGGACGAGTATTGTAATTACTGCTCATGCTAAATCCGTATGCTCCTACACTCTTTACAATCAATAAATCCCCGTGATTTAACTTCGGCAGCAGTACATTTTTACCTAAAAAATCACTGCTTTCACAAATAGCTCCGACCACATCGGCTTTTGATACTTTTTGTCCCTCTTTATCGACAGCCTCAATCTCATGATAAGCGTTATAAAATCCCGGACGTATCAAATCGTTCATCGCCGCATCAACTACGACAAACCTTTTATTACCATTTTTTTTCTCATATAATACTTTTGTCAGCAAATATCCGCTATTTCCCACTAAAAATCGCCCTGGTTCGCACACTACGGTAACATCACACTCTCCAAGATTTGCCAAAACCGCTTGAGCAAAATCGTAAAGTTTTATTGGAGTCTCATCTTTATAGCGTATACCTATGCCACCGCCTACATCAAAAAATTTCAAATCAATATCAAGAGCCTTTAAACTTTTCAAAAGCTCTGCCGTTATTTTGGTGGCTTCCTTATAAGGCTCTATATCCAAAATCTGGCTGCCTATATGGCAATGTATTCCTACAGGCTCAAGCCATTCGGAATCTTTGACATATATATATAGCCTTTTTGCCGTGTCAACATCTACACCGAACTTATTTTTTTTAAGTCCGGTAGAGATATGTGGGTGCGTCTTGGCATCGACATTCGGATTTACACGCACGCTTATTCTGGCTTTGATTTTCATATATTGTGCTATAGTCTCTATACGCTTAAGCTCCTCTTCGCTCTCAACATTCAGCATTAAAATATTTTGTCTTAAAGCATACGCTATTTCGCTGTCTTCTTTTCCAACACCGCTAAAAATTATCTTATACTTTGATATTCCTGCTATCAAAGCTCTTTTTATCTCCCCTACAGAGACGCAATCACAACCTGCTCCAAGTTTACCCAAGTATCTTAAAACACTTAAATTGGAATTTGCCTTAACGGCATAACAAATCAACGATTTTCTGGCATAAAAAGCCTCTTTTACACTTTCAAACTGCTCTTTTATATGTTCAAAATCGTAAATATAAAGCGGTGTTTTATACTCTAAAGCAAGACTTTTAAAATCCATACCAATCCCCTCATTTAATAAAATAAATTTTATTATTCTATCAAAAAACCTTATAAATATTATTGAAATTTAAGTTAAAGACAAATAAATTTAATAAAAATCATATATTCTACATTTTAAAAAAAATTAGCGTTGTTCATTCGATGAACCTTTACATCTGCTAATATATGCAGGCTATTGTGTACTCATCTGTTTTTTCTATACAAGATGAAAGCAAAAACACCCAAAGCCATTATGGGTATTAAAATAGCAACTTCCGGCAAAATGATAGAATTTAAGGCAAATCTGCTCAACATAAAAAGCACGCCCCAAGCCACAAGCGTAACAAAAATAAATCCGAAATTCATTAGTGCAAGATTGAAAAATCTACCTGAAATAGGCAGATAATAATACAAAATCACTACAGCAAACGGTGCAAAAAATGGAAAAAATATCAAAAAATAGAGATTTGTTTTTACAGAATTCATATTAATACCTTGTGCCCCGAAAAATTTTATTGCATCAATAGCATCCGGAATTGATAAAGATTGACTTCCAAGATGTGCGTTTTCAATAATTTTTGGACGAAACTGTTCTAATACCCTAATACTATCGAACATTTCTATCTCAATACTTGCATTTTCTCTTGCTTCTATTTTCGGTTTTTTAATCCTCTCTGCACTCTCAAGTATCCATGTATTATCTTCAAAAACCCCTTTTTTTGCCGTAATTATCTCTTTTAACTCATTATCTTCAATATCAAAAATCTTAATATCCAAAGCTTCTTGTGTCAACGGATTTAACTCGCCAAAATAGACATATTTACCCTCATATTTTAAAAACAAATTTGAAGAAGAGCGCATGATTTGGCTATATTTTAAAAGATTACTTCTGTATTCGTACGCATAAGCAAAAGAGGTAAAATTTAAAAACATGTATACAAAAACCAAAAAAAATGCGCTTAAAAAAATAGGTAAAATCATCGCATTTTTAGTAATTCCGACAGAATACATACAAAGAAGTTCATTTGAACGTATCATAGAAAATTTTGAAATTATCATAGCAAATACTATAGACAAAGGAAGCGTGTAGCTAACTGCACTCATAAAATTGAACGAAACGTATAAAAGCTGCAAATTTGCAGAACTTGGCAAATCTTTGTAGTTTGTTATAAAATCAACGCCTGCATAGAAAAATTCGAGCGCACAAAATATAATGAAAAAATTTTTGAAATATAAAAATATAATATAGCGTTGATATATCTTAATCATTGTCGCCGCAAATTCCCTTTTTGGACGTATAGCGAGATATTATAGTATCTAAGTTTTCGTTGGGCAAATCCTCAACTATTTTCACACTATAATCTATAAGCTTGTTTATACCTGCAAGTTCATCTTTTGAAAAATTTTCCAAAACAAAGCTTGCCGCATCTTGCAAATTTTTTGGTGCACCGATACCTATGCGAATCCTTGTATAGTCGTTTCCTACGTGCAAATCTATCGATTTTAACCCGTTGTGACCCCCGCTTGAACCGCCCTTTTTTATACGTACACTTCCAAACGGTATGGCTATATCATCGTGTATTACTACAATTTCGTCAGGTTTGTAAAAATCAAAAACCGCCCTTACACTTTTACCTGAATTGTTCATATATGTAAGAGGTTTCAAAAAGAGACTTTGAACGTCTTTGTATAATTCGCCTGAAAATTGAGATTTTGAAATGCGAGAGGCTTTACGTTCATCAACCAAACGATCGATAACCATAAAGCCTATATTGTGTCTTGTGTTGGCATATTTTCCAGTAGGGTTGCCAAGTCCCACAAAAAGAAACATTTGTTACTTAGCTTTTACCACGCCTACAACGGCAACTCTGTCCGCATCTATCATTTGAACGTTTGAAGGCAGTTTGATATCTCTTACAAGCAAAGTCTGACCTATTTCCAAATCGCTCACATCAAGAATAAAAGAGTTTGGTAAAAATTCCGAAGCACATTTAACACAAAGTCTTCTTTTTGACTGTACCAAAACGCCTTTGTCTTTGATGCCTTTTGCTATGCCTTGTATTACGACAGGTACAAAATATTTTGTAACAACCCCTGGAACCGCCATTCTTAGATCCACATGCAAAATCCTATTTGTAACCGGATCTCTTTGATACTCTTGTATCACTACATCATAGCTTTTACCGTCTATTTTTACCGGAAAAATCAGATTCTCTTTTCTGCGAACCTCTTTGATGAACTCGTTTTCTTTAAACGCAGCGTGAATATTCTCAAAGCCTTTAGCGTAAATATTGGCGATAAGATAACCATCTCGTCTAAGCGATTTGAGCGCCTTTTTATCGATACTCTCTCTTAAAATGCCTTCTATCATAATACTGTCCTTTTAAAAAATAAGAGGAGGATTATATCTTTTTTTACATAAAAAATATATAAGTTATCTCTTCAAATCCAATATATCCACATCGTTTATATCAACAACTACATTCGAGTTTTGCTCTGAGCTATCCTCTTGTGTATCGGTGCTTTTTTCTATTTCGACTTCTTTATTCTTTTTGATATCATAATTATCAAGCAGTATCTTCAAATCTGCAGGCGATGTAGCCGCATATAAAGCCTCATGATAATTTACAATGCCTTTTATGTACAAGTCAAGCAACGCCTGATTAAAACTTTGACTCTTATAAACATCTCTATCTTTTTCAATAGAATCCTTAATTTCACTCTCTCTGCCTTGAGCTATCATAGCTTCTATTCTTGCATTTTTCACCAAAATCTCAACTGCGGCAACTCTTCCTTTGCCGCCTTTTCTTCTCACCAATCTTTGTGAAATAACCGCTTCAAGAACAGAAGAGAGAGACTGTCTGATTTGGATTTGCTCGCCGCCTTGAAACATACTTATAATACGCCCTATAGTCTCTTTCGCATCCAAGGTATGCAAAGTAGAAAGCACCAAGTGGCCTGTTTCCGCTGCTCTTATCGCAGTTCTCATGGTTTCAACGTCTCTCATTTCGCCAACCATAATAACATCCGGATCTTCTCTCAAAGAGGCTATCAAGGCATCTGAAAAACTTATGGCGTCTTGTCCTACAGAGCGTTGATTTATTATACTTTGCTCGTCCTGATAGATAAACTCTATCGGATCTTCAATAGTTATAACATGTTTTTGACTCGTTTTATTTATAATATTTACAATAGTTGCAAGCGTCGTACTTTTCCCGCATCCGGTAGGACCGGTTACAAGTATTAAACCGCGTCTTTTTAAAGCAAAATCTTTAATAACGTCGGGAAGTTCTAAAGATTCTACTGTTGGAATATGCATAGGTATAACGCGAAATGCCGCTGAAATACCATCTGTTTGATAGAACATATTAACACGAAATCTGTAATCTTTATCAAGTTTATAAACAAAATCTATATTTTTCTTTTTTGCAAACTCTTCATATCTATCTTGCAAAAGCTCTTGAGCTAAAATCTCTACATC
>JAIRSJ010000008.1 GCA_031255525.1 Campylobacteraceae bacterium
GAAAGGAGTTAGAAATGAATGGTGTAAGCATAGGCGTTGCCAAATACATCAAAATCTTACCTAAAATCGAGATTAAAAACGCGCTCCTGATTAGCTCTTTATCTCTTTTCCTGTAAAAATAATTTAATATTTTTTGTTTTCAAACCCCCTTTGATGCGCTTTTGCATCTTTATATATAAAATATTTTGGAGATAACTGAAATGGATAGTAACAATATAATTAAAATCTTTGATACGACTTTAAGAGACGGCGAGCAAAGCCCGGGCGCTTCTATGAACACTGAGGAAAAAATACAAATAGCGTTGCAATTGCAAAGACTTGGCGTTGACGTGATAGAAGCGGGATTTGCAGCAGCGAGTCCGGGCGATTTTGATGCTATACGAAGGATAAGCGAACAGATAGATAAAAGCACGGTCTGCTCACTTGCAAGATGTGTTGAAAAAGATATAAAAGCAGCAGCTGATTCTATCGCCTTGGCAAGACACAAAAGAATACATGTGTTTTTAGCCACAAGTCCTATTCATATGGAATACAAGTTAAAGATGAAACCGGACGAAGTGATAAAAAGAGCAGTCCAAGCCGTGCAATATGCCAAGACATTTATGGAAGATGTGGAATTTAGTTGTGAGGATGCGGGAAGAAGTGACATAAATTTTTTAAAAGAGGTGTTGGACGCCGTGATAAAAGCGGGTGCACTTACTTTAAATATTCCCGATACCGTGGGATATCGTCTTCCAAATGAGATAGGTGCACGCATAAAAGAACTTAGCGATTTTGTAAATGGCAGAGCTATAATTTCTGTACACAATCATAATGATTTGGGCTTGGCTGTGGCTAATTCTTTGGCGGCTGTTGAAAATGGCGCAAGACAAGTCGAGTGTACTATAAATGGACTTGGAGAACGTGCTGGAAATGCGGCATTAGAAGAGATAGTAATGGCGATAAAGACAAGACAAGACGTGTTTGCTCCACTTTATACGAATATCAATACCAAAGAGATTTATCCAACGAGCAAACTTGTATCGTTAATCACAGGTATTGAATCTCAGCCAAACAAAGCGATAGTAGGCAAAAATGCATTTGCGCATGAGAGTGGCATTCATCAAGATGGTGTTTTGAAAAATAAAGAAACTTATGAGATTATCCAGCCAAGCGATATAGGGCTTGATAAAAATCATTTGGTTTTAGGTAAACATTCAGGACGTCACGCGTTTAAAGATAGATTGCATACGTTGGGATATGTGTTAAAAGATGAAGAATTGAATGAAGCGTTTGAAAAATTCAAAATTTTAGCCGACCAAAAGAAAGAGATTTTTGATGATGATTTAAGAGCTTTGGTTGCTGAGGAGATTACTAAAATACCTCAAGTGTTTGAGCTTATCACATTACAATTAAGTGATTGCAACCCGGGAGGCGTGCCAAATGCTGCGATTACTATAAAACACAAAGAAGAACTTATAACAGACGCTGCTATCGGCAATGGTACGATGGACGCTGTGTTTAAAGTGATAGATAGAGTTTGTAATGTCAGCGGTGAGCTAAGAGATTATAAAGTAGATGCTCTTAGCCAAGGAAAAGATGCGCTTGCAAAAGTGATAGTTAAAGTGGCTTTTGATGGGGGTAAACCGATTATAGGGCATGGGCTTAATGTTGATACCATGTACGCAACAGCTCAAGCTTATATAGGTGCACTTAATAGTTATATGTCTATGAAATAATTTTGGCGGAGAGGTAAAACTCTTCGCTTTTTTGTTTTTTGTGTTATGATTTTTTGGGATTTTTTATAACATAACCCACAAAATTTTTGATTGCCGAATCGTCTAATGGTAGGACGCGAGACTCTGGATCTCGCTATATAGGTTCGAGTCCTATTTCGGCAAAATCTGATAAAAGCTATCTTGTAATTTTGTAATGTCTATATTTGGTTCTAACACAAGTTGCAAGACCAATTTCCTAAAATCGTTTTATCATGAAAACTCTTTGATATTAATCTGTAAAATAAATATATACAACAAGATATAAACAAATATTTAAAAAGAAGTGAGTATAGAGTATGGATACGCTCACATACTCTTTCAAGCTTAAAATAAATATCGATGGTTTATTAAATTCACAAAAATAGAATTGATATTTTTGTTATTTTTTGATATAGTGCTAATGAATTTAACAAAGATTCTTGTTCCGTGTTAATATTATATTAATCGTAATTGAGTTAATTCAAGGAGTTTTTATGAATCAGTTCTTCAAGGATTTTACAAACTTTTATTCACTACAAAAAACGCTTAGATTTGAGTTAAGGCCTGTGCTAAATACTGCAGACTCTATACTCAAAAGTAATATTATAGAAAATGACACAAAAAAGGCAGATGAATATAAGATAATTAAGAAATTAATAGATGAATATCACAAAAACTTCATCGATAAATGTCTTTCAAATATAAATTTTAATGATGCAAAAGCAAATGTTGAGGAGTATTTTAAACTCTTCAAAAAGAAAGAAAAAACCGATGATGATAAAAACATCATAAGAGAGATACAAGCTATTTTAAGGCAGTTTATCACTTTGCAATTTTCAAAAAATGATAAATTTAAACCACTATTTGGCGAAGATTTAATTAAAAACGATTTGCCAAATTTTATAGCAAATAGAGCCGAATATGGCGAAGAAAAAGCAAAAAACCTTGAAATAATCAAAAACTTTTACTCATTTACAACATATTTTACAGGCTTTCATGAAAATAGAAAAAATATGTATACAAAAGATGAAAAAAGCACAGCAATATCCTACAGAATCGTAAATGACAATATGCCGATATTTTTCCACAATCTATCTGTTTTTGAGAAAATCAAAGATGAAAATACACTGCTTGATGAATGTAAATGTGCCTTAAATACGTTTCAAGAGATGGGTCAAATAGATAAAAACCTTACAATTTATGATATTTTTTCAATTGATTTTGTGTTGAAAACTTTAACGCAACAAACAATCCAAGAGTATAATTTACTCATTTCCGGTCAAGCAGAGCATAATAAAAAAATGCAAGGTTTAAACGAGTTTATAAATCTATTCAATCAAAAAAATAAAGATAAAAAAATACTTTTTTTAAAAACATTGAAAAAACAAATTTTGAGCGATAGAAAAGCATTTTCATTTGTATTGGATAAATTTGAGGACGATAAAGAGCTGATAGATACATTGCAAAAATTTTATCTGAATATAAAAGAAAAAAACTTTTTAAAAGAGGTAAAAACGATTTTGGAAAGTGTTGATAGTGTAAAAAATATCTGGATAAAACGAGCTGAATTAACAAATATTTCAAACAGACTTTTTGAAAATTTTAGTCTATTAGATCATGTACTTAAGGAGTATTTTGAAAAAGAGATTGCAAAAGATATAAAAACAAAAAAATTAAGAGAGAAAGAAGAAAAAGTATTTTTAAAAAGCGATTTCATAAATATCCAAGTAGTTGAGAGCGCTTTGGAATTTTATAAAGCGACGCATGATAAAAACCATAAAGATATATATGTAAAAGATTATTTTACAAAATCAAAATATTTAGAAAATGCAAAATTAATTGATTTGTTTGAAACCATTGATAAAAAGCAATACGTACTTCCAAAAGTTTTTGGTTTGGAATTTACTTGTGAAAAATCAATTTTACTGCACGATAAACAATACTCACTCATCATAAAAGAGTATTTGGACGCTTTGATTACGCTTTCAAGAATTGTCAAAAGCATAAGAGTTCCAAATGATTTTAGTGATGAAAAAGATGAAGATTTTTATACAAAATTATCAAATTTTGATGAAGATTTTGAAAATTTCATAAGTTTATATAATAAAATACGAAACTACCTAACACAAAAACCATATAAAACAGAGAAGGTAAAAATAAATTTTGAAAACTCAACACTTCTTAATGGTTGGGATGTAAACAAAGAGGCTGATAATTTTGCAATTATATTCAAAAAAGATGATGATTTTTATCTTGGCATTTTAAATAAAGACCATAAAAAAGTTCTTCATGAAGTTGCTGAACCAAAAGAGAGTGAAGATTTTTATGAAAAGATGTATTACAAACTTCTTCCCGGTGCAAACAAAATGTTGCCGAAGGTTTTTTTGTCGGAAAAAGGTATCAAAAATTACAATCCAAGTCAAAAAATTTTAAATGGTTACAAACAAGAAAAACACAAAAAGGGTGAAAATTTTGATATAGGTTTTTGTCATGAATTAATTGATTATTTTAAAACTTCAATATCCAAACATCCTGATTGGAAACATTTTGATTTTAAATTTTCACCAACTTCATCATATAAAGATATAAGTGATTTTTATAGGGAAATTGAGCGTGATGGCTACAAAATTGAATTTAAAAAATTCTCAAAAAACTATATCGAAAATTTGGTTAATAATGGAAAGCTTTATCTTTTTCAAATCTACAACAAAGACTTTTCAAAACATAGCAAAGGAACTCCAAATCTTCATACAATTTTTTGGAAAATGCTTTTTAATGAAGAAAATCTAAGAGACGTGGTTTATAAATTAAATGGTGAGGCAGAAATTTTTTATAGACCAGCATCAATCCCAAAAAAAGTCACACATGAGAAAAATGTACCGATTGACAACAAGTCAAATTCAAAACAAGCCATTTTCCCTTATGATTTGTATAAAGATAAAAGATATGCGGAGAATAAATTTTTACTTCATATTCCTATCACACAAAACTTTCAATCAAGAGGAATCTCAAATATAAATGAACATGTAAATCAGTTTTTGCATATAAACA
Organism: Campylobacteraceae bacterium; assembly: GCA_031255525.1. Lineage (GTDB taxonomy): Bacteria > Campylobacterota > Campylobacteria > Campylobacterales > Campylobacteraceae > JAIRKW01. Next base: position 4,788 of record JAIRSJ010000008.1, read on the forward strand.
AAGATGTAAATATTATTGGGCTTGATAGAGGTGAGAAAAATCTTCTTTATTACTCAATAATAAACCAAAAAGGTGAGATGATTGAACAAGCTAGTTTGAATACTATTGGCGGTGTTGAATATCATGAAATTTTAAGTGAAAGACAAAAGAAAATAAGAGAAGCCAGACTAAATTGGCAATCAATAGAAAATATAAAAGAGTTAAAATCAGGGTACCTTTCACAAGTTGTACATGAAATATCAACTTTGATGATAAAGCATGAAGCAATTATAGTGCTTGAGGATTTGAACTTTGGCTTTAAGCGAGGACGACAAAAAGTCGAAAAACAAATCTATCAAAAATTCGAAAAAGCGTTAATAGAAAAATTAAACTTTTTGATTGCAAAAGATGTTGCAAAAGATAACGAAAGGAATAATGAACCAACAGGAGCATTAAAAGCATTACAACTTACAAATAGATTTGAAACTTTTGAAAAGCTTGGTAAGCAAAGTGGATTTTTATTTTATATTCCTGCTTGGAATACAAGTAAAATTGACCCGACAACCGGTTTTGTAAATCTTTTAAATCCAAAATACACTTCAGTTGAAAACTCTAAAAAACTTTTTGACTCTTTTGACTCTATAGCTTTCAATAAAAATGAGGATTACTTTGAATTTAGTTTTGATTATGAAAAATTACTAAAAAATGGGGTTTTGACAAAAAAATGTGAAGGTATACAAAAGTGGACTGCTTGTACTTTTGGAAAAACCAGATATGCCTACAATGCAAAAGATAGAGAATTTCAAACTATTGATGTTACCAAAGAGCTCAAAGAACTTTTCGGACAATACAACATCGACACAGCACAAAAAAATTTAATACCTCAAATTTTAAATATGAATGAGACTGATTTTTTCAAAAAGCTCGTCGCGTATCTTGGTTCAACTTTAACATTAAGACACGCAAAAAGTAAAGATGGCGCAGTTATTGATGATTTTATTTTATCGCCAATCAAAAATAAAAACGGATATTTCTTTGATAGTAAAAAAGAGGAGGAAAAAGGCGAACTTGCAAAACTTCCGATAAATTCCGATGCAAATGGCGCTTATCATATAGCCTTAAAAGGCTTGATGGTTCTCAAACAAATTCAAAGTCAAAATGCAAGTGATCTAAAAAAGATAAAGCTAACCGTCTCCAATAAAGATTGGTTAGATTTTATGCAAAATAAAAAATAGACTTGTTTTGTAAAAGAAGCGAGATGGAAGATTATATACCGATTTCATATTTGAATGACTTTATCTTTTGTCCTCGCTCCATCTATTTTCACGGATTATATAGTTGTTTTGATAAAAGTATGTATTCGCAAGCTCCTCAACTACGCGGTGAAAGTGCCCATAAAAGTATAGATACAAAAACATACTCTGATAAAAAGGATATTTTACAAGATTTTGAAGTCTATTCTGATAAATATAAACTTTTTGGAAAAATCGATATTTTTGACCTAAAATCAAAAAAATTAATTGAGCGAAAAAGAGAGATAAAACATATTTATGATGGATATATTTTCCAGATTTATGCACATTATTTTTGCCTGACAGAGATGGATTTTGATGTTAAATATCTCGCGCTTTACGATCTGATTCACAACAAAACATATCCCGTTTTACTTCCAAGTAAAAACAAAATAATGTTAGAAAAATTTGAAAAATTAGTAGATGATATACAAAATTACTCTCTGCAAGCAAACTTCACATCCACGCAGGAAAAATGTGAAAATTGCATCTATTCCAATTTATGTGACATCTCAATATGTTAAGTTTTCCGGATTTTAAAGCCAAAAAAATAGTCGTGATTTTCGCAAAATACGGCGAACATTTTTCTTTTAAAAATGACAATCTTTTAGTAACCGATAACGCTAAAAATGTTATCTTGCAAGATAGTTGCTATCAAATATTTTCAATTTGGATAGTTGGAAGTTGCACTATTTCAACGGGTCTTCTTGAAAGAAGTAAGAAATTTGGCATAACGATACTGATGCTTAACCACTCATTTAGGCTTATTGGTTCATGGAACGCTGCGACTGAGGGCAATTTTCTACTTCGCAAAAAACAATACGATTTTCAAAATCAAAATCTTGCAAATTTCATAATTTACAATAAAATCACAAATCAAATCACTCTACTAAAAAACATACGCCATAAAGATGGCGAGCTTGAAAATGCTATACATCTGCTTCAAAACTACAAAGAAAATGTGTGGGATGCAAAAAGTATTCAGCAACTCATGGGGATAGAAGGTGCGTCTTCGAAGCTTTATTTTAAACATATATTTGCAAAATTGCCTTTTAAAGGAAGAAAGCCTCGCACAAAATCCGACCCATTGAATGTTGTTTTAGACATAGGATATACAAAACTTTTTTATTTTATAGAGTGTTTACTGAATCTGTACGGATTTGATATATATCAAGGTTTTTTGCATCAAAATTTTTACAAAAGAAAATCATTAATTTGTGATTTGCAAGAGCCTTTTCGCCCACTGGTTGATAAAATAATAAAAAATGCATATGGCTTAAAACAATTCAAAGAAGAGGACTTTATATACAAAAATTATCAATATTTTTTAGATATAGAAAAGAATAAATATTATACCAAATGGCTTTTAGATGGTATTTTGGAATATGAGGATGCTATTTTTTTGTATGTACAAAAATTTTATCGGGCTTTCATCAAAAATGATGAAATAAAAAACTACCCTGAGTTTTTACTGACATAAAGGAGGAAAAATGGAGCTTCTAATATCCTACGACATAAGCGATGATAAACTACGTACAAAATTCTCAAAATATTTAAGTAAATTTGGACATAGATTACAATACTCTTTGTTTGAATTAAAAAATAGTCAAAGAGTTATAAATAATATACAAATAGCAATAGAGTCAAACTTTTCAAAAAGTTTTGGACAAACAGATAGTGTTATAATATTTCAGCTTAGTCAATCTTGTAATATTATAAAATTTGGTTATGCAAAAAATATAGATGAGAAAATAATAATTCTATAGTTTGCAAATAATTTATTATTTTGCAAACCTCTGTTTTAATATTAATTTTTAATAAAATAGAGTGTTCTTTAATATAACATATCACTGATTTTAAGTAAAAAAGCCTTTTATCAAGTCTTTTTTATGTGATTTTTATCTTTTTTTATGTTTTTAGGGTTTAAACTTACATGTAAATTTCTACTTTCGTAGATATAGCAGTTTCTAGAGGCACACAATTATGTTTAAACTTACATGTAAATTTCTACTTTCGTAGATGAGTTTATAGCTCTAGAGGAATGTTTTTTGTTTAAACTTACATGTAAATTTCTACTTTCGTAGATGTTAAGCCCTGTAAGGTTCCGAATAGAGGTTTAAACTTACATGTAAATTTCTACTTTCGTAGATACGGGTGCTATTACGTCGCAAACTTAAGGTTTAAACTTACATGTAAATTTCTACTTTCGTAGATCTTCTCCCGATGCT